>JBGUOX010000166.1:0-8859 GCA_045129995.1 Ruminococcus sp. | reverse complement strand
TCTCCTTTCGGTGAGCCTTAAAAGGCAAAATTTGCGGGGTTTCCCGCCCGCTGTGGTCGGTCTGGGTGTTTTCTGGTCAAACTGTGCGCTGAGCACAAACCCCTCTTAAAACGCATTGTTGAGCGTCTGAGAGCGTGCCGCGCTTCTGGGGGTGAGTTCCTGAAAATCCCGGTGTGTATATAAAAGCCGCCTATCACCGTTTTCCGCTGCCGTCGCTCTGGGTGTCGATAGCCGGGGGGAGTCCCTGCTGATCGTCCCGCAGCGGACTACACACCGTCACTGCTCGAATTTTTCGCGGAGATATGGAACCCATAACGCCCCCCGGCAAAAATGGGGCTTTTTCTCTGAAAACGGACAACGGGGGCGGGGTAGACAAAACCGGAGCCGGTCGCGCGTGAGATTTTCCGGAGAGTGCCGCCGGTGAAAAGAAAAGTCTTTTTTATTCGTCCTCGTCCTCGAATTCGTCCCGGTCTGGGTTGTAGGTCTTTGTGCCTGCATATCTGCGCTTGCGTTTCCCGCTGGGGCTTCCGTTCGCAATGTTGAGCGGTCGCCCCTGAGCGTCTACCACGCTGCCGAATTGTGGCACCTTTGGCGGCTCGTATGGTTTGTCTGTGAAGTGATTGACCCGGGGCAAATACTCGAATTCGACTTGCCCGCAGCGTCCGGCGCGGTTCTTTAGCACTCTAATTGCAATTTGCCGGGGATCCCGTCGCCGTTCCTCGAATTCTGAAAATTTGCCGTCGCCGGTTACGGCTTTCAGCCATGTGCCCAGCATGAGCACATCCGCGCTAAACTCGATTGCACCCGAGCCGCGCCCGCTTGCAAGTCCGCTGTCGCTGCTGTTGGTGCCGCCGCTGCCTTTGTAGCTGTCCCGGTTCACGCTCGAGAGCACGAAAAGCGGGCACTGTGCAGCGCGTGAAAGCCGTTTCAGGTCGGTTGCGATCCTGTCCAGCCCCTCGACCGTGCTTTTTGCATCCGCAGGCGGTCGCATGATTTGCAGGTAGTCAAGGATCACAAGCGGGGGCGGCTGGTTCGGTGTCTGCTCTATGAAGTCCCGCACAATGTCCCGCAGTTCCTCGACGGTCTGGGCATCCTCGAAAATGTAAATTCGCCCCGCATACTGCGCATAGCGCGTATATGCCCGGTCAAGTGCGCTGCGCTCCGCGTCGCTCCACTCCCCGCAGCGGGTGCCGTACATGATTTGCACCGCGCTTTTTGCCCGCTCCGGGTGGTTGTCTATCAGCCCGTCAAGGTACATTTCCCGCGATATGCTGCGGGCTGCAAGTTCCTCGGTGCTCATTTCGAGCGTGAAGTATAGCACATTCCGCCCGGCTGCTGCTGCCGTGTCGGTCAGCTGACCGCAGAAAGCAGACTTTCCCCAGCTGGGCACCGCTGAAAGCACATACAAGCCCGCCCGCATTCCGCCGAAAAAGAGATCATCCAGCCGGGGAAAGCCGGTTGCAATGGGCTTGACTTTGTCGCCGTCCTCGAATTTCTGCCGGAGAGCGTCAAGCCGGTTCCCCACACAATACCGCGTGAAGTCGAGCCGCTGCCGCTCCGGTGGTTGCTGCTGCGGAGCTGGTGCCGGTTGTGCGCCGCTCTGATCGGCGGGCGGTGCTGCCGTCGGCATCGGCGGGAATGCTTCCGAGATCGACACACCGCCCGGAATGAGCTGCTCCGCTGTATAGTTCATGAGTTCGTCAAAATCATTCATAGTCGTAACTGCTCCACAAGGTATTTCAGGCGGTCAGGGCATAGCCGGAGCGCGTCGTTTGCGTCCTTGCATCCCTCGGGCATCGTTCCCACATAATAGGGGAGCCGCAGCCGCTGCAAGCCCTGCACAAGCTGAGCCTGTGCGGTCTGTCCCGGCGTGTCGGCATCGAGCAGCAGCGCAAGAGGAACCGCAGGCGGCTTGCATTCGAGCAGCCGCAGCAGCTGCCCGGTGTTCGTGATTGACCGCAGGGCGCAGGCTCTGCCGCCGCTCTGGGCAATGCTGAGCGCGTCCAGCTCTCCCTCGACTATCACACAAGCCGCGCCGGGCTTGTATAGGTTCATTTGCAAGTAAAGGTTTGACCGCCCGACTTTCTGATTTTTGTAATTTCGCTGATATTCCGGTATTGAGCCCCGCACATCCCGCGCCGTGTAGCTGCTCCGTGAAGTCGGGATTATCAGCCGGGGAGTGTGAATTTTGCTGTTCGGGTGGTGCCACGACGGGGCAAAGCCCAGCCCGAACCGTGCGCAGGTTTCGGCGGTCAGTCCGCGCCGCTGCGGGTAGTCCGTCTCCGTGATCCGCGCCGCGCACTCCCGGAAAAACTCCGTGAAGTCCTCGGGCGGTGCCGGTGGCGGTGGTAGCTCCGCCGTGATTGTGTCGTTCCAGCCCAGCGGCTGCCCGGTATTCCTGCCCGAGCTGCTCCCGCTC
The DNA here is from genome assembly GCA_045129995.1 of Ruminococcus sp. Taxonomy (GTDB): domain Bacteria; phylum Bacillota; class Clostridia; order Oscillospirales; family Acutalibacteraceae; genus Ruminococcoides. The sequence goes on along the minus strand of JBGUOX010000166.1, from coordinate 6,440 downwards.
TGAGCTGCCGCCGGTGAAAAAGAAAGGTTCTGTCCGTACCGTCTGCGGACTTCCTCAAATACTGCGCGATCCGCAGCAGGTCGCCCCATTTCAAGGGCTATCAGGTCAAATATATCATACTGCGCCCCGCAGGCTCTGCAAATAACCCTGTGCCCGGTCGTGTAGTATGCCGACGGGTGGCGGTCTGGGTGGTTCGGGTTCAGGCAACGGAAATTCTTGTCCGGGTTGATCCCCAGCCCGATTAGATATTGCCGCAGCAACGGGCGCAGGGCTTGCCGTTCGTCGGCTCTCTCGGTCTGCCTGGTCTGGTCGTTGTACCGCTGCAAGCTGTGGGCACCTCTCTTTCGCTTTCCTGTGGTTGCAATTCATTGTGAAAGTTCGTCGTCTATAGCGTCTTGCATACCGTCAGAAACGATTTTTTGTATAATGTGCGCTATATCGAGCTTTTCCGCGCTGTCCTCTGCAAGAAGTGAAGAAAGCCCGATTACAAGTTGACGGCTCATATTCAGCAGGTCATTTTCCAATTCAAGCATATTGTTCATGCTAGCCGTTATGTGAATAGGGTTTTCCGCGTCTTTGTCCCATTTGATTTCAAGCATAAAGTTCACCTTTCCCTTTTCCCGGCGGCTTTCAACTCATGCTTGCTGCCGGGTCTGGTCTTATTCTACATCCACGCCCGCCCCGCGTCAAGCAGGGCGCGGAGCGTGGTTAGTATCGTGATATATCGTTATATATCATTAGCATTTTTTGGAAATGTCGCAAAATCGCCGTAGATACTGGAAAAAAGTGTTATTTTTCCGGGGGTGTTCAGTATACAAAGTTTGCAATAGTGGTATACAAAGTTTGCAGTAGTGACGGCTTTTCACTGCTTCACATACCATCCCAAACCCGGAAAATTTTTGACTTCCTCTTTGTTGGCTGCTATCACAATAGCGTCAAAGCTCTTGCCGACTTTCCGAAAAGAAAATGCGTATATAGTGCCTTGCTCTACCCACTCTAAAAGCAGGTTGTTTGCGTCGTCCCGTGCCCGCTGCTTTTCTATTTTGCTGTCTGCGCTAACTTTTTCGTATATCCGGGAAAACTTCACAACCTGGTCAGCGGGCTTGTTGTGGTGCCCAAAGATCCGGCGCAGCAGGATTTCCCGGATAATAATGCGTCGGTTCGTTAGAGCTGAAACTTTGTCGCCTGTCAAGCCGCACACCGTCGCAGCTCGCAGCGGGATTGCTGTTATTTCGTTTGTGATCCTCGAGAAAGAAAGCAACGGGAATTCCTCGACGGGGAGAGCGCATTTAATATTTGCTTCTATTGGCTCCCCGCTTTTGTTCGTGACTACATCGAGATAAACGCCGGGCAAAATCTGCCCTGTGATTATGTGCGGGCAGTCAATGCCCTTTGCTTTGGCGTATGCCTGACAGTCAATAGAAACGGTTGTTTGCATTAGTCTGTGTATGCGTTCTATCAGCTCTTGGGCTTTCTGCTTGCTCAGCCGTTTACCGTCGCTTGCTGTCATTGCCCAGATATGCGACAAATTAAACCGCATTTCCCCAGCGTCTACCAATGTATATATATTTCGGAGAATGGAGCTGTCCACATCGTCGAGCGGCTGCGAATACTTCACAAAGTCCTCGTCTATCGTTACGAACACTTGCACTTGCCCAGCGTTTACCCGCTTTCCGTCCGGTGTGCGCTTCTTCTTCATGAACATATTGACCGGCTCAGTTGCTCCGGTTGATAGCAAGCCCTCTGAAAGCTGATAATTCACGGGGTCAAGCGGGAAAAGCTGCTGCGTCGGTAAAGAATCTATGCGGATTCTGCGGGGCTTCTTTGGCTTCATTTGCTCTGTCGGCTGTGCTGTGTCGTACTTTTCAATCAGAATTTCGAGCATTTCCAGCTTGTAACCGAACACAAGAAACGCCTGCACATAAGGCTCCATGCAGCGGGCTACAACGGAGCGCGTGAAGGTGTCGCCGTCCATCAGTTTTTCCGCTTCCTCTTTGCTTAGTCCGTCCGGTTCAGGCTGCTGCAATAGCTTCCCGAACATTTGCTTTCGGCGTTCAAGCCATACATCTTTGATTCGCTGCGGGTCAAGCTCTATCAGGTCGCTTTCAGCGTCCTGCATGAGCGTTTCGAGATCGTGCGGGAATGTGTCCATGATTAGGCGGTTCGTCGAAAGTCTGATTATTTCGTCGCACCTGTCCGCGATCCTGTCCCGTTCCTGCTCTGGTATTTCGCTTTCGTCTTCCACGCTGTCAAGCCTGTGCAGCATCTGCTCGAGTTCGGCGGCTTCTTCCGGTGTCTGATATTGGCGGGCTTTTTCCGCCGTCTTTCTGAATACTGCCATATACTTGAAATTGAATGATTCAGCGTGTTTCATGGGTTCAGATCCTTTCATGTGGTTATATCCTGCGATATGCCGCCGGTGAAAAGAGAGAGCAGCGGCTGTGCTGCCTTTCCCTTTCCCCGGCGGCTTTCGGTTCATTTTCCTTTCTGCAAGGTGCTTTCAAGTCGGCGGATTGCCTGCCGGAGCAGCTCGTTCTCCGTTTTCAAGAGTTCGTTCTGCTCGTGCTCGAGCCGGTGCTGCTCTGTTCGATCGTCCGCCGGTCCGCGCTGGTCGCCGGGTCGGCTGCTTCATTCTCGAGCGACTGCTGCAAGGCAAGGCAAGCCGTTGAAAGCCGGTTGCAGTCGCTGCGGTCAAGTTTCAATGTCATTTCGCCGCGCCCCCTCTCTGATCGGTGGGAGCTGCTTCTGATCCTGTGGGCATCGGCTCCGGTTCGGGGATCAATACGCACTTTGTGCCGTTCTCGAGCGAATACACAAGGTCGCCTGCAAGGTCGCAGCAGTCGAAAAACTCCGAGCGCATAAGCAGCAGCAGCGTATTTGCTGAATAAAGCGCATCTAATGCCCGTTCCGGTTGTTCTTTGATTTGCCGCCGCAGTTCTGCGCGGTCGGTTCCTCTGTATGAGTAAATAAAGCGTGCTGCGGTGTTCAGCCGTTCAAGTTTCTTTTCGAGTTCCGCAGCGACTGCAAGCCGGGATTCATTCAATTTCATGCAACACACCCCCACAAAGTCACGATTTCCGCGCATTTGCGCAATTTTTCGGGGGGGTGGTTTCGGTGCCTGGGATCCCGTCGGGCTTTTCGACTGTCGCGGCGTCAATGGCCTCAATAGCTTTGTGAATGCTTTGCAGAGTATCACGCAAAACGCATACAAGGCGGCTGCTCGTGTTATGGAGCCGCAAAAGTTCGTATGCTTTCAGCATCCGCTTTTCGTCGTGGCTGCTCATGTCCTCCGGTTCCATAAGGTCATCACACAAAGCCAGCTCATACAATGCAGTTACAATGCCCTGCGCATTATCGCTCAAATACAAAAGGTCACATATAATATCTTGTACTTTTTCGGCGTTCATTCGTCAAAACCTCCATTTTATAGGCTTGACAAAGTCGCCGCGCTCATGCTATAATAAAATTTGAGCACGGGCGGCTTTGCCTGTGGTTCGGTGCAGGTTCCCTTGCTTTTCCACGGCTGGGGGAGCCTGCATTTTGCTTTTCAGAAGTCAAGCAAGCTGTTCAAGTCCGGGCTTTCGCCGCTGCTGCTTGCTTTGCCCGTGTCGGCACCGCTGCCGGTGTCTTTGCTCTGGTCGTACCTGTCGAGCATTTCCACGACGCTTTGACGGACTGCTGTAGTTCTCTGGGTGCCGGTGTCGGCGCAGAATGCTTGCAAGCGGTCGTTCGTCGGCTGGTCTATTCTGACTTTCAGATCAACGGTCAGCGGGTGCTCATACTGGCGCGGTCTGCCGCCCGGGTGCTTTCTTCTCTGGTCGCTCATGTTTTCCGGTTCACCTCCCTTTGCGGTTATGAGTTCCCAAACACATAATAGCACATCTGGGCGGGTTTGTCAAGCCCCTTTTTCCAGAAAATGCCCGGTCGAGCTGAGCAGGGCGGGGGAGTGTGCCGCCTGCGAAAAGAAAAAAGTGTCCTGTTTTGTGTCCAAAGTGTCCGGGATTGTGCCCGCAGCGGCTTGAAAGTGTCCTTTTTCTTTTCCCCGGCGGTCTGATCCTCGGGAGCAGCTGGGCGCGGTTTGGTTCTGATCGGCGCAGCGGGTCAGGCTCTCCGCGATCCGGAGCAGCTCCGCACCGTCGCCGGTCAGATCGTCGAGCCGTTCACCGTGCGCCGCTCTGGGTGGTGGGTCGGTCTGAACGACTGACCGCAGCAGCTCGAGCCGGTCACGGCATCGCCGCAGCGGTCACTTGCTTACAATTTGCCGGTAACTTTCACCGGAGCGGCTGCTTTGTATACAGTTTGTAAAGGTAAAAAAACGCTGTGCAGATTGCACAAAGTTTCGAGTTCCAAAACTATAACAGAATTGCTATTATTTGTGAATTGCGCGTTTTTAGTGCCCGAAAAGCAGAAAAAGCGAGTATTTGCGTACAAATCGCGGTTTTAGTTTTGCGTTCCCGAATTGCGCCAAACGATCATTTGGTGCAATTCAAACGCGGAAAAGCGCAGTTTGTGCCCGTTTTTGGTCTTTTCTTGCAAAATCCGCCCGCTGCGGCTGCAATTTCTCGTTGTTCGCTCGTTGTTCGACTGTTCTTCGACTGTTCATTATTGCGATTTCTCTTGCTTCGCTCTAGCTTCGACCGTCCGGAGCTGCGCCCGCTGCCGTCGTCCCGGTCAGATCCTGCAATGCTGCTGCGCACCGTCGCTCTGATCGGGGGGCGGAAATGGGTAGTTGACTTCCAAAAACCGCAGCGCATACCGTATGCATACCCATTGCATACCCTATCAATACCATATCGGAGAGACAAAAACGCCCGGCGGGGATCCCGTCGGGCGTCTTTTTTGCTGCTGTGTGGCTGCGATCCGGCGCGAATTAGAAAATTTCGCATCCGCTAATCTGTATTTTACGGAACCGCTGCCGCCGCTCTGGTTCCAGCCGGTGCCGACGGTCGCCGCGATCCCGTGCCCGGTCAGGCTGTCGCCGGTTCTCTGTGCAGGTAGTCCAGCATTGCGGCTATCTGTTCTTCCCGCGTCCATTCTTCCCGAGACTTGCCGGAGAGCTGCCGCTGCTGCTCTGCGTATTCGCAAGCAAGGTCAATGCAAGAGGGCGTGCGCGTCGCTCTCTCGTATGAGTCCCGGCTGCTGTATTCGTCCGGGCGGTCACGGTTCGCCGCGTGCTCGAGCTGTCGCTGCTGCTCCGTGTGGTGGTATTCGTTCCAGAGATCGACCAGAACCCGCCGCTTTGACAGCGTGACCTCTCCGCGTTTCCGCAGCTGCCGCACCCGCTCGAAAGAAAGCCCGAGCCGCTCCGCGATCGTCCCCAGCGTCTGACCGTTGAAATAATACGATTCTATCACATCACAAACCGGGGCGGAGAGCTTGCGGACTTCTGCCCGTACCATTGCGCCCACGCTCTCAGCGTCGAGCAGTTCCAGAAAGTCAAGCGCGGTCAGATCGGGCACAAAGTCGCCCAGCGTGTCGCCGCTGCCGTCCTCGGTGTCAATCTCTTTGTCAAGGCTTGCGCAGCTGTTCAGCGGGTCAAGCCGCGTCAATGCTGTGCGCGTGCCGGTCAGGTTCTGCATTTCCGTCTGAAACGGATAATTGATAAACGCAAGGAAAGAAAGCCCGCTTTCCGGGTTGTAGGCTTCTACGCTTTGCAGGAATGCGAAAAACGCCTGCTGCTGTATGTCGTCCAGCTCTACGCCGCAGCGGCTGCAAAGTTCCCTGTGCCCGTCATAATAGTGAATTGACTTTTTCAGATAGAGCTTGCGCACCTGCTCCCAGAGTTCCGGCACCTTGCTTTCGTCGCCGTCCTGAATCATCATTGCAAGTTCTTCATTCGTTTTCATTGACTGCGCCCCTTTCATGTGATATAATATCAGGTGAAAAAGGCGCGTCCAGTTCTCCGCGTGCCTGTGTTCTGTTCTCTGATCCCGTTGAGCTGCTGCAAGCTCTGCGGGATTTTTTCTTTTCGTCGGCGGCATCGTCCCGAGCTGCTCCGGAGCATCTGTGCTTATCAAAACTTAACATTTGGAGCAGCTCCGCAGGCATTGCCCGCGCTCTGGGTGCCGGTTCTGCTATCATTTGCCATCATCCGGAAAGCTCAGCGCAAGCCGCCCCTGCCGGTCACAAGCTGATACATCATAGCGTGAATATTTGCGTCGTCCTCTTTCTCGGTCGTCCACGCTTTGCGGTTCGGCTCGAGTGCTGCCACGATCCGTTCCAGCGCGTTTGCGATCCGCTCGAGCTGGGCGGTGCTGCTGTTCAGCCCGTCGGCTGCGCCCCTGCCCTCTATGTCCTCTGCGATCCTTTGCAGCTGGTCAATTACCTGTTCTTCATTCGTGAGCATTGCGTTTTCTCCTTTCGGTGAGCCTTAAAAGGCAAAATTTGCGGGGTTTCCCGCCCGCTGTGGTCGGTCTGGGTGTTTTCTGGTCAAACTGTGC
>JBGUOX010000165.1:0-16297 GCA_045129995.1 Ruminococcus sp. | reverse complement strand
AGCTTGCTCAGGTGTGCCTTTTTTAGTTTCTTTCTGATTTCTTTCATTATTTGTTGCTTGAAGTGTGTTCGTTTTGCTCTTCTCTATGTTGATATTTAAACAATCAGGCGCAGGCTCACACAGAGGCGGACCTGCACCCGTTTATCGTTATTCTTGCGCGCTGTCCAAAAACGCCTTGTCCTTGGCGTAATCGGGGATCAGCTTTCTTTTAAAAATGTAGGTGAACACGCAGAACGCAGCGAACGCAAGCGCGCTGAGGATCGACAAAATCAAGCCGATTCCAAAGCCGTTGGGCTTGTATTCCAGCACGATGTTATGCTTGCCCTGTGTGATCGGGAACGCCACCAGCGAGTCGGCGACCGGAGTCAGCTCTACCTCGGCGCCGTCCACGAATGCCTGCCATCCCTTTTCGTAGGGGATCGAAGTGTAGAACAGACCGTCGCGTTTTGCGTCGATAGTGCCCTCGATTTTGCCGCCCTCGATGAAGTAGGTGGTTTCCATCACGTTTTCACACAGCATATTGTAACCGCGCTCAAACACCGCGCTGTCAAGCGCGTAGAAATACGCTTTTTGCGAGCTGCCTGCCGTGGCGGGCTTAAGGGTGATAATGTCGTTTTGGTTGAAGTAGCCTACCGGCGCGATCACCTTGCTGTCGGTTTTATAAACCGTTGACTGCTTGGACGACGCGTCTTCCTTTGCGCCGGCGGCTTTGCTGAGCACCTCTACGGATGAGCCGCAGGTCGAATCGGCGTACAGGACATAAAGTCCGCTTTTCGGCGCGGTGTACTGCCATACGGTCTTGCCGCTGCTGTCGGCGGTGACTGTCGGCGAAAGCTTGACATAGACGGGACTGTCGATACCCGTTGCCAGGCGGAAAAACTCGTTCTGTTTTTCCACGGGGTCAAAGCTGTTTTCTTTTGAGGTCGTCTGCCAGTTAAGCAATTCCTTGTTGACGATGAAGCCGTTGTCGATGAAGTGCGTGTTTTCGTACAGCCGCGTGCTTGTTTCAACCGACGCCACCTGCTTAAGATCATAGGTGTTTACGACTTTGTCATAGCTGCCGCGCGCGATAACGTATTTTAAATTCAAAAACATATGGGTGACCGGAGAGCTTTCCGCGTACTGGTAGCGGTTGCCTGCCTGCCATCCGTACAAACCGAAGTTTTCGAAAAAGATCGTCATTTGCTCGTTTGCCATGGAGTTGAACATCGTCAGTCCGCGATAGCGGTTGAGCGCGCCGTCGTTTAATGTGCTGGTGTGCAGCATTTCGGCACGCCACAGGCTTTTGTTGTCCTGCTCGCGCTGTTTCATATTGCTGATCAGAGCGTCTACCGCGTGCTCCTTTTCGGGATACACGACCGTTACGCCGTCGTCATCCAGCATTTTGGTCACGTCTGTCACCTTGACGCCGCAGTATGCGGTGTAGCCGCTTTGCGCCACAACCACAAGCGCAATAGAAACAGCCAGCGCCTGACGCGGAATGATACGCTTTGAATACAGAAGCACCAGAACGGTGATCAGCAAAAACAGGACTGCCATTGCCGCAAGCGTAGGCGTTACCCAGCTCATACGGTCGGCGCGGTTGTGATGATCGTTTCCGTTGACCTTGCCGGCAAACATATTGAAAACGCCCTGGTCATACGGTCCTTCGCCGTCGGGACTTTTTCTGCCCGAAAACTCAAACTCCATTGACCATGTCGCAAAGCTGAGCGCGCAGGCTATCAGCACGTCGGTCAGGCGGATGTTCCGGATGTACATAAACGCGCGGAAGCCCATTACGATTATCACAAAGCTTACAAGGAAGCTGAAGCGATAGTAGATCATATTGGGGAAATGCAGACCATGCCAGAGATAGTCGAGCTGACGGATGGCAAAGCTGAGGAACATAAAGATGATCAGTCCAACGCTGACCAGCTTTTCGCGCAGCTTGATGTCCTTGGCGGTCAGGCTGAGGTAAGCGAAGAATACCGGCACCGCGCCGCAGGCGATATTAGGCAGGCCGTCGACCTCCTTGTTGTTTGCGGAGGTGAAGTTCATCAGGTTGCCGGCAATGCTCTTGAGCACCTTAAGCAAGCCCAAAAAGTCGTTGCCTCCGCTGATGTTGCTGAGATTGAGCTCAAACTGCGTCAGCTCCTTGCCGGCGCTGGCATGGGTGTTTTGCAGCGCCATCATCGTGGGGATGAGAAGGAAGCAGGACATACCGATGCCGAGCATCGTGAACACGGCAAATTTCAAAAAATTGACGCCCAGCACCTTGAAATTCTGCCAGCGAACAATGTGGTAGCAAACAAAAATAAGCAGTACAAAAATGCAGGAGAAGAACGCCATATAGTAGTTGGTGACAAGCGAAAGCGCAAGCATTACCGCGTAAAGACGGAACTTGTTTTCCGTCAGCAGCTTTACCGCGCCAAGCGCCACCAGCGGCGTGATCGCAACCGTGTCGAGCCATATGGTGTTCCAGTAGTAGCCCATAAAAAACGCGCAGAACGAAAAACTGATACCGAAAATGAAGATCGACAAATCGTTGCGCCTAAAGGTGCTGCGCAGGAAGAATGCCATAAAAGCGCCCGCAAGCGCGATTTTTACGGCAACCGAGATCATAAGGAACTCGCGCAGATAATCGGGCGACACAAACACCGACAAAAAGTTCATCGGGCTTGCCAGATAGTAGGACATCAGCGAAAAATAGTTGACGCCTCCGCCGACCGACCATGACCAGTAAAGATCCTGACCGTTTTGCAGCCTGTCCTGGAAATCCACAAGGAACGGATAGTACTGGTGCCAAAGATCCGTCACCAAAATCTGCTTTGTCGCCTTGCCTAACGGCGATACGTCCATAAGGCCGAACGCGGTCAGCATAAGTGCCAGCGGCACCAAAAACGAAAGCCATAAAATGAGATTGCGCTTGCCGAACGCATAAAGCTTTTCCGGAATCGTTTTCGGCTCGCGCAGGGTTTTTATGAATGACATAAACAAACCTCCGTTGTTGACTTCATAATACAAATTCTATTGTAACACGTTTCGGGGCAAAGGTAAACAAAAATTTTACGAAAACTTTTTATTATTTTTTTAAACCATTGGACTTTTGCCTGAGGTTTTGCTATAATGGTTGCGGTGATATTATGAAAACAATTGATTTAGTCGTTCCCTGCTACAACGAAGAGGAAGGCTTGGCGCATTTTGTGACGGAAACCAACAAGGTCATCGACACGCTGCCCGACTTCCGGTTTCGTTATATTTTGGTAAACGACGGCAGCCGCGACAAAACCTATTTGGTGATGAAGCAGCTGGCGAAGCAATTTGACAATATTAAATACATTTCCTTTTCACGCAATTTCGGCAAGGAAGCCGCGATGTATGCCGGCTTGCAGCACACCACCGCAGACTATGTGGTGGTGATGGACGCCGATTTGCAGCACCCGCCAGAGGTGTTTCCGCAGATGCTTGAGGCGATGGAGGAAGGTTATGACTGCTGCGCGACCAAGCGCGACGAGCGCGAGGGTGAAAGCTTTTTCCGCGGCATTTTTTCCAAGCTGTTTTTCAGGCTGAGCAACAAGCTTACCGACGTTAAAAACCCTTACGGCGCCATGGATTACCGTATGATGACGCGCCAGATGGTGGATTCCATTCTGGAGCTCAGCGAGGTGCAGCGCTTTTCAAAGGGTATTTTTTCCTGGGTCGGCTTTGACACCAAATGGATCTCGTTCAAAACGGTCGACAGACAGATGGGAAAAACCTCGTGGAAGTTTTCTTCGCTGTTCAAATACGCCATTGACGGCATTACCTGCTTTTCGGTGGCGCCGCTGCGGTTTACGGCGGTGATGGGAGCCGTGATCTTCTTTATTTCGCTGATCTACATACTCATCACGCTGATCCAAACCTTGTTTTTCGGAATTACGACGCCGGGTTATGTCACAACGATGTCGGCGGTGCTTTTCCTGGGAGGTCTGACGGAAATGTCCATCGGCATTTTGGGCGAATACATCGGCAGAATTTATATGGAAGCCAAGGATCGTCCGATTTACATTACCAAATTCTCCAACTTTGAGGATGAAAACAACGAGGAGAAAGATGGATAAGCTGAAGCAATTCTTTGACATTAAGTTTTTTAAATTCATCCTTGTCGGCATAATAAACACCATTGTCGGCATGGGACTGCAATTTGTATTTTACAATGTATTCGGTTGGGAGCAGTACGACTGGGGCGTGATCCTTGCGAGCTTTCTCGGCAACTTCATCGGCAGTGTTGTAAGCTACTTCCTAAACAAATACTTTACGTTCAAAAACAAAGAAAAGGGCTGGAAGCCCGTTGCGCGGTTCGCGCTGAACATCGCGGTGTGCTACACCATCGCGTATGTTCTGGTGTCGCCGCTGGTGACGTGGATTTGCAGCAGCAACGGCTGGACGATGTTTGGATGGTCGGTCGAGAAGTTTGCCGGCAACGCCGCGCTTGCCGTCGGCGCCTGCACATTTGTTGCCTGCAACTACATTGGTCAGCGGTTTTTCGCGTTCCGCGAAAGATGACGGATATATAAACGACAAATAAGAATATCAGCTCATATAAAAAAGCGTGCCGCTTGGCACGCTTTTTTGCTGAATTTTGATTCGGTTTATTATTTCTCCGCCTGGGAGTACATATTGTCGTAGTAGTTCATATAGGCGCCGGAGGTGATTTTTTCCATCCACTCCTCGTGGCCGAGGTACCACTCGATCGTTTCGGCAATGCCCTGCTCAAAGGTGTACTTGGGCGCCCAGCCGAGCTGCGTGGTGATTTTTGTGTTGTCGATCGCATAGCGGCGGTCATGGCCGGGACGATCCTTGACATACTCGATCAAATCCTCGCTTTTGCCCAGCGTTTTGATGATAAGCTTGACGATTTCGATGTTCGCCTTTTCATTGTTGCCGCCGATATTGTAGATCTCGCCGATCTCGCCCTTGTGCAGCACGGTGTCGATCGCGTTGCAGTGGTCGCTGACGTGCAGCCAGTCGCGGATCTGCATTCCGTCGCCGTAAACGGGCAGCGCCTTGCCGGATTTGCAGTTGTTGATCATAAGAGGGATCAGCTTTTCGGGGAACTGATAAGGTCCGTAGTTGTTGGAGCAGCGCGTGATGTTCACGGGCATTCCGAAGGTTTCGTGGTAAGCGCGAACCACCATATCGGCGCTCGCCTTGGAAGCGGAATAGGGACTGTTTGGGGAAAGCGGCGTGGTTTCCATAAACATACCCGTCTTGCCCAGCGCGCCGTATACCTCGTCGGTGGAGACCTGCAAATATTTTACGCCGTCCTTGTATTCGCGCGAATATTTGTCGTCGGGATCGACCTTCCAAAAGCGCTTGGCAACGTCGAGCAGCGTTTGGGTACCGATTACGTTTGTGGTCAGGAAAATCTCCGGCTCGGTAATGGAGCGGTCAACGTGGCTTTCCGCCGCAAAGTTGACAACGGTGTCGATGTCGTACTTCTCAAAAATTTCGGTCAGCGCCTCGCGGTCGCGGATGTCCGTTTTGATGAAGGTGTAGCGCGGATCGTTTTCTACGTCGGTCAGGTTGTCCAGATTGCCGGCGTAGGTCAGCGCATCGATATTGATGATGTTGTAGTCGTGGTTTTTAAGCATATGATGGACGAAGTTGGAGCCGATGAAGCCCGCGCCGCCCGTTACAAGAATATTTTTCATACCGTTCTCCTTTTTATGAATGCGCGTCCGCCAAATTGATAAGATACTGTCCGTATTCGGTCATATTCAGCTCTTCGCCGAGCTTGCGCAGCTGTTCAATGGTGATGTAGCCCTTTCGCCACGCGATTTCCTCGATGCAGCTGATGTACAGTCCCTGCATGGACTGGATGGTTTGAACATACTCCGCCGCCTTCAAAAGTCCGCCGGGAGTGCCTGTGTCAAGCCATGCCATTCCTCTGCCAAGCAGCATAACGTTCAACTCGCCGTTTTCGAGGTACAGGCTGTTGATAGATGAGATCTCAAGCTCGCCGCGCGCGGAAGGCTTTATGCTTTTTGCGTATTCGATGACCTTGTTGTCATAGAAATAAAGTCCCGGCACCGCGTAGTTGGACTTTGGCTTTTGCGGCTTTTCCTCAATTGAAATGACCTTGCCGTCCTTGTCAAATTCCACCACGCCGAAATCCTTGGGGTTCATAACAGGATAGCCAAACACGGTGGCGCCCTTGAGGTTGTCCTTGACGCGCAGCAGCATATTGGGGAAGTTCTGTCCGTAGAACACATTGTCGCCGAGGATCAGGCAAACGCTGTCGTCGCCGATGAAATCCTCGCCGAGGATGAACGCCTGCGCCAAGCCGTTGGGCTTTTCCTGCACGGTGTATTTGATCGAGATACCCAGCCGCGAGCCGTCGCCCAGCAGTTCTTTGTAGATGGGCGTGTCCTCCGGTGTGGAGATCACCAGGATCTCCTTGATCTGCGCCAGCATCAAAATTGAAAGCGGATAGTAGATCAGGGGCTTGTCATAAACCGGCAGCAACTGCTTTGACACGGTTTTGGTCATGGGATACAGTCGTGTACCCTTGCCGCCCGCAAGTATAATGCCTTTCATTGCGTTATCTCCTTTTCAGTGAATCAATAAATCTTTTCGGGATATATGAGATACAGATACAGCGTTGCCAAAATAAACGGAACTATAATGACAATACGCGCCCACAGCAGCACGCGGCAGTTCTTTTCACCGAACAGCGGCGGCTTGATTTTTTGCGCCGGATGGTTGAGTATCAGCAACAGCAGTGCGCTGATTACGGCGACGCCGGAAAACAGCGGCTGGAAATAGAGCAAAAGACTCTTTTTGAAGGTCAAATAGCTGTTAAGGCTTACGTAGTTGCCTTCTTCGTGCGGAGGCACAGAATAGCCGAACAAGCGCTGGATAAGCGCGCCGTTGATGGCTTTTGCGCGAAACAGGCTTGAGGACTGGCGCAGACCGAGCTTGAGCAGCATACCTGTTGCCAAGGCGGTTTCGAGCACGCCGTTGTAGAAGTACATCTTCTCGTTTTGCACAATGACAAGGTACAGGAACGGCACCAGCATTGCGATGCGGTAAAAGGTGAACGGCGAGAACATCAAATACGCCGTGTTTGTCAGCGCGACAAAGTATACCGCGTATTTTGCAAGAGTGACGTTTTGCTCCTTTACGTCCTTGTCGGTGAAGTCGCGTGTGTAGGCGTAAAGATAGATCAGCACAAGCGCGATTGCAAACACCGACGCCTTGCCGAACGAGGTGGACAGATTGCCGGTAAACATTTGCTGAAGCATTTTTTGCGAAGGTCCCTCCAGCATGGACTCCTTGTACATCGGCGCGCCGTTAAACAGCAGCTTTTGCGCCACCACGCCGATAACGCTGAACAGCGTCCAGCCGATTACCTTAAGCAGGCTCTTTTTATAGAGCAGCAGCACCGCCAAGAACGGCAGCAGGAAAAACGGCTTGATGGAAATGGCGATCATTGACAGAATCATAAACGGAAGCTGTTTGCCCTTGAGCAGATAATAAACGGCGATGACCGACACGGTGATCATAACGATGTCGTTTTGACCTGCATAGAGCACGCCCAAAAACAGGAAGGTGGAGCTTGCGGACAAAAAGACCGCCCATGTTGACTTGGTTTTGTCGCCTTCGGTCAGGATCATGGCGATTTTTTTGGTGTAGCGCAGCATAACCACCGACAAAGCCACCAAAAACAGCTTGGAATATGCCAGCATAACCGCGGAATCGGCGATCGCCCTGCCGGTAAACCGCTGGATCGCCCATATCGGCAGATTCCATACAGACCACGGGAGCACCGAGAAAAGTTCGCTGCCCAAATAAACGTGGCGCAAGCCGTAAATGTTTTTCGCCGTGTATTCGTACAGATGGCGAATATTGCTGTCAAATGTGACGTCCCAAACATTGGTTGACCACACCGTCAGGCTTCGCATATCAACATACGCGATGGACACAAAGATAAACACCGCGGTGACGATGGTTAAGATCCATTCACCCAGCAAAACCCTGTCCGAGCGGTATTTTTCCAAAAACGCTTCTTTCAGTTTCATATCGTAACCCCATTAAATTCAACCTATCGGAATCAGACCGCCGAGCGAAAAAACGGCGATGCCGCTTAGCAGCACAAGCATTCCGATGAGTTTTTTCTTGGTAAATCTTTCCTTCAGGAACAAAAATCCCAGCACCGCAACAAAAACGTAACCCGCGCTTTCCAAAATCGGTCCGGCGGAAACGTCCACAAAGCGGTAGCAATACATAGTTATCATCATGGAGCAGAAGAACATTCCGTACGCGATGATGACCAAAGGATTCAGATATTCCTTAAGCGGACTGTCATAGGTTTTGTTCGCGCTTTTTTTCAGCAGTATCTGCGACACCGACGAGATGAACACAGAGCCGATGAACACGCAGGAAAAAATCAACTGTTCACTACTCATTGTCAGCCACCACCAATACCACGCCGGCAAACACGATGACCGAGCCGACGATTTTATACCATGTGATGTTGTCGCCTAATATAAGCGCGCCCCACAGCATACCCCACGCGATGCAGATCGCCTTGTTGGTAAAGGCGATGGTCAGCGGCAGCTTTTTCAGCACCTGCTGCCAAAGCAGGGCGTAGACGCCCAAAAACAGCACTGCCAAGCCCGCGAACAGCAAAAAGTTAAAGGAGAAAAAGTCGTTTTGGAACGCCAGCTTCATAAATACGCCCACAAACGAGTAGAGCAGCAAAATGAAGTGAAGCACCGCATAGGTTTTTATGTCAAACTTTTTTTGTTTATTTTTCATGCTTTTGATCCTCAAAGCCCACCCGGTCGCGGATGACAAACTGCGGCGAGCGGTTGATGCTCAAATAGATCCTTCCGACGTATTCGCCGACCATACCGAGCATCAGCATTATCATACCGCCGATAAACAGCATTGCCGCCATGGTGGAGCTCCATCCCATCAGAGCTTCGGGGTTGATGATCTTATTGATGATGACAGCGATGCCGTATATAAAGCCGACGATCGCCGTGATCATACCGACAAAGGTCGCGAAGCGCAGCGGCTTGACCGAAAAGGAGGTAAAGCCGTTGATCCACAGCAGCAAAAGCTTTTTCAGGCTGTAGCCCGAGGTTCCCTCGGTGCGGTCGCGGTGATTCACCTCGACGTTGCACACCTTCTTGGTGGCGCGCAGCAGCAGTCCGCTCATATAAGGATAGGGATTCTCGTAGCGCAAAACCTCGTCAACGACATAGCGCTTACAGGCGAAGTAGCTCATTATTTTCAGATCCTTAGGCTTGCTGAGCAGCCAGCGCGCCATCAGGTCGTTGATCTTGCTTCCGAAATTACGGAAGCCGGAGTGATGCTTGCTTTTGTATTCGGCAAACACCAAATCAAAATCGTCGAGCTTGTCGATAAGGCGGAACATTTCGTTGGCAGGGGTTTGTCCGTCGTCGTCCAGGCAAACCACGATGTCGCCCGTCAGGTAGGTAAAGCCTGCCATAATTGCCGAATGCTGTCCGAAATTGCGCGACAGATCCAAGCCCTTTACACGCGGATTTGCCGCCGAAAGCTCCCGGATTGTCTGCATTACATTGTCGGGAGAACTGTCGTTTACCAAAATGATTTCATAATCATAGCCGCCGTGAGCGGTGAGGGTTTCGACAATTTCGTCTACCACTCCGCCGATCGTATGCTCGGAGTGATAGCACGGAATGACGAATGAGATTTTTTCCATCAAAGCCGCCTCTTTTCCCAATCTTCCTTCAGTATTCCCATAAATACCATATCGTATGCCTTGCCGTCGATGATGACGTCGTCGCGGAAGGTGCCCTCTGTGACGAATCCGGCGTGTTCATAGCTTTTTTGCGCGCGGATGTTTTCGGCGAACACGCGCAGATACACGCGGTTGAGTCCCAGCGTTTCAAAGGCGTAGTCAAGCGCCAGCTTTGCCGCCGCCGTTCCGATGCCCTTGCCGCGGCAGGAATCCTCGCCGATGAAGATGCCGTATTCGCATTTTTTGTTGTCGTAGTCGATGTCGCGCAGATATACGGAGCCTACCTCTTCCGAGGCTTCCTCGTCGATTATCATAAACTGCGCCACCTCACCGGTTTGAACGCGGTTGTGAAACCAGTTGAGGTGCCCTTCCTCCGTCAGCGGCGTTCTGTAAATGAAATGCTCCATTACTGACGGCGCGTTGCGCCAGCGGACGATTTTTGCGGTGTCCGCCTCGGTGATCGGGCGGATAGATACCAAATGATTCATAGTGTTTCCTTATGAGTATTGAGTAGTCAGAGGCGAACGGATCGTGTTTTCCGATACGCTTTTCGGTTATTATTTCTTGTAGAACTTAAGGACGGTGTCGATGACCTTGCTGATGTCGCTGTCGGTCAAGCCGTAGTACATCGGCAGGCGGAGCAGGCGGTTTGCCTCGGCGGTGGTGTACTTGTCCTCGCCGTGGAAAACGCCGAACTTTTGACCGGCAGGCGCGGAATGCAGCGGAATGTAATGGAACACCGCCAAAACACCGTTTTCTTTCAGGAAGGAGATAAGCGCGGTGCGCTCTTCCAGATCCTTAGCCTTGAGATAGAACATATGCGCATTGTGCTTGCAGCCCTCGGGAATGACGGGGCGCTGCACAAAGCCTTCCTTCTCAAGCTCTTCAAACGCGTCGTAGTACTTTTGCCACGACGCCAGACGGTCGTTGTTGATTTTGTCCGCTTCTTCAAGCTGAGCCCAAAGATAAGCGGCGTTCATATCGCTGGGCAAATAGGACGAGCCGTAGTTTACCCATGTGTATTTGTCGATTTGACCGCGCAGGAACACGCTGCGGTTGGTGCCCTTTTCGCGCAGGATCTCGGCGTCCTCGATCTTTTCGGGGTTTTTGATAAGGATAGCGCCGCCCTCGCCCATGCTGTAGTTTTTGGTTTCGTGGAAGGAGTAGCATCCGTAGTCGCCGATGGCGCCCAGCGCCTGTCCCTTGTATTCGGACATTATCGCCTGTGCCGCGTCCTCGACCACCGCGAGGTTGTGACGGCGCGCGATCTCCGTTATCGTGTCCATTTCGCAGGCAACGCCGGCGTAGTGAACGGGAACGATCGCCTTTGTTTTTTCGGTGATGGCGTCCTCGATTTTGGTTTCGTCGATGTTCATGGTGTCGGGACGAATGTCCACAAACACAAGCTTTGCGCCGCGCAGCGCGAAGGCGTCGGCTGTGGAGCAAAATGTAAACGAAGGCAAAATCACCTCGTCGCCGGGTTGGATGTCCAGCAGCAGCGCCGCAAGCTCCAGCGCGTCGGTGCAGGAGGTGGTAAGCAGCGCCTTAGCCGCGCCGGTCTTTTTTTCAAGCCATTGGTGACATTCCTTGGTAAAAGGACCGTCGCCGCAAATTTTATGATTTTCGATCGCTTTTGCAATGTAGTTGGTCTCGGTTCCCAAAAACGGAGGCACGTTAAACGGTATCATCGTAAAATCCTTCCTTTTGTCAAGTATTCATACATAGTTATATTATATTATACCATCAAAAAAAAGTCAATAAAAGTCGGCTTTTCCGCCACTGTCCCCGATAGAAAATTACAATGTTTCCAAATGTTTTTTTGGCAAAACCGCCTACCGAGGCGTTTTTTACGCAAAAAGCGCCGGGACGCTTTTGGGCGCATACGTAAATATCCGTCTGTACAACGCTTTAACAAACAGCAAAGCAGACGCAATGTCTTGCGACATTGCGTCTGCCGAAATAATCAGATTTTTCATTTCATTCGCTCATCATCCGACCAGCTTGCCGTCTGCGTCAAAACGATATGAGCCGGCTTCAACAAGACCGTTTGCCTTTGATGCCGCGACAAACAGGGTGCTGTCCTTTAAGATAGAACCG
This sequence comes from Ruminococcus sp., assembly GCA_045129995.1. Lineage (GTDB taxonomy): Bacteria > Bacillota > Clostridia > Oscillospirales > Acutalibacteraceae > Ruminococcoides. The sequence goes on along the minus strand of JBGUOX010000165.1, from coordinate 4,446 downwards.
TTCTGCTTAACAAAGTAGAGATTCTCCTCAAATTCGATAATGCCCTTGCCCTTGACGAGAACGTTGTTCTCGTAGTAGTAGCCGTCCACGATTCCGTTGTTGGGCACAAGCTTTCCGTCCGCGTCGAAGAAATACTTTCCTGCGGGCGCAAGATTATTTGTTTTTGCGTCAACAACATACAGGCTGTCGTTTGCGAAAATACTGCTGTTCTCCTTGACGAAGTAGATACTGCCGTTCCATTCGACAAGTCCGACGCCCTTTACCAAAACGCCGTTATTGTAATACATACCGTCCACGACGCCGTCGTTGACGATAAGCTTGCCGTCAGCGTCGAAGGAATACTTTCCTGCGGGCATAACGCCGTTTGTCTTTGCGTCAGCTACAAACAGGCCGGTGTTTACAGCAATATTGCCGCTCTCCTTGATGAAGTAGATGCTGCCGTTCCATTCGACAAGTCCGCGTCCTTTGATCAGAATGCTGTTCTCATAATATTTGCCGTTGATAATTCCGTTCTTGAGGATCATCTTGCCGTCCGAACCGAAGCTGTAGTTGCCTGCGGGGATAATGCCGTTTGTCTTATCCTCGCCAACGCTGAGGCTGCCGGTGTATACTGCGCCGTTCTGCTTGATGAAGTAGATGTCGTCGCCGACCTTAACAATGCCTGCGCCCTTGACGATCTCGCCGTTTACATAATACATACCGTCGATGATGCCGTTTAGAACAACTTCTTTTTCCTCGGCGTTAAACTGCGCGGTATACTCAGCGTCGCCGTTAACGGCAGTGATCTCGGGAGTCCAGCCTGCGAAGCTGTAGGTGTAAAGAGCGTCCTCGGGCTTCTCGGGAACTGTGTGAGTCGGTGTTTCGCCGTATGCGACGGAGGTAATGTCGATCACGCTGCCGTCATCGTTCTTCCATGTGATGTTATAAGAACGTTTTACGTTGTTAAAGGTCGCGTTGTAGGTCACGTCGCCGCTGACTGCGTCGACCGCCGGAGTCCAGCCGGCAAAGGTGTAGTTATACTCCGCGTCGGAATCCTTCACGGGAGTTTCGCCTGTATAAACAGGAGTTTCGCCGTAGGAAACAGTATCGGTTTTCAGCAACTCACCGTTGTTCATCCATTTAACGGTGTACTTGTTGACGTCGGCGCTATAGGTCGCGGTGTATTCCGCGTCGCCGTTAACTGCGGTAACTGCCGGAGACCAACCGAGGAAGGTATAGGTGAACTGCGCGTCGGAATCCTTCACGGGAGTTTCGCCTGTATAAGCAGGAGTTTCGCCGTAAGCAACGGTGGTGGTGTCAATGACGGAACCGTCTTCGTTTTTCCATGTAATGGTATACTTGTTGACCTTTTCGCCGAACTGCGCGGTGTATTCCGCGTCGCCTGTTACGGAAGTGATCTCAGGAGCCCAGCCAAGGAAGGGATAGCTATACTGTGCGGTTGCCGGCTTTTCCTGATCGGCATAAGTCGGCATCTCGCCGTACGGAACAGAGGTGGTGCCGATCACGGAGCCGTCTTCGTTCTTCCATGTGATGTTATACGGGCGTTTGGTCGAGGTGTAGGTAGCGGTGTACTCAGTGTCGCCCTCGACAGCGGTTACCTCGGGAGCCCAGCCTGCGAATGTGTAGTTATACTCCGCGGTGGATTCCTTGGTTGGAGTTTTGCCGTCAAAGGTCGGTGTCTTATTAACGATCACGTCCTCGTCGGTTTCGAGCGTTGTGCCGTCATCATCCTTCCATGTTACGGTGTAACCCGCGGGGCCGCCGGCGTAATAAACCTCGATCCGGTCTATCGTAATATAATCATCTCCGGACGAAGCGAATACTTTAGCGGAAGATGCCTGCATTGAATCAAAGATAAACTCATCTTCATCGTCGCCCTGCCTACGATAGATTTCATTTCCGTCAACGGTGACTACCGGAACATTATCATAATAATTTCTGTGTATTACCAGCTTGGTGATTTTTTCCCCGTTTAAGGCGTTGATCGTGAAATAGCTTACGTCGGGATAATCACCGTCGATCAGCCATCCGTCATTACCTGCGTTTATCCACTCTTCATTTTCGATGAAATACGGATCGACCGAAAAGCGTGTTGTGCTGAACGGCAGCGCCCGTTCAGGCCATGAAGTGGTATGGTGCTTGGTCAGATCCAGCACAGTCATCTTTTCTTCAACTTTTATCGTTGAATCATAGATCGCAGTGTAGACTACATTGTTTGTTACTTCAGTGACCGTGGGAGTCCAGCCGCCGAACACATAAGTAAAGATATCGTCTTCCGCTCTTACGGGAGTTGCGCCGTCATATGTCGGGATTGTGCCTACGGTGACCTTCTTATCGGTTTCGAGTACCGAGCCGTCCCAGTTTTTACAAGTAACGGTGTAGGCGGGATCCGCAGGCACAGGACGACCGGCGACGATGATTTTCTTCGTGGTGTGGTTGATTGACCGAAGAACGAAAATATCGGATTTAACGCCGTTCACGACAGGATAATATTTCTCGGCGGTATTATAATCATACATATAAAAATCGCCGTCTTCATTAGTTTCCATGAAAGCCAATTCGGTTGTTAAATCTTCGTTGCAGACCGTAAATTCGCTTTCAACGTATTTACCGTATGTTCCGCCTTGCAGGGTAAGCGTGTACCCTTCTTCATCCGAAAAACCCAGGTTAGCGCTGCGAACGCCTTTGGCAAAATAATCTCCTGCCTTACATTCTTCTAATTCCGGATCTTGATAAGGATCGTTGTAGACAGTAGACTTGATAACATAGGGATCGTTTTCTGTTCCGTCGCCCCTGATGTTCAGCTTTTTGAACGCGGCGTTATCCAGATAGAACATCGGGCGGATCCACTGGCTGTTTCCAACGCCGCTGTAGCGTGCAGCAACAGTCGCAATGGGCGAACCGTCCTTGGAGTGGTTGACAACTCTTGCGTTGGTGGTATCTCTTGCGGTACGCAGCCAGTATATGCTCACGAGAGCGTCTGTGTCGATCCTATACGGCGCCTGAACCTTTGTGCCTTTGTTCATCTCATTGTTTTCGTAAGCCGCGATGATGAAGCTGTCTGTGCCGTCGCCGCCTGTAGAGGAAAGGTCGACGGTGCGCACAACGCTCATCTCGGCGTCTGTAAAACCGAGGTCATCCGCAAAGGTGCCGCCGGAGTTGATGTCGAGCCATGTGTGAATATCACTTGTTTTGTAGGTCGCGTTAGCGCCGAATTTTCCTGCTTTCAGCGCGTATTTACAATACATAAAGTATCCTGTGTCGTTGATTTTAACGCAGTACCAATCAACGTCCACACCCTTGTAGTAACCCATTCGGAAATACTTTCCGACGCTCATGGATATTCCTCCGGAAGAAGGATCGTCGGATTTGGTAAATCCGCCGAGGACGATATTTTTTCCGTTTACCGCAATAACATACCATTTACCCACACATCCGCCATTTGCGGTGGCGGGATAATAGGTATCCCCGGTGTTTTCATCGTAGATGCCGGAATCCCCGTAATAATCCAACCATTCCCAAGTCCGATCGTACTCAACCTGCAGATCATCATTGCAAAGATCAAATATTCTGCCGTCATTTTCTTCTTCATCGTAATATCCGGTGCCGTATCTTCCTCCCTTAAGGGTAAATGTGTAATTCTCGTGATAGAACATAGAAACGCCGGTACCGATAGTGTCGCCGGCCTTGAGTTGAGACGCATATACTTTGGATTCTTCGCCATAGCTTGTCGCTCCCGCAGTAAAAGGAACAACAGCAAAAATGCCGGCAACCAGCATCAGAGCCAACAGAATGCTGACCGGCCGTTTGATTTTTTGCATCATGTAAAAAAAACCTCCTTTAAATCTTTTTGAATTTCGCTTTTTATATTTTAACAGAACGTTTTCTTTTGAGTCTGCCCGCTGACCGCATATAAATAATTCATACCGGACATTGGCTCCGCCCATCCGGGAAAAAGCCAAACAAAGGAAAACAAAAGTTATTGAATTGACCGAGATTGCCGCGTCGCCGGCTTTGCGCCGACTGCCGGCAATGACAAAAAACACAGGCGCATTTATACACTGCGCCTGTGTCAGTTAAAAATGATTCTGCCGAAAAAAGGGCGCACGAAATAAAGCGCGTTTATCTCTGTACTGTTTCGCGCTGCGCAAATAAACCCCGTTGTCATCCCTTGCCACGCCCTTTAGTTATTCTTTACTATATAATACAATAGTCAACACTAACGATGGTTTTTATTTATATCGACCTTAAGTCTTTGCAAAGGCGCGAAATGCGATCTTGATCATCTTTTTAGTACAAACCCTCGTCATCGGCGGGGCGGAGGAGTTTCCAACAAAAACAAAAAGGCGTGCCATGTCGGCCAATGTCATTAAGCTAGCACTCAAAAAGATATACCTCGTACTCAAACATGGGTACGGGGTATTTTTTTGAAATATTTTTGAAAAA
>JBGUOX010000164.1:0-28520 GCA_045129995.1 Ruminococcus sp. | reverse complement strand
ACAAAGCTTTCTCAATGACCGAAGACTACGAAATGAAGGGCTACTACTATTTCGAAACCAGCGTAAGCTTCACCGAAAACGCTTTAAAAAATAATTATCTTATCGTTCCGCTTCCCGCCTACGGCGCGTCCGTGTGCTATTCCGTTCGCGACATTTCCAATTCCGAGGAAATGAAGCCGTGGAGCATGGGCGGCACATACGACAAGCCGATCCCGCGCAGGATCGCGGAAGCGGCAGGCGCAAAACGCGAATCCTTCGGACAGAAAAAAATAGGCGGAGGCTTTTCGCTTGGATATGATTCGCGCAAGCGTATGTCAAAAAAAATGACGTTCGAAGGGTATCAAAGCTTTTCCAAGTTTGAAAAAAAGCGTCTCGGAGCGGCAAACTCCTTTAACAAACGTCACAACAGAAGAGTTTTTCATCTCAGGATGATGCCCGTTTATCTCAACAAGGGCTTATCCGTTGTCGGCTTAAGCAAGCGCTTTAAGCAAAAGCCGCCCGGGATAGCAAATCCCGGAGCGCCGGCGGACGCTGTTTTTTGGGCTGTTGACATAATGAAGCAGCGCTACGCTTCCGCCTTACGGAGCATATGATCCGTGCTTTCATTTTTTGTAATTCTATGCCGCACGGCATAAAAATAAAAAAAAGGAGTGAACTCTATGCAAAAAACCTTCAAACGTGTTTTGGCTGTTTCTTTGGCAACCGTTATGGCTGCATCGGCATTCTCTGTCGTTGCTTCCGCAGCGTATAACAAGGATTACGAAGCCGATACACACACCGTGTTTAAACACACGGAGCAAACACTTGCGCCCGGCGTTGAGCAGTATACCAACTACGCTTACGCCACGGACGGAGAGCAGAACGTTTACTATGTAACGACTGCCGACATCTCGCGCGACGACGTTGTTGTACAGACCTCCTATATGGATCAGTACAGAGACAAGAAGCTCGGTATGTCCAAGCTTACCGATCAAATCGCGTCGGCAAACGAATACTACAGCGATCCTTCTTCTCCCCAGTTCATCAGCGAGTACTACAATGTTGTAGCAGGCGTTAACGCGTCCTTCTTCAACATGACCACAGGTCAGCCCACCGGCGTATGCTTCATCGACGGCGTTGACTTTGGTACAAACGCATATCCCGCCTTCTTTGCGATCCTCGACGACGGCAGCGCCGTGATCGACGACCGCGGAAACAAGGGCAACTACAACATCTGGCAGGCTGTCGGCGGCTCTCAGTGGCTTGTTCGCAACGGCGCAGATGTCACCGCTTCCGCTTCCGGCAGCTACAACACCGACCGTCACTGCCGTACCGCAGTAGGTATCACCGCAGACGGCAAGGTAGTCACCATGGTTCTCGACGGACGTCAGTCTCCGTTCTCCATCGGCGGCTCCATGCACGAGATCGCGCAGATCATGCTTGAGGCAGGCTGCGTATCCGCCATCAACCTCGACGGCGGCGGTTCCTCCACCTATGTTGCAAGAACAGAAGGCGAAAACGAAGTTGGTATCGTTAACCGTCCTTCCGACGGCTCCGAGCGTGCGATCTCCGCAGGCTTGATCATCGCCTCCACCGCGGCTCCCTCCAACGTATTCAGCCGCGCTACTCTTACTCCCGAGGACGAGTATATTTCCGCTAAGGCTTCCACCACCATCCTGACAAAGGGTATCAGCCCCGCAGGCACCTCCGCGGAAATCCCTGCCGAGGCTACCATCGTTTCCGACAACGGTACTGTTGACGAATATGGCGTCTTCACTCCCGCTCACGTCGGCGACGCTACTATCCAGATGGTTTACAACAATGAAGTTGTCGGCGAAACGACCGTTCACGTTGTTGTTCCCGACAGCATCGAGTTCTCCGTAGCAACTCTTGCCGCTCCTTACGGCAAGGACGCAGACATCACCATGGTAGCAAAATACGGCGAGTTCAACCTGCCCGTAAAGTGCACCGTTGAAGATTATGCGTTCCAGCTTTCCGACGCTAAGTACGGTTCCGTAGAAGGCTTTGTGTTCCACGCCACCAACGACACCACCGTTACCGGCGCCGGCACAATCACCGCTACCTTCGTTGGCAGCGACAAAACCGCTACCGTTCCGCTTTCCGTTGGTAAGGGCTCCGAAACTCTCTTTGACTTCGAATCTGATGTTGACAATCATCAGACCGCAAGATGGTCGGGCTATGACGGCTACAACGCCGGCATCGTCACCACCTGCACCCCCGTTACCGCAGAAACCGGTAAGGTTCACAGCGGCGAGTACGCAATGGCGTATGATATGGACTTCAGCCAGCTGACCTATTACGAAGACTACACCTATTCTCTGATGTGCTACAACTGGGATGACATCGCTGCTCACGGCTTCACCAACGACGCAGACGGCGTTAAACAGCGCGGCGCAGAAGAAGACTTCGTGGACATCACCGGCGCAACCGGCCTTGGTATGTGGATGTACATCCCCGACGAGGTCGATGTTCGCGGCCTTGACGTCCGTTACACCATCGGCGGCAAAAAGACTCCTACCGCTGCTTACGAGCGCGTTAACAGCGCTATGGGTACCTTCTTCCCCTACAGAGAAGGTCTGGGTACCGACGGCTGGTATTACTACTACTTCGATCTCAGCAACTACAGCTCATGGCCTTGCCTGAGACTCCAGAACTGCCGTACCAGCAACAGCATCAACAAGAACGGCAAAAACTCCGAGCTCTACGGCGACGTTATGCAGCTTTATGTAAACGACCGTGCTTGGAAGGACGCCGACAAGCAGTTCAAGTCCTACACCAGCCACGTAACCCTTTACATCGACGACATCACCGTTGACTATTCTTCTGTTGTACCCGACAGAGAAGCTCCCGTATTCACCAACCCGACCTACGCGTTCAAGGGCGCTTCCGACGCAATGGCTCTCAACAACAACACCAACATCGCTTACAGCCCTGTTGAGTTTGCTGTTACCGTTGCAGAAAACACCACCAAGACCAACGCTACCGGTCTGAACACTGTTTCCGCAAAGGCTTATTTGGACGGCGTTGAGGTTGAATCCACCTACAAGAACGGCAAGATCTCCGTTGCCGAGACCGCTTTTGCCGACGGCACCCACACCATCACCTTCGAGGCAAGCGACAACGCAGGCAACACCTCTCACATCACAAGAACCTTCACCGTCTCTGCCAACACCGGCGCTCCCACCATCAAGGTAGTTCCGCGCAAGGCAGACCTCACTTCCACCTATGTCGGCTCTCTGTACTACATCGACATCGTTGCCACCAACGTAGAGAACGTTAAGGACGTTGACGTTACTCTTAAGGTCAACAATGTAAACGATTGGGAGCCCCAGGGTATCGAAGCTGCCGAAGGCTTTGCTGCTGCTTTCACCACCGAGGCTTTCGACAAGGGCATCATCAATCTCTACATCACCTCCACCGGCACTGTTAACGCAGCCGGCGAGCAGGTAATCGCTTCCGTTCCCGTTCGCACATGGTATCCCCACAATGCGCTCGGCAAGAACTCCAACTGGATCATCACCCAGAAGAAGTGCGTATATCCGATGGACACCCAGGTGTTCACCAAGGCAGGTAAGGTCGTATTCACCGACGACACCGTTTCCACCTTCTCCGCTCCCGTAATCCAGTGCGACAGCGAAGCAATGTGCGAATATGGCTACATCGGCGTTAACAAGGGCAATGAGGGCGGCACAAACGTTGTTACCTCATGGCACGAGCACAACGCTCAGCCTATGGCTGACAAGGACGCGACCTGCACCGAGACCGGTTACACCGACAGAACCTACTGCGCAGACTGTGAATCCGTAATCGATTGGGGCACCGTCGTTCCCGCTACCGGTCACTCCTACGCGTTCGTTGACGGCGTGCTCAAGTGCGAGCACTGCGGCGACCTCTACAACGGCGAATACACCGACGGCAAGACCTATGCCGACGGCGTTGCTGTTCAGGGCTGGGTAGGCGACTCCTACTATGTTGACGGCGTTAAGGTAACCGGCATCGTTCCTATCGACGGCGTTTACTATGAATTTGACGAAAACGGCACAAGCCTCGGCAAGTACACCGGACTGGTTCAGGACGATCAGGGCGTATATCACTACGCTAAGTTCGGCGAGTTCGCAGGCGGCTGGTTCGACATCAACGACGAGTGGTTCTATTTCGACACCGAAACCCTCGCTCCCGTTGCGGAAAAGACCTTCACTTATCCCAACTCCAAGGCTGTCACCACCTATCAGTTCGAGCAGAACGGCAAGATCGTTGACGGCGTATGGGTAGAGCTTGCTCAGGGCACAAGATATTACTACGGCCCCGACTTCTATCACCTCGTTTCCCAGCAGGGTAACGTTAAATGGCAAGACATCGACGGCTACACCTACGGCTTTGACAGAATGGGCTTCCGTCATGAGGGTATGACCTTCATCCGCCTGTCCAACAACCCGCAGTATCTTGCCGAGTTCACCGACGAAGGCGTTTATCTCGGTCCCTACACCGGCATTTACGAGGGCAGCTACTATGTTGACGGCTACATCAAGGGCGTTGGCCTGATCTCCATTGATCACGACTACTATTACATCACCCAGCGCGGCAAGGTATATATGAACGACAGCCTGTATCTGAACGATACTATGACTAACGGTCTTATGCCTGCAGGCGTATACGAGTTTGACGAAACCGGTAAAATGATCCTTAAGAACGGCGTTATCGACGGCATCTATTACGAGAACGGCGCTATCGTCAAGGGCAAGGGTCTTGTAAAGGTCGGCAACGACTACTACTTCGTAAAGCAGAACGGCGCGGTTTACACCGACAGCAGCCTCTATATCGCAGAAGCTAAGACAAACGGTTTGTTCGGCGCAGGTATGTACTACTTCAATACCGACGGCACCATGATCCTGAACAACGGCATCGTTGACGGCTACTACTACGAGAACAACGAGCTTGTCAAGGGCAAGGGCCTGATCTATGTTGACGGCAATTATTACTACATCGGTCTTAAGGGACAGGTATTCGCTAACGACAGCTTCTATGTAACCGAAGAAAAAGCAAACGGCTTGCTTCCGGCCGGCAGATACGAATTTAACCCCGACGGCACAATGGTAATCAAAAACGGCGTTGTAAACGGCTTCTATTATGAGAACAACATTCTCGTAACCGGTAAGGGCGTCGTCAAGGACGGCAACGATTTCTACTTCGTAAAGCAGAACGGTGCTGTATTCGCCAATGACAGCCTGTACATCGGCGCTGCCAAGACAAACGACTTGGTTCCCGCAGGCAAGTACACCTTTGCTGCCGACGGCAAAATGATTATTCCGGAATAATCCTATATTCACGCCTGACCTCACCCTGTGGGGTCAGGTTGCTGTACATCATCAGAGCCTCCGCGCGGCGTACAGCGGGCAACGTTTTACGGCTGATCTGATGAAATCTGGAGGGCGCGTATGAATGTTTTGTTTTTGACGATCGGAAGATTTGACAGCATCGAGTTTCACGGGATATATCCCGACCTTCTGCGCTGCTTTGTCAGGGACGGACATCACGTATATACCGTCAGCTCCTACGAAAAACGTCTCGGCAAGCCAACCGAGTTGGTTCGGGACAAAAACTGCTCCTCTCTGCACGTTAAAACCGGCAACCTTACCGGATGCGGAATGATAGAAAAGGGTATCTCCACCGTGATGATCGGCAGGCAGTATTCGCAGAGCATTAAGAAATATTTGAGCGGAATCCCGTTCGATTTGATAATTTACTCCACGCCGCCGATAACGCTTGCAAGCGTGGTGAAAAAAACAAAAAAAGCGACCGGAGCCGAAACGCTGCTTTTGCTTAAGGATATTTTTCCGCAGAACGCGGTGGACATAGGGCTGATGTCAAAAACCGGCGCCAAAAGCTTTTTGTATAAGCATTTCCGCTCGCAGGAAAAAAAGCTCTACGCCCTGTCGGATCACATCGGCTGTATGTCCCCGGCGAATGTTGAGTACCTGCTGAAGCACAACCCCGAGGTTCAAAAGCAAAGCGTGTTTGTAAGCCCAAACAGCCTTGAGCCCCGCGAGTTTTCCTTTACGGAAGAAGAAAAACAGAATATCCGAAAAAAATACGGTATGCCCGCAAACAAAAAAATATTCGTTTACGGCGGCAACCTCGGAAAGCCGCAGGGGATACCGTTTTTGATTGAATGCTTAAAACGAGAAAAAGACAACGCGGAGGCGTTCTTTTTGCTTGTCGGCTCGGGAACCGAGTTCTCCGCGCTGGAATCGTTCATTCAAAGCGAAGGGCTGAAAAACGTCCGGCTGATCTCGTCCCTGCCAAAGGATGAATACGACGCGATGCTCGCCGCGTGCGACATTGGACTGATCTTTTTGGATCACCGTTTCACGATACCAAACTTTCCAAGCCGCCTGCTGACCTATATGCAGGCAGGGCTTCCCGTGCTTGCCTGCACCGATCCTAACACCGACCTTGGAAAAATCATTTGCGAAAACGGCTTCGGATGGTGGTGCGAAAGCACCTCGGCGGAGTCCTTTCACAAGCTGGTTGAAAAGGCTTTGTCGGAAAACACCGCTCAAACGGGCGAAAAAGCAAGGCGGTATCTGCTTGAAAATTTCACCGCCGAAAAGCAGTACAGGGACATAATGAGGAGAATAAAATAAGATGAATTTTCTTGGAAAGCTGAAGTTCATTTGGGCAAAGGGACTTAAAAAGATTTTGCGGCCGGCTTCCCTGAATAACTGTCAAATACACAAAACCGCGAAGGTTTGTCCCGAAAGCGAGCTGACCGGCGTCAGCCTTGGCAGGTACAGCTATGTCGGCAACCGCTGCTTTGCCGTAAACGCAAAAATAGGCAGCTTTTGCTCGGTTGCCGATAATTGCCGAATCGGAGGCGCTTCGCATCCGATCGAATATGTTTCTTCATCACCGGTGTTTCACCGCGGTAAGAATATTCTAAAAAAGAACTATTCTTCCTTTGACAGCCCAAAAACGCCTCAAACCGTCATCGAAAACGACGTTTGGCTTGGCACAGGCTGTCAAATCAAGTCCGGCGTGACGATACACACCGGCGCGGTGATCGGTATGGGCAGCATCGTTACTCACGACGTGCCGCCGTATGAGATCTGGGCAGGAAATCCGGCAAAGAAGCTCCGCAACCGCTTTGACAGACAAACGTCTGAAAGGCTGCTTGAAAGCAAGTGGTGGGAGTATTCCGAGGAGCAGCTGCAGGCTTCGGCAAAAGCATTTGATAACGTTGAATTATTTTTGGAGATGGCAAAAAATGAAAGAAAACAGTAAAACAGAAATAAAAACAGCGGAAAAAAAGAAAGTCAACAAGCTTGCGATCATCGCTTTTTCTCTTGCGTTCGTATTGCTGGCATGTCTTGCTGTCACGTTCTTCCACTCGGATTTTTATGATACTATCTTGCGCAAAACAGGTATAAACGGTGGGGGTATTGATAGTACTATTATGCTATCTTGGAAACGTTCCCTTTCAAAATCTCAATTTGATTCTGTCTTTCTGGGAGATTCTATCACCTCACAGGGAAAGTGGGAGGATGAATTTGGAGCTAAAACCTGTGTGCTCGCCGTTCCCGGCACCACCGTTGAGGGCTGCGCGCAGATGGCGGAAGCGATCCCCCAAATGTCCGCGAAAAAAGTATTTGTTATGGTTGGCGTAAACAATCTGGGAAACTGGAATTACCTCAAAACGATAGAAAAAGACTATCAGCGGCTTATTGACGCCTTGAAAGACAGTGACATAAAGCTTTATATAGAGAGCATTTTACCCGTATGCGCTTCCTCAAAGGTGGATAACGCCAAGGTGAAGGAAGCCAATCAATTGATCAAAAAAATAGCCGAAGAGAACGACTGTGTATATGTGGACATATACGACAGCTTTTTGGATGAAAACAACGAATATATGGACAGCGGTCTTTCAAAGGACGGAATACATCTTAACGACAAGGGCTATAAAAAGCTGTATTCTCTACTCAAGCCATATACTGAATAAAAACATATGAAAATCACACATTTATGTCTGGGCTGCTTTTTTCCCGACGGCTTTTCCTACCAGGAAAATATGCTGCCCAAATTTCACAAGCAGCAGGGGCATGACGTAACGGTCATCGCCTCGCTTCAAACCTTTGATAAAAACGGCAAGACCGCCTTTATGCCAAAGGCGTCGTCCTACCGAAACGAATATGACATTCCGGTCGTCAGGCTCGATTACAGGCAGCCCTTGAAGCTTTACCGAAAAATGAAGCGCTTTGTCAACACGTATGAGGCGCTTGAGCAGGCTGCGCCGGAGATTTTGTTTATTCACGGATGTCAGTTTTTGGATATTGACAAGGTGATAAAATACCTTAAGGCGCACCCTGATGTCCGCGTTTATGTTGACAATCACGCCGACTTTTCAAACAGCGCCACCAACTGGACGTCAAAAAAGCTGCTTCACGGAGTGATCTGGAAGCGCTGCGCGCACAAGATCGATCCCTTCGTGACCAAGTGGTACGGCGTTTTGCCGGCTCGCGTGGATTTTTTGAAGAACATCTACAAGCTGCCGGCGGAAAAAATCGAGCTGCTTGTTATGGGCGCCGACGACGACAAGGTGGCTGAGGTCTGCGATCCCAAGGTACGGCAGCGGCTAAGGTCGCAGTACGGGATCGGTGACGATGATTTTTTGGTGATGACAGGCGGAAAAATAGATATGGCAAAGCAGCAGACCGTTTTGCTTATGCAGGCTGTCAACCGCTTGAGCTCGCCGAAGGTCAAGCTGCTTGTGTTCGGCTCTGTCGTTCCCGAACTAAAGGACAAGGTGCTCGCGAATTGCAGCGACCGCGTGCAGTACATCGGATGGATCGCCTCCGAACAGACCTACGCTTATTTTTCGGCGGCAGACCTCGCCGTGTTTCCCGGCAGACATTCAGTGCTTTGGGAACAGGTGGCAGGCTTGGGAATACCGATGGCGTGCAAATACTGGGACGGTACCACGCACGTAAACGTAGGCGGCAACGCGGTGTTTATGCACGAGGATTCCGCGGATGAAATGCTGCGTATCCTCAGCGATTTAACTGAAAATCCCGAAAAGTACCGCAAAATGAAGGCGGCAGCCCAAGAAAACGGAATGAACGTTTTTTCTTATGACGCTATCGCCAAGCGAAGTATAGAGCAATGATATGAAAACTTTTACCATAACCTTTCACCACGGCACTAACTACGGCGCGCTGCTTCAGACATACGCTTTGCAGCAAACGATCCTGTCACTGGGCTTTGAAAACACAGTGTTTGAATATCCGTACGGCAGCCGTTTTTACGATAAAATCGACCTGCGCCGTCCAAGGGCGGCAGCCTCGTCGGCGTATTATAATTACAATAAGCTTCTGCACAAAAAAGCCGTCAAAAAAAGGGAAGAGAGCTTCCGCGCTTTTCACCGCGACCGCCTTCAGCTTTCACGCGAGTTCAAAACGATGGATGAGCTGCGCCGCGAGAACATCGACGCGGATGTGCTGATCACGGGAAGCGATCAGGTGTGGCGCTTTTCGGGCAATCCCGAATTTGTCCCGGCGCGTTTTCTGGACTTCGGAAGCGACTCCGCGCGCCGAGTCAGCTACGCCGCAAGCGTTGAACAGCTGAATTACACCGAGGAGCAAAAGGAGCTTGTTTGCAATTGGCTCAGTCGCTTTAAGGCAGTTTCGCTGCGCGAGGAATCGGCGCGGGCGTATATCAGCGAAATAACCGGCAGGGAAGCGGTGCGGGTGCTTGATCCCGTGCTTTTGCTGACGCCGAAGGATTGGGCAAAAATCGCCGAGCTTCCGCGCGTAAAGCAGCCGTATATCCTGTGCTATCAGGTGCAAAGCAACCCCGAAATGCAGCGAACGGTCTCGGCTGTAAAGCAAATGACAGGCTGTTCCTCGGTGGCTGTTTTGCCGTACTCTATCAAATTCATCAAAACGGACGAGGCTTATTTTGACGTTTCGCCCGAGGAATTTATCGGCTTGTATCAAAACGCAGCGGCGGTAGTAAGCGGCTCCTTCCACGGAACGGCTCTCGGCTATCTGTTCGGCAAGCCAACCTATGCCGTAACGCGCGCGCAGGGTTCTTCAAGAATACTCGATTTGGCGGAGCTGTGCGGCTTAAAAGATTTTTGTATCGGCGCAGGCAGCGCCGTGCCGGATCCGGAAGCCTTCAACAAAAGCAGGCTGTTCGACCGTTTGAACAGGGAACGGGAAAAATCCCTGACATTTCTTAAAAACGCACTTACGGATTGAGTGATCTATGAATTATTCTTTTAAAATCGGAAGAATAACTGTATCTGTACAGTCTCTTTTGATGCTGACTTTTTCTGTTTTTTATATTTTAAAAATGCAGCGGGCGTTTTCCGGCGTCACCCTTCAGGGCGGCATTTGGAATTACATCCAGCTTTTTTGGATCGCCCTGGGCTTTGTTTTGTTCGGCGTATATATAGCCCGGTTCATCAACAGCAGCGTTGTGATGACCTTGCTTTTGTATTCGCTTACGGCGCTTGCAAACGCCTTCTTTTTCCTGTATATGAATCAGACGGATATTTTCCGCTTTCTGATGATCCCATACGCGTTCTGCGTTTTGGTCATAGCGTGTACGGACGGGTTCCATTGCGACGTCGCGTCAAACATTATTTTGACAGTCACCTTTTACATCATTGCCGCAATGTTCATCGTGTCGATGTTCAGCCGCGGTGTTTACAGCACAAAAACCGGCGCCGTTGCGGACGTATATTATGTTTTGGGCTTGCTGCCGCTTATGATGATCTGGACAAAAAAGCTGAAAATACTGCCTATGGCGGTATGCGGCTTTGCTGTACTTACAAGCGGCAAGCGCACCGGTATTCTGGCGTTTGCCCTGATGGTCGCAGGTTATTATCTCGTAAATATTATTCTTTCAAAGAATATTAGCTCTCAGCTCGGCGACCTGCTGAAGCTTGCGGTCATCGTCGCTTTGTTTGTGGCTCTTTTCTATTTCGTCAACAGCCGCTTCAACGGCAACCTGCTTGTACGTCTTACGCGCGCGGTCGAGGATCAGGACACCTCCGGACGCTCCCAGCGCTGGAATCATATAATCAGCGAGTTTAGGGAAACCACGGTGGCGGAATGGTTTTTCGGCCACGGTCACGGCGCTGTTTACCGAGATTTCGGCGGCAACGCGCATAATGATTTTTTGGAGATCGTCTACGATTACGGCATTTCCTCGCTGCTGTTTTATGTCGCATTCCTGGTTTGCACCGTAAAGGAATGGATCGGAATGCTTTTGGCAAGATATGAATACGCGCCTCAGTTTTTGATGGCGATCCTGTTTTCCACCGCTTTGTTAAGCTTTTCCTTCTATATGATAGATTCAACCTATGTGACCTCCGGAATGCTGTGCATCGGAATGATAATGACGGATTACAAAAAGAAGCACACCCCGTATCACGCGCTTGTAAGAGATTGCGCGGCGCTGAGAGAAAAATAAGGACAGGCTTTTATGATTGATGTAAATGATTTAAAAAACTGCTGCGGCTGTATGGCTTGTCAGCAGGTGTGTCCCACAGGCGCAATAAGCGGGGGAACGGATAAAAACGGCTTTGTCGTACCGCAAATCGACGCGCAAAAGTGCGTATCCTGCGGAGCGTGCGACAAAGTATGCGCCTTTCGCCGCGAAAAAAATTCGGAACAAAACGTAAAAAAGGCATACGGCTTTCAGCTCGGCGACAAAGACGCGCTGCTGAAAAGCACCTCGGGCGGAGCGTTCACGGCGCTTTCCGACGTCGTTTTGCAAAGCGGCGGCGTAATTTGCGGCGCGGTTGCGGACGAAAGCCTTACGGTGCGGCATTGCTTTGCCGAGGACAAATCGGGCAGAGACGCTATGCGGATGTCAAAATATGTTCAAAGCAGCACCGCAGGTGTTTTTGAACGGGTAAAGGAATTGCTGTCCGACGGCAAAAAGGTTATGTTTGTCGGCACGCCCTGCCAGACCGCGCAGCTCAGACAATACGTCGGCGAGTCGGCACAGGGCTTGCTGTGCTGCGATTTTCTTTGTCACGGCGTACCCGGACAGGAGTTTTTCAACGCGCATATCAGGTATCTTGAAAAAAAGTTTCGCAAAAAGGCTGTTTCCTATAATTTCCGCGGAAAGCGTTACGGCTGGAATCACGGCATCGAGGAAATAGTTTTTTCGGACGGTTCACATAAGGATAACATCACCGTGCAGTCCTTCAGCAGGTTTTTCCAGGGCGGTATGTCCCTGCGCGATTCCTGCCGCAACTGCAAATACCGCAGTCTGCACCGCTTTTCCGACGTCACTATAGCAGACTTTTGGGGATTGGAAAAGGCGATGGGTATCACCGACAGATACGGCTATTCCCTTATCTTCGTCAATTCCGAAGCAGGTCTGCGATGGGTGCAAAGCCTTCAAAGCGCAGGCAAGCTGAGCGAGGTTCCCTTGGAAAAGGTGCTTTACCGCATTTCCGTCGAGCCTTCAAAAAGCAGGGTAGAGCCCGAAAAGTTTTGGGCGGCTTATCACAGCGGCGGCTACGAAGGCGTTGCGGCGCGTTACGCCAAAGCTTCCGCGTCGGACGCGCTGAAATTAAAGATCAAACAACAAACGCAAAAACTAAAATGAATGTGAGTGTTCGTCACCGGCTATGAGATTGTTTACTACCTCAAAAAAAGTAGCGGTATCACTGACTTACATCAGCATCGTCATCCAGGCTCTCAGCACGATGTTTTTAACGAGCTTCTATTTGCGGATGCTCGGCTCCGAAACCTACGGACTGTACCAGATGATCAATGCTGTGGCGCAGTATATTCTGATCCTTGACCTGGGTATCAGCACGGTAATGATCCGCTATATCGCAGAATTTAATACAAAAAAGGACTTTCAAAGGGCTGAAAACTTCGCTTGGCATTTCGGTCTGATCGTCCTTGCGGTCGCTGTCGCTGTTGTTGTCATCGGAGTAGTTGTCAACTGCAACATCGAGAACATCTATCAAAACCTGACGGCGGATGAATACGAGATCTCACATCATCTGTTTTCCGTCATTATTTTTCAGCTGTTCTTCACGGTGATCGGACACTTTTTCCAGGGCATCTCCTTTGCGTATCAGCAATACGCTTTTGAAAAAACGCTTTCGATCATCCAGATCCTTGCAAACACGGTAATGATCGTTTTGCTCATTTCCCTCGGAAGCGGACTGATGGGAATCGTGTATTCCAACGCGGCGGTCATCTTTTTGCACACCATGGCGTCCGCCATATACGCGCTCGGCGCAATAAAATTCCGCATACGCTTCCACGGCTGGGAGCCCGCTCTGCTCAAGCCCGCGTTTTTGCTTATGGTAGCAATGCTTTTGCAGGCGATCGTCGGACACGTCAACAGCTCTGTTGACAAAACGATCCTCGGCATAATGACCACCAAAACGGACGTCGCGGTTTACGCGGTCGCGGCAACGGTCATCACGATGTTCAACACCCTGCCCACCGCGATCTCCTCGGTTTTCCAGCCCGACGCGGTAAGGCTTGTCGCAAACGGCGGCACCGGCGAACAGCTCACTTCGTTTGTCATTAAGCCCGGCAGACTACAGTTTATGCTGCTTGGCGGCTTTATTGCCGGCTTTTTTTTGTTCGGCAGGGATTTCATAATCTGCTGGACAAACAGGGATATGAGCAGCGCGTGGCTGTATGTGCTTGTTATCCTTATCCCTAACGCGGTACCGCTTATGCAGAACACCTGCCTGTCGATCCTGAACGCATTGGACAAGCGTATGTTCCGTTCGCTTATCCTTGTGCTGCTCACCTTTGTAAACATCGGTATGACGATCGCGCTTATACCGCTGCTCGGCGCGTTCGGAGCGCCGCTCGCGACCGGTATTTCCTACATCATCGGTCATGTCGTCATAATGAATATCTACTACCAAAAGCGCATCGGACTAAACATCCCGCGTATGTTCCGTTCGCTGGTCAGCCGCATTTGGATATGCGTGCTGGCGGCGCTTTTGCTTAATTTGCCGTTGATGCTGTGGCAGGTTGAGGAAAACTGGGCGGTCCTGATCGTCAAGGCGCTCGCGTTTTGCCTGTCCTACGCTGTTTTGCTGTATTTCTACGGCGCAAACGCGGCTGAAAAAGAAATGCTGCGAAACGCGATAAAAAGGTTTTTACGCAAACCGAGTAAAAGAAAAGGATGACCTGTAATGAGCTTAGCGTCAAAATTCAGAAATCTACTCACCTTGATCTCTCCTACGCTTCACGCATATGTAGTGTATTTTTTCAAATACAAAAAGCCGCTTCATCTAAATCCCCCGAAAACCTTTTCGGAAAAAGTCATTTGGCTAAAGCTTAAGGACTACAACAGCAATCCGCTTGTTAAGCAGTGCGCCGACAAATACGCCGTTCGCGGCTATGTTGAGGAAAAAGGGCTCAAAAGCCTTTTGAACGATCTGATCGGCGTTTACGACTCGCCCGAGGAGATAAAGTGGGACGAGCTTCCCGACCGCTTCGCGATAAAGCTCAATACCGGCTGCGGCTGCAATTATATCTGCAAGGACAAAAGCGCTCAGGACGAGCGGCAGGTCTATGATAAGCTGCACTCGTGGATGAAAACAAACCATTGGATCGGATATGCCGAAATGCAGTACAAGACGGAAAAAAAGCTGTTGGCGGAAAAGTATCTCTCCGACAGCAGCGGAAATCCGCCCGTGGACTATAAGGTGTATTGCTTTAACGGAAAGCCTGTGCTTGTGTTTTATTTGTGCGGCAGGTACTCGGGCGAGATGCACGGCGGCTTTTTCGATCCCGACTGGAATTATCTGGGCATCGGAAGGGAAGCCTACATCAAGCCGCTTACTGAGGACGAGATCCCAAAGCGTCCGCGCTCGCTTGAAACGATGTTTGACGCCGCAAAAAAGCTTTCACAGCCGTTCCCGTTTGTCCGCATCGACTTTTACGATGTGGACGGAAGGGCGATGTTCGGCGAAATGACCTTTACGCCGCGCGGAGGCTTTGAGGTGTCGGAATGTGACATAAACGGAAAAACCATGGCGGAGCTGTTAACGCTTCCGTCAAAAAAATAAAAAGGCGGTGATGATATGAAAAAAACATTCGCAATCATACTCGCGTTTGCGCTCTGTCTCACCTTACTGGCAATTCCCGTTTCCGCGGCGGCGGACGAAGGGATCGCTGCTTTTAAGGTTTATATGCCCAATGCGGACGGAACCGAAGGCGAATCGGTAAACTGGCATTACGCCGAAAAGGACGGAAAATACTATCTGTTTTTACCGTCCTCGTTCGACAAAGAAAACCTGACGGTAGCCTTTACCGCGTCCGGCGAGGTAGCCTGCGGCGAAGAAACGCTTGTCAGCGGCGAAAGCACCGACGTTTTTTCTAACGGCAGCGCAGCGCTCAGCTGCGGCGGAAAAACCTACTCGGTCGTTGTGCTGGACGGCGGACTGACAGGCTCTGTTTTCATCAACACAGAGTCCGGCTCTCTTGACGCGGTGCACGCCGACAAGGAGTACAAAGAGCCCGGAACGATCAAAATCACAGACGAAACAGGCGCTTCGCTTTATGACGGCGCGCTTGAATACATCAAGGGCAGGGGAAACTCGACCTGGAGCGCCGCCAAAAAGCCCTATAACATCAAGCTGGACAAAAAAGCCGATCTGTTCGGAATGGGCAAATCAAAAAAGTGGTGTCTGCTCGCGAACGCAGGCGACGCGACTTTGCTGCGCAACCAGCTTTCCTATACATTTGCAAAGGCTATCGGCGCCGAAACCACCTCAGAGGTCATCCCGGTGGGCTTGTATGTCAACGGCAATTATATGGGCGCCTATTCCGTTACCGAAAAGGTGGAGATCGGCGAAAACCGTATTGACATCACCGATCTTGAAAAGCTGACCGAGGCTGTGAACAGCAAACCGCTTAACGCTTATTCTCCCGGCGGCGAACAGCGAAACATCAACAAGGGCACATATCAGTATGTGAATATCCCCAATAATCCCGAGGACATCAGCGGCGGATATTTGCTTGAGCTTGAAAAGGTCTATCGCTACATCAACGAGGACTCGGGCTTTGTGTCAAACCGCGGCCAGGCGATCGTTATGAAATCCCCCGAGGAAGCTTCGCAGGCGCAGGTTGAGTATATGCGCGCCTACTATCAGGAGTTCGAGGACGCGCTGTATTCCTACACGGGCTTCAACGCGCAGGGAAAGCATTTTACGGATTATCTGGATATTGATTCCGTAGCCGCTATGTACGTTGCCGAGGAATTTGGCGAAAACTTTGACGGCTGCAGCTCCAGCTTTTTCCTTTACAAGGACGTTGACGGCAAGCTGACTTCAGGCCCCGCGTGGGACTTTGATTTGACGTTCTCAACCAACAAACGTCTTAATACGCTCATCAACAGAACCACGCCTCTCGGCGATCCGCAAAGCCTGTACATCCAGCATTGCTTTATCGACAATTACGACGAATCCCACAAGGCGTTCTTGGCTCAGCTTTTCACGCACGAGGAGTTCCGTCAAGCCGTTCAGCGTGTCTGGAACGAAAACGTAAAGGCGTACTATCCTGCCTTTGAAGCCGAGATCGAAAGCGCAAAGGCGCGGCAGGCTTCGCAGGCTACGATGAACGCGATCCGCTGGAACGTGTTCGGAACAACTAACACCGACTCTATCCTAAGCAGCTATCAGGCGCGTGTAAACAGCCTTAAAAGCTTTGCCGCCGAGCGCTACGGATTTTTGTCAAACGCGTATGCGCAGGATACATATTTCGTATGCTATGACGTCGGCGAGGACGGTGGAGAGCTTGTCTTTGATCCCACTGTCTACAGCGCGGGAGCACAGGCTTCTGTTGCAGAAACGCCTGTCAGCAAGGACGACGAAAAGCATTTTCTCTACTGGACAACAACGCCCGACGGCAGCGGAGCGCACTATCAAAAGGGCGACGCGTTTACCGTAAACGGAAACGTCAATTTCTACGCGCAGTGGCAGCCGCATATCTTGCAGGACGCGGATGACGGAACACAGGCGTGTACGGTCTGCGGAGCATCCTATCTCAACGGCGCTTTAGCTGAAGACGGCTGGCACGGCGATTGTTACTATCAAAACCACCGCCGCGTAAAAGGCGTTGCCGAGCTTCCCTCAGCCGACGGACAGGGCAAGTTCTGGTACAGCTTCACTCAGGACGGCCATTCGCTCGGCAAATACACCGGCGTTTATAACGGCTACTATTACAGGGACGGCGTTTTGGCAAAGAGCGCAGGTATCGTCAAGTTTGAGGGCAGCTACTACTTTATCGGTCAGCGCGGCCAGCTGTATACCGGCGGAACGCTTACCGTCGCTCAGGAAAAAACAAACGGACTGCTTCCGCCCGGCACCTACACCTTCGACGCGGAAGGAAAAATCATCCTTAAGCAGGGCATTATCGACGGCTATTACTATGTAGACGGCACTGTCAAAACGGGCGCGGGCGTCATCAAATATGAGGGCAGCTATTACTATATCGGCCAGCGCGGTCAGGTGTATAAAGGCAGCTCGCTGTACCTGAACGCGACTATGACAAACGGACTTTTCCCGGCAGGCACATACTCCTTTGACGCCGACGGAAAGATGATCTTGAAGCAGGGCATAGTAGACGGCTTCTACTACATCGACGGCGTTGTGCAAAAGGGCGCGGGCGTTCTCAAAATCGGTAACGGTTATTACTATATCGGTCAGCGCGGCCAGGTGTATAAAGGCAGCTCGCTGTATCTTAACGCCGATATGACAAACGGGCTTTTCCCGGCAGGCGTATATTCCTTTGACGCCGACGGAAAAATGATCCTCAAGCAGGGCATAGTAGACGGCTTCTACTACATCGACGGCGTTGTGCAAAAGGGCGCCGGCGTAATCAAAATCGATAACAGCTACTACTATATCGGTCAGCGCGGCCAGGTGTATAAAGGCAGCTCGCTGTTTCTTAACGACAATATGACAAACGGACTTTTCCCGGCAGGCGTCTACTCCTTTGACACCGACGGAAAAATGATCCTCAAGCAGGGCATCGTCGACGGCTTCTACTACATCGACGGCATTGTGCAAAAGGGCGCGGGCGTAGTCAAAATCGATAACAGCTACTACTACATCGGTCAGCGCGGTCAGGTGTATAAAGGCAGTTCGCTGTTCCTTAACGCCGAAATGACAAACGGACTCTTCCCGGCAGGCGTATATTCCTTTGACGCCGACGGAAAAATGATCCTCAAGCAGGGCATCGTCGACGGCTACTATTACATCGACGGCGTTGTGCAAAAGGGCGCGGGCGTAATCAAAATAGGGGACAGCTACTACTACATCGGTCAGCGCGGTCAGGTCTATAAAGACAGCTCGCTGTTTTTGAGCGCCTCCGTAACGAACGGTTATCTCCCTGCCGGAAAATATATGTTTGACGCGGACGGAAGGATCCTGTTATAAAAAACAAAAACGATTGAAAGGAAGAATTGTATGAAAAGATTGACAGCGTTATTGCTTATACTTATTATGTCGCTTATGATGACGGCTTGTTCCGACAAGCCGTCTGAGGCGACTGAGGCTGAGGCGACTGCGGATGAGGCTGCAAAAGCCGAACAAAGCGCCGCGGAAAACAACTCGGAACAGCCCGAGACCGAAGCTCCCGTCGAAACCTATGACATCGAAACAAAGTATGCCGTGCTGAAATATCCCAAGGCTTGGCAGGACGAGGTAGATGTAACGATAGACGACGGCACGCCCTACAAGGTCGGTTTCAAGTGCGGAGAACAGCCGTTGTTTACCCTTGTATTCAACGGAAAAGAAGGCGATGTGTTAGGCACCCTGATCCGTGACGACGGAAACGTTGTGGTTCGCGTGAGCATGGACAAGCTCGACAAAAAAGACAAAAGATACTCCGACTACAGCACGATGCAGGAGGACGTAAACGTTATTTTCCAACACCTCAAGGAGGATTATCAATTCCCCGACGGCGAGATCGAGGACTTTGACGAAAGCGTTTATGAGATCAAAACGGATTTCGCTACATTGTATTATCCTCAGCGCTGGAAGGATAAGGTGACTGTCAAAACCGACAAAACCGAGGTGATCTTTTCCAACGGAAGCACACCGCTGTTTGCCCTGTCCTTCGGCGGAGAAAACGGCTATGAGGTAGGCACCTACAACGGAAAGCCGCTTAAGATCATCGACTATCCCGTAGAGTCCGACGAGCACGCGAATATGCAGGAGGACGTCAATGTGATTTTAGATAACTTGCGCAAAGACTCAAAGTTTAAAGAATAAAATAATTCCGGATAAAAGCTTATAAACGGCTCTTTATCCGGATCAATATAAATCAAAAAAATAATAAAAAATGAGGAAACAGTATGAGTAAACAAACTTTACCCAATCCTGCGCTAAAACGACAGCTTAATCCGATGCACGTATGGGCGATCGCCTTTGGATGTATCATCGGATGGGGCTCCTTTATCAATCCCGGCAAAAAGTTTTTGCCAAACTCCGGTGTCGCCGGTACGGCGATCGCCATGGCGCTGGGCGCGCTTGTAATGATGATCATCGCGTTCAGCTATGCGTATATGGTTCCGAAATATCCCAAGGCAGGCGGAGAATTTACCTTCTCAAAGCACTGCTTCGGAAAAACCGCCGCGTATTTTTGCGGATGGTTTTTGGTCGCGGCATATTTAACTAACGTGCCAATGAATTCAACGGCGATCGGACTGATCGTAGACGGTCTGGACGGCTCCGCCGATATTTTGAAGTTTGGCTTTCACTATCAAATCGCCGGCTTTGACGTATGGATGGGCGAGGTCCTTCTTGCCGCATCTGTTCTCATTCTATTTGGCATACTCAACATTCTCGGCGTTAAAAAAGCAGGCGTGGTTCAAACGGTGCTTGCGGCTCTGCTTGCGGTCTCGGTGATCACCCTTACCGTCGCGGCGGTGATCAGCAGTCAAACCTCGGTAGAAAATATGGCTCCGTGGTGGGGCTTTGACAAGTCCGCTGCCGTTGAAGCGATGACGCAGGGAAAATACACCTCCATAGACGAGTTTTCTCACGGCGGAACAATGGGCATTATGTCCGCGATATTGGCTACCTTTGCCATCGCGCCGTGGGCGTTTGTCGGATTCGATACCATTCCACAGGCTGCCGAGGAGTTCAAGTTCTCCTACAAGAAGGTAAGCCTGATCATGGTCATCGCCATCCTTTTCGGCTGCTTTGTATACACCGCAAACAACACCATCGCGGCTGCCGCGCTCAACAACTGGCCTGAGCTTATCGCCGAATCCTCATCAACTCCCTGGCTGCTTCTTGCGGCTGCCGAAAAGCTTTTGGGAACGCCCGGCGTCGTACTGGTCGGCGTTGCAGTTTCCTGCGCGGTGCTTTCCGGTATTATGGGCTTTTACCTCGCGTCAAGCCGTCTTATGTATTCAATGAGCCGCGACGGTTTCCTTCCTGCCTTTTTCGGCAAGGTTGACGCACGCTTCGGCACTCCGAAGAACGCTATGCTTTTTTGCATCATCATCTCGCTTACAGGTCCCGTCCTCGGCAGAGAGGCTCTCGGATGGTTTGTAGATATGTCCGCGATCGGCGCTTCTATCGGCTACTTCTTCACCTGCGCGTCAACTCTGCGCACAATGAAACGTTTCGGCGACGGTTCTCTGTTTTTAAAGATTATGGCGATAGTGGGTATGATTTTCTCACTTAGCTTTATGGTTTTGCAGCTCATCCCGATACCCGGCTTGGAAGCCGTTCACTTCGGCAGGGAATCCTATATTATGCTGTTTATATGGATTGCCGTCGGCGTTGTGTTCTATTCCGTGCAAAAAAAGAAAATGGGCGTCGAGGCAGAAACCTAACAGCTTCCTGCCTCCGGTTCCCGTCAACGGCGTATCCGAAAAAATTTTAAAAAAATTTATTACAAGTTGCATAGTTGTATGCAATTTTTCCCGTTTTTTCGCTATATATGAGAGGGTTTTCTCTCAATAATATATAGGAGGAAAAAATGGAACTAAAAACACTCTTTATAAGCTATGACATCAATACGCCAAAGCCTGATTACTGGGCGGCGGTCACGCACGAAAACAATGTCAATACCAGATACATAGAGCTGGAGTTGACATCGGACGCGCAGGACCTCTGCTTGGGATCAGGCTGCAGCGTTACTGCCGCGTTTGTAAACTGCAGCAGCTCCAAGCGGATCATAATCGACAACGCTGTCGCTTGCGAAATCAATCCGCAGGGCAACATCCTTATTCCGCTCAACAGGGAAAAGCTGTGCGGCTGCTGCTTTGTTGAGATCCAGGTAACGGTTGAGGACGAAACCGCTCAGCAAAGACTGGTGCTTCCTTATCCCTTGCATATCTGCGTCACTCCCGACATCCTGAGAAACGCCTCAACGGACGGCAGTCCCGGTGTGAACGTTTCCGATTTGCTGCAAACTCTGATCGATAAGATCGCGGAAATCGAAAGCGAGACCTTGCCCGATATTGAATCGGTGCAGGAATACGCAAGGCAGGCGGCGCAGGCGGTCGTTGAACAAATGATCGCAAACGTCCGCTCCAAAAATCTGCTCGATGTTTCTGCAACCGAGCAGGACGTTTCGCTCAACTACACCAACGGCGACACACAGCAAGCCGCCAACCGCAATACAACAGATTATATCGCCGTGACTCCGGGAATGTACCTTGTGTCGTCATATTATGTCCGCAGGGTGCAGCAGCCGTATTCGATGCTCGCGATTTGCTTTTATGACAGTGACAAAACGTTTTTGTCCGGCAGTCAAAGCAGATTTGCGGCAGCGGTTCCCGAGGGCGCGGCGTTTGCGCGCGTTACGGGAAATACATACTTCATCA
Organism: Ruminococcus sp.; assembly: GCA_045129995.1. Classification (GTDB taxonomy): domain Bacteria; phylum Bacillota; class Clostridia; order Oscillospirales; family Acutalibacteraceae; genus Ruminococcoides. Next base: position 6,674 of record JBGUOX010000164.1, on the reverse strand, counting down.
ATCCCGACTTTGATGTGCAGCTCGAAATGCGCGAAACACCATATCCAACATTTTACGAACCTCACCGCGCTGACGCGCAGGGCTTGAACGATCAGGTGATAAAAGCCAACCGCATCGTTACCCGCGATAACCGCAACGGCAATTTCTATCACGCTCTGCCGTCAAAGGTGTTTATCAAAAGCGGCGAAAGCCTGACTGTGTACTTCAAAAATGTGCTGTCCCATCCGAAGTATATGCTGTCGTTCTTTACCGCCGACCGCGTAAATAACAGCGAGAGCGTGTCCGTAACCGTTTTCAACTACGATAACCGCGCGGTGTTTACCGCGTCGGGCAGCGGCACGGTAAAGATCCCGTTCTCGATTCACGATGACAACTTTGACCTCGTCGATTACGGAACGCTGGAGGCGAAGGTGGTATCAAACGACGCGCCGTCCGCAAGCGTGCTGTTGATAGGCGACAGCACCGTTGAGCAGGGAAACGAGGTTTCCAAGGCGCTCAAAAACCTCTACAGCGGCGCCTCGGGCACACTGACGCTGCTCGGCACAAGAGGAACGTCGCCGTATAACCACGAGGGAAGAAGCGGCTGGAAGGCGCAGGAGTACGCTTCCGTAGCTTCAAAGTCAAACGTTCAAAACGTGTTTTGGGACGGCGAAGCCTTTAATTTTTCATATTATATGTCCCAACAGGGATACTCCTCCGCGGACGCGGTGGTGCTTCAGCTCGGCATAAACGACCTGATAAGCAAAAGCGTGGAAAAGCTCAACGCGTCCGAAATAATCGGTTACATCGACGCGATGGTGCAGTCAGTCCGTGCCTTTTCCGCAACCGCAAGGGTGATGATCAACCTTGTAACGCCGCCAAACAGCGACGGAGCAAGCTTTACGGAAAAATACCACGGAACTCAGGCTGAGTGGCTGTACCGGTACAATACGGTCAAATTCAATCATTTGCTGCGCGAGTTTTATCGCGGCGACAACAGCGTTACGGTGCTGGGAATCAACCTGCCGCTTGAAACCTACACGGATATTTTCGACGGCGTACACCCAAGGACGTCCGGCTATCAAAAAATCGCCAAGACCGTATATGACTGTCTTGCGGCGCAGCTATAAGGAGGGATAATATGAGCTTGGAAAAAATCAGCTATCTGGAATTACAGAAAGCCAAGGATGAAATAAAGCAGGAGGTCGGCGACCTCAGCGCGCTTTCAACCACCGACAAAAGCACGCTTGTGGCGGCGGTGAACGAAACTTTTCAATCTGTCAGTAACGGAAAAGCACAGGTGGCGTCCGCCATTACTGACAAGGGTGTAACGACCGCTTCGGACGCCGCCTTTGCGCAGATGGCGCAAAACATCAGAGCAATTCAAACAGGCGTCACGCCGAGCGGAAGCATAAGCATTTCCGCCAACGGCACCTACGACGTGACCGACAAGGCGCAGGCTGTAGTCAACGTCAGCGGAAGTAGTCCGACGCTGATTACAAAAAACATCACTCAAAACGGCACTTACAACGCCTCCGGCGATAACGCCGACGGCTACTCCGCCGTCACGGTCGCGGTGCCTGTCGGATCAAACAACTCACGCTGCTATCAGGTCACTCTTGATTCCGACGCGATAGGCGCTCAGGTAGTTTTTAATCCGGACGGAGATCCCGATATAGCCGCGCATCGCAACGACAGCAGCTTTGTTGCCGGATTTATGGCGCTGTTCAATATTGCAGCCTCTTCAACGCGCGCGTTGATCGCGTCCAATAACGTGATTCATTCTAATGCCAGTCCAACACCTTATGGAATTTATATGCGTAGTAGCTCAGCCGGAGCTGTTGGCGTATTGGTTTCTAAAACTGTGTCATCAGCTCAGGAAAGCTCGCCGGGAACGATTTCCGTTGACAGCAACGGCGTTATCAGCGCGTTCAGTTCATCAAGCTATCCGCTTCGCGCAGGCACATATATCGTTATCTGCGGTTGGTAAGCTTAAGAAACTGACATTGTAAAATAGTAATCAAAAAAGCGGCTTAGAGTTCATTTTTACTCTAAGCCGTTTTTGTGTAAGCGCGTCCGCAGCGCGCGTTCATTTGTTAAACTTGCCGCGGTTCTTGTCTTTGCTGAACCGCTTCAGACTGTCGATCTCGTTTTTGATTTGCTTTCTGTGCTTGACTATGCCCTTGAACGGACGGTACATCACCAAAAGCGGATAAAGCGCCTTGTGCCTGCTGACAAGGGGATGGTTTCTGTGGATGCTTTCCTGCGAGGGGAATATCCTCTCCATGGCGTAACGCCTTTTTGCCTTGCGGCTGTCGTCGTTATCCAAAAAGGCGGCTATCCTGTTCTCCGTTGTTCCGTGACTGTTGGAGCTGATGTAGTATTCCGCTTCCTTTTGTTCTTCCGCAGACAAGGGCTGAAGCGTGAACAGCTTTTCCGCCAGCGCCTTCGTTTCTCTTTCAAAATCGGTCAGCTTAAGCGCTTCCAGCTTTTGGCTGATGTCCTGCGTGTTCAGCTTTTTCTCACAAAAATGATTAAAAACGTAAATATCCAAAAGCGCGCGCAGCCCGGTGCCTTCGTTTCGGTAGTGCTTAAACAAATGGGCGATCAGCATAATATAAAATTCCTCGGGCGCTAAATGATACCCGAAGGAGTTTTGCTCATCCTTAATCATACGCTTGGGCGTGTCGCGAGAATAACGCACAAACATCGGATCCGAATGCTTGTCAAAAACCTCGCGGTGCATTTCAAAGGTGACAAAGCTTCCCTTGTGGTAAACGTCATGGTGGATTTTGTTGAAGACAAGACAGGAATATCCGGCGCTCTCCATGATCGCTTTCACTTCATCCGCTTTTTGCTCGTCAAACAGGATGTCGTTGTCGGACATTTCGCGCATTTCAGCCTGAGGATAATAATCCTTCATCACGATTCCCTTAAGCGGCATATACCAAATTTTACGCGCTTCCATTTCAGAGATGATCCTGACGCGCTCCGCGTCGAACAGCGAAAGCCGCCGTATCGCCTTGTATTCTTCCTCCGTAAAATAATCGGGAAGCCGCATAACCTGCTCCAGCGCAAGAGCCGCCGCTACCGTCAGGGCGTGACGGCACGCCGCTTTAAAAACAGCGGCAACGTCCATCTCGGCGCATTTCGCCTTATCGGGAGTATGTCCGTTGACAGAGCAGCTGACAAGATATATCAAATCATAAGCCGGTTTCAATGGATCGGTGTTGTTCATTGACGAATAACTCTTTTCTTGAAATTAATAATCATATCATAGCATATAAAGACAAAGGAATCAAGGGCGTGAATAACGGGAGATTTTACTTGATATTTGCAAAAAAATGTGATACAATTGGGAAAATCGTCAAACAAGGTATGATTTGCATTAAGAAAAGGAAGGATAAAATGAAACATCAAGGAGTAAAAACAGCGGCTCTTTTGCTGACGCTCGCGATTTCAGCGTCCGCATTGTCAGCCTGCTCATTGTTCGGAAAAACATCCGAAGCGTCCGAAGCTTCCAACGCGTCATCAGCTGCATCCACGACGGTCGCGGCGACAACCGCGCCTGCCACCCAAGCGCCTGCCACCGAGCAGGAAACAACAGAGCCTGCCGATACTACCCCTCGCGAGGAAGCTCCCGGTTCCGTCATCGGCTCTGCTGAGGAAGGCTATTCATACGTCGGCGAGGACGGCACCGTAAATCCGGGCTACTGCGACGGCGTCACGGTTGACGGACAGGATTGGATCGTTATCGAGGGCGCGGCATATCAGGTCAAGACCGATTCCGACAAATGTCTGTTTGCTGCCGCAAAGGATGTTGCCAAGTGCACCGATCCCGGAATGACGCGTGAAGAAAAGCTTAAGGCGTGCTTCGATTACATCAAATCCAATTATCTTGAAGGCGTTCTGCACGATCCGCCTTATTCCTTCTCCGAACCCGACTGGCCGGTCGTTTATGCCAACGATATTTTTGTGGACGGAATGGGCGACTGCTTCAGCTACGGCGCGGCATACGCATATATGGCGCGCGCTATCGGCTACACCGAGTCCTACGCCTGCAACAGCGGCGGTCACGGCTGGGCCGAGGTCGAGGAGAGGACATACGATCCCGAATGGAGCCTTCACAGCAACAACTACAGCTATTACGGTATGCGCTATGACGAGGAATGTGATGTTCCGTACGCATTTGCAATCGAAAACGGACGTGACCAAAAGCGCCGTCAAATCATCATCAATGAATAACAACATCATTTGACGAGAAAGAGAAAGCTATGCCAAGTCAATTCAACACACCGCCGAATGACAGCCGTCGTTCGAGTAAAAAAATAATCATTATCATCGCCGTCATCTGCATCGTGCTTGCTGCCGCGGCGGTAACTGTCGGCGTCATTTTTTTGCTTAATCAAAATGACGGCTCATCGCCGGGCACTGCCGTGGCTTCGGCGGACAGCGCGTCCAAAAAAGACGGAGATACCGACAAAAAAGATGATAATACCGTTCAAGACGACTATGCGATGCCCGAATCCTATATGATCGACAATGTCGAGGTCATCTCCCAGACCGATTTGAAAGCAGGCTGCGAAACCTATGCCTGCACAATGCTGTTGAACAGTCTCGGCTTCGATGTGGACGAGCACACGATCGCGGACAACTATCTCAATACGCACTATCTTTCGTGGGATGAAAACGGAAAAGCCTTCGGCCCCGATATGCACAGCGCCTTTGCAGGCTCTCCGTACGCAGGCTGGGGAGTTTACGCGCCGTCCATGGCAAAAAGTATGAACAGCTATTTGCAGGATCAGCATTCCACCCTCAAGGCTTACGATTACAAGGACATTCCGCTTGAAACTCTGTGCCGCGATTATGTTTCGCGCGACATTCCCGTTATGGTATGGGCGACCACCGATATGGAAGAGCCGTATGTTTTTGACAGCTGGACGGTCGATTATGTGGACGAAAACGCAGAGGCAAAAATCGGCGACACGGTAGACTGGTATATGCACGAGCATTGTTTGGTGCTGATCGGCTATGACGAAAACGAGTACTACTTTGCTGATTCCGCCGCCGGAGCCGTTTCCCACTTTGACAAGGAGCTTGTCAAGCTGCGCTATGAGCAAATGTTCTCGCAGTGCATCGTCGTAAAATAAGCTTGCTCAGGGCTGTTGATCTTTAAATCAGCCGCGCATTCTTTCAAAATCAAATACTGTGACAGACAACAGGCGAACGGACGCCTGTTGTTTTTTTGCTAACAGAAAACGGGCTTCCGGTCATCGGAAAGCCCGTTTTTGCTTCAAAAAGCAAGTTTGTAAAAAGTCCACCTCTTTTAATTCTTTATGCGAATTTAGTTGTCGATTATAGCAAACGATTACTTCTGTTTCTTGTGAGTATATTTCGATAACAGAAATATAGTATACACAATAGCCAAAACTGTGCAGGTGCAATTAGCAGAAATTTATATTAAAAAGTAATTATATACAAATTCGTATTTCGAAAACTGTTGACATTTACGAAAAGATGAGTATAATAGTAAATGTAAAGTAAACAGCTGGAAATACGGCTGGTATTTTTCAAACACAATTTCAAACACAATTTCAACAAAGCAGAGGCTGTCGTGTTCGCGACAGCCTTGTTTTGCGTTATTTTACAATATGCTTATATAAAAACTTTTCGGCAAGCTCGCTTGCTTCGTCGTAATACTTTCCCGAAAAGCCGTGGTCGGCGCCCTCGATGATGTGGTACTCAACATCCGAAAGAAGCTCAGCCGCCGCCTTCGTCACCTCGGGAAGAACAATGTCGTCGGCGCTGCCCTGCAAAATCAGCACGGGCTTGGTAAAGGTGCTCAAATCGTCGCGCACATCATAGTCGCGCAAGTCCGTCACAAAGTTTTTGCCCACCGTCATCGAAGCCACGCGGATCTCGTCGGGCAAGTCGTCAACGTCATACATCCGCACAAAATCCACCATACCGAAGGCGGGGTAGAGGAGGATCATACCGGCGATCTCGTCCTGATGCTTCACGCCCGTTATCGCTGTCACAAGACCGCCCTGACTGCCGCCCTGCAAATAAATATGAGAGCCGTCGGCAAAATCCCATGTTTTGGCGGTGTCGAGCACGGCTTCCAAGTCGGAGACCTCGGTCATAACCGACATCTCGGAGGGCGAACCGTCGCTGCGGTTTTCGTTGTTGTCGTTGCTTCCGCCGCAAAAGTCAAAGGTATATACGGCAAATCCCTTCGGCGCGTATTTCTTCGCGTAGGATTCACCTGATTCGTGATTGGCTCCCAAGCCGTGAGATGTTATCACCAGCGGCGATTTTCCGTCCGTCTTGGGCACATATGCTTTTCCGTAGATCTTTTTGCCGTTGTTTTCGCACCAAATCTCTTTTACATCGTAGTCATAGCTGAGCTTTTCGTCAACTTCTGTTTGTGAAGTCAGCGGCACAGTAGTTTTCGGAGCGCAGGCGCCGAGCATTACGCCTGCCAGCATCACGGCGGAAAGAATAACAGCGGATTTTTTCATATGATCACCTCTTGAATTGGTATAGCTATATTTTATCCTAAAACGGAACATTTTGCAAGAAAAAGCTCCCAATCAAGGGAGCTTTTGTTTGGTTTGCCCGGAATGGGTAGTAACTCGGTGGTGAAAGTCCACTACACGCTTGGCAGTAGGAAGTGATAGCTGAGGGCAAGGGTG
>JBGUOX010000163.1:0-30418 GCA_045129995.1 Ruminococcus sp. | reverse complement strand
TGGGTGGAAAGTAGATTGAAGACCCCGACTCCCCCCTATGGCTTGAATACCGGGGGGTATATCCTTATATCAAAATATAAAAAATAAAAAAAAAAAAAAAGAAGAAAGAAAATAAAATAAAAAAAAAAAAAATAAAATAAGAAGCGCGACCGAAGCCGCGCTTCAAATCAATCAGAGTCAGTCCAAACCTTGTTCAGCCTTTACAGCTTCCAACTTTTCTGCGATTATCTTGCCTTCCTCGTCTACAAAATCGCAGAAATGATAATCAGAAGGACAGCACTCGTAGTCGATTTCTGAATCGGTCAATTCGTCCGTACTGTTGTCGATGTTATCCATTATAGATTCGCTGAACAGGCGGTGCTCTTGATAGAACTCAATCGCATGTTGGAGAGTGGGACTATAATAGTCATTTTTTTTGCGGTCAAAAACTTTTTTAAAATCGGTAAAACCGGGAGCTTCTTTACTGCTGGCAGTAACAGTAATCTTGCCTTCTGGCTTGTCTTCCTCATCCAATTCGTCTATATACATGTCCAAATATCCCGATACAAAGTCGATATAATATTGGTCGTCAGGTGCTTTTTCTCCTTCGAATTCGACGGCATAAAAGTGTACTGATTCCCATTCTCCGCTCTCATATTCAGACCTTATATATTGCGACGCGACTCTTCTTTTGCCCCCACTGCGTTCCTTCAAATCTTTAACAGCTGTGAGTCTGTATTCGGCCCATATAGGTCCGTGGCTGATAAGTCTTTCAAATTCTTCTTCGAGGAAGTCGCGGTTTTCAAAGTAGAAAATCTTTTCAACAGCTTCGAAATCGTTGGTAGCTAAATCTCCACCTTCACCGATCATGACTATTGTGTACTCTTTCATTTTATTTTCCTTTCGTTGCGTTTTGTTGGTGTTGTTCAACATCAACAATATACATTGTACACGTCTTTATAATTAGTTGTCAAGGTTCGGCGTGTCACAAGTAATATCAAGGGTTTTAACACGACACGCCGAGGATTGACAATTATGTATTTAGTCGTGTATACTGTATATTAGCAATTGCACCGCGCAGCTGAAAAAGCCGCCGCACCGAAAAATCCGAAAATTGAACAGAGTTGACTCGCCCGCCAAACCGCAGAACTGCGGCAAGGCAAAACCCCCGAACTTTCGGACGGTACGGCAGAATCAGCACGCACGCCCCAAAGCGGGCAAGAACGAGGTTTGCCGCGCCGCTCTCTCAAAGGCGCGGCAAACCTCCCCGACATTGAAAACTGAAAAGAGAAACGAGACAGAGGGCGAAAGGTCAGCCCCGCAGAGTCTGAACCGCTTCACGGCACGCTCTTTCGGCGTAAACTGCGGCCGCGTCAGACAAAGCGAACACGCAAGGGAGCAGTCCGCCCTTCTTTTTAAAAAATATGGAGCGGTTGCGTTCTATCGCAGAATAAAACAGCCTGAACGCTTCTTCTTTCTGCTGTTCGTTCAACGCTTCGGCTCTCACACTGAACACAGCCAGAAGCGGACGCCAAGCAGGCAACAAGAGCATGTCTTTAGCCGTCAAAGCCGTTTTCAGTTCATATCGGATAAGACAAATATTACCTTCCTCATCTCTAACAGTCGCATAAACGTTTCTGCGGTCGATAAAATCAATAATCTTAATATTTTTGGGGTCTAAATCTTTAAATTCTTTGACAGTGCACGTGTAGCTGTCGTATTTTTGAACGTTCGACATTATTTGCCCCTTCTCGCTCGTTTTTTCTGTGTTTGGTTTTCTGCAAGGCTTCGTACGGTTTCGCACACGTTTTTCGCAAGCGTAATACGGTTTTGAAGCAGTTGCCCGTTTTCTTCGAAAAATTTTTCGGGGTCAGCTTCTGCGGCTTTTTCGAACTGTTCGGCCAGTCCGCTCTCGTAAAGGCTGATGGCTGTGTCTGCTGTTGCGGCTTCCGCGCACATCCATATAAACCTGGAGACGGGCAAGTTTAAGCGTTCGCGCACGGTCAGCGGCTTGTTCAAGCATTCGGCGTATAGGACGGCTTCTCCGCTGTCAATCTTCAAACCGACCATCAGTACAGTTCTCGCGTCTTGAAAATCGGCGATTCTCGACTTGTCCTCGTCCACGGCGGCAAAATCGCCCGATATAATGTTGTATTTTCGGCTGATGTTCATTCGAACATTCCTCCCCACTCCACGTTTTTCGCGTTTTCCTCGTTTCCCGCGTCCGCGCTCCAAGGGTCTGCTCCTTGCCGTGTCCCCGGGGTTGCGATACCCTGTTTGCGCGGTTTCGCACTCGCAGAACGCGCAGGACGTTTAACATCTTTCTTATGCTCGTATCCTTTCAGCTCCCACCATTTTGGCTGTTTCGGCGGCGTTCCGCTCCCGATACGCGCCTTCCCGCAGTCGTGCGCGGCGAACGCGACCGCGTTAGACGGCGGTTTTATGGTTTCTCTGAAACGGGTGAGCACGGTCAAAGGCTTGCCCGGGGCGACTTCTGCGGCAACAATCGTGCGTTCTAAAACTCTCGCCGTGGCAATCTCCCGAGGGGTTGTTAAGACTTCGGGGTCGAACAATTCTTCGAGAGTGTCCCCGTACTCGTCGCAGAGTCGCACGCACAAACACCATGCTCGGCATTTGCCGCAACGTCGAGGTTTTATAAGCCATTTTCGAGCGGTCTCGTCCAAGTATTGCGACACCCATTTCGGCTTAACAGACATACCTTCAAATACCTCCGTTCTTTCCTATTGTTTGCCGTTAAACGTTAAAGCGTGCTTGCTTGCACTATTCCAAATCGTGTCACACTCATGCTCTGATAATCCCGAAATTTGCCCTCGCGTCTTCAAATCTTCTCGAATCTGCGGAGCGTTTTGCGGATAATGTAACAGTCGTCCGACTGTCCACGAGTAGAGAGTGCTGTTGCGCTGTCCTTCGGGTACGGGAGACAGGTCGGGCGTCCCGCCATGTTCGCCGCCGCTGAAAGTTGAGCGAGGTTCGCTCAAATCCCGCGTGTTTTGCGGTGTGCGCGGCTTCACGGTTTCGACTGCTCCTCCGATTTTCAGCCAGTCGCACAGTTGCGGAGACATTTCCGGCACAGTGTCCGAAGCGGGCAAACCGCAAAGCCTGTATTCGCCTTTGTCCGTCACGCTTCCCGCTCCGACCGTGTAGCCTTTCCCCTCACACCGAATATCGACGGGCAGTCCTCCAGCGCGCACGCAGTTCTTAAGCTTGCCGCACAAAGACTGAGGAATCTTGTAGTACAAGTGCAAGCCGCCGCTTGGCGTTCTCACCGCCCAAGTTTCAGGCAAAGCGTCGCTCCCGTATTCGCCGACCTGACGGCTGAGAGCGGTAAACCCGTCGCACTCGCCGCTGTTTTTCGGAGCGTCACAGTCAATAACGCAGAAACCGTCGCCGGGAACTACGCCGTACGGTGTCCCGTCTCCGGGGATTTCGGACAATCCCCCGTTTTCCGAGTTCTGCTTCCAGTTTCGGGCGACCTTGTCGCGGCCGCACGGCACAAACGAGCATTCAAACATTTGTTTTAAATCGGACGGGGCAACATTCTCAATCGGTTCAGGCAACGCGACAGCGTTTATATTCTCCGCTTCGACTGTCTGCGACTGCTCCCGGTACGGAGCAAACCTGTGTTCGTCGCACACTACAAGCACTCTGCACGGCTGACCGTCAATCCGTCGGACAACGCTTTTAAGACCCATTTTCGCGCACGCCGTGCGCGTTTCGTGATTTTTCGGCTTAAACGGGTTAAACCTGTTGAACGCGTACCCGTTCTCGTTAATCTCATCAGCTATCCATTCTTCGGCTTCCGTTAATACGGCGTTCGAAGCGGACACTTGCATGGCTTCCTGCCCGTTGCGCAACCATTCGAAACACGACAGAGCAATAAACGCGTACGCTCCCTCTTTTCTGCGCGTGAACCGTATCAGCGGCTCGAACTCTTCCGCCTTGCGCCCGTCTCTCATTCGGACGCGGACAATACGCCTGTCTGAAGCCGCGTTAAGGCTTGTTACAACATCGTCGTTCGTCGCGATAATCAAGGTTGCACGGTTTTTGAAAGCTACGGCGTTGCGCCCGATTTCACGTGACGTGAGCGTGTCGCCCGTGCTGATTTTTTTTAGGACAGACATTTGACGCAGTCCGATCTCGTCTGCGTCCTCATCGTAAATCCAGAACGCTCCTCGGGTTCTTGCCGCTTCCTGCTCCGCAGGAAAACTGGCAGTGTTGCCTTGGCGTCCTCCGAGAAGACGTGAAGCGTCAACGCTCCTGCACGTGTCGCTAAACGCGTTTGACAATGCGTTGAGAATAATCCCCTTTCCGTTGCCGCCGTTCCCGCTCAAAATAAAAGAAAAATGCTTGTATTCTTCCAAGAACGGACAGGCGAACATTCGGCGAAGATTCGACTCGCTCGCAGAATCCGCACAGCATTCTGCCAGCAAGCTTCTAGCCTCGTCAACGTTCAACTCGTCCAAGTCCGCATCAATCGTCAATTCGAAAGGATTGTTGAATCTTGGGTCTTCAACGTTCAACAGACGGACACGACCGCGGTCAAACATGAACGCATGATACTTGAATTTGACACCTCGAATCATCCGTTCAGGCTGTTTTAAACACTCTCTTACAATTTGGTTATGCCATGCTTCATTGCTCTGCTGTTTAGGCACATTGTAAACACTGCATACGTCCTCGCAACGTTTCCAAGATTCGAGCTTGCGGCCGCGCATTCCGTCAACTTCACGCACCCAAAGTTCTTGCTCGTCTTCGGACACGCAGAACGCTCCAAGTTTTAAATCCCACAGAATTCGACAGCATTCCACGGGCAGTATTAAGCCGAGGTCGCGATTCTTGCCGTCTTTGAATTGCGGGCATTTGACGCAACGCGCGTACCTGTCGTAGAAGTCGAAGTCTTCGCCAGTCGTATCCAAAACAAGCCTATTGTATACAGTTTGAACGTACTTGTTCGCATTCGGCACATTGTCGAAAACGTAGTAATCTTGAGCATTCATCTTTGTAGCCCCCTCCGCAGATCTTACAATTGTTACGCCTAAAAACAGTATTGTAACGCTTAAAAGTTTTTAGGCGTAACACTCTAACCCCTTGAAAATAAAGGGATGTAACGCATGTAACGTCTGTAACGCCTATTCTATATATAAATATTTTTAGGTTTTGAGACTATATATATATACGCGCGTGCGCGCGTTACACGCGTTACAAATTTCTTCAACTTAGAACTCCGGAGCAGGTTCAGACTGTGAATCCTCCGACAGAACCTCACGCACCTGCTCTTTGGTGCTGTGCGTCATGTCCGCGATTTCAGCCAAACTCCAATCCAGCTTTGAGAGTTTAATAATTTTCTGTTTGCGCGAATCAGAAACACCCTCCGCGCCTATTTCGGGCTTTTTCTCCGCCGCTGGCGCGTTTTCAGCCGCAGACCCTATACTAAACTCGTATTCGTATTTTTTCGCAGGGTTAAGCCCGTTTTTCTGTGGCACGTATTCTGCAAACTTTGCGCGCATAAAATCGCCCTCCGCCGGAAAACGCCCGAAACGGTTTTTCGCTGATGTCAGCGCGTCCCTCTGCAAACCCCAAAGATTCACAAAAACAGAAAAAACTCCGTTCTCATTCTCAATCTCGAATACAGCCTTGAATTTAGGCTTGCCCGACTTCTGAAACGTTGCCGGGGTCTGCGTACCGTAAACGTACGGCTGAAACACTTTAACGCTCCTAATCTTGCCCGAAACCTCATCGCCGGGGACGCTTTCGCCTGTAAAAAACGGGGAAACGTCGCCGCCGCCGCCGAGAATATCGGATAAGCTCTTGTCCGTGTCCACTCCGAATCCTGTATTTTCTTCGGACATATTATTTTTTCCTTTCTCTAATTTTTTTCTAATTTCCAGGAGCGTATTCGGCTCTGAAATTCTTTTCCAGCTCGAAACATTGCGCCGGCAGTTTCGACGCGTCCACGAACGGGCGCGGAGCATAAGACGGGCATTGAAAACAATCGGCTTTCGGTAGACACTCTATCCAATCCGACAAGGTTGTTTCGCCATGCTCGTTTTTGACGAGCGCGAAACAGTCGAGCATTGTCTGAGCCCGATCAAACGACCAAACCGCGATATTGCGGTCGGGTCGCGCTTCGTAAACTTGCGCGGCTTCCAACGTTGCCGCGTCGCGCGGCAGAAAATAGACGGCACAGCGCGTCACGGCTTCCCCCTCGTTTTGAAGAGCGGCCGCATAAAGATTTATTTGGACTTTATATTGTTGTGAAATGCCTTTAAACTGCACTTTCCTGCGCGTGTACTCGCCGACAACCTTCCAATCGACTACCGTGCAGGTCTCACGGTCGTACAAGTCCGCATGACCTCCGACACGCATTTTAGACCCGTCAGGCATGCTCAAATGCCCGATATACAGCTCACGCTCCGTATAGAATCTCTTGTATTCGGGGTCTGCGTTGTTGAACGTTTTTTCAAGTTCAGCGTGAACCGCCGTCCCGATTTCGGGAAGCCAAGCCGCAGACTGTCCTCGCTCGTAGCCGAGAAGCCTTTTAGCAAGACAGCGCAGACAGTCCGTTCCCAGCTCGCTTGCCCCGATTTCGCGCTGTTGGGCGCGCGGACGGTTTATAATATTGTTTTCAATAATCCGCTTGTATTCGTTCCATGCGCGCGCGGATTCTTCTGTTTTACCGACGTGCGGCAGATTTTTGGCGGCCGCCACCTTTTTTAAAAGTTCCGAATGTTCCATTAGATTATTATCCCCTTTGGTTACGCGGTTTTTCCGGTTTTCGCGGTCACGGTTACGACCGGTTCGGACTCTGTGTACACTTCCTTTTTTTCCTCGTCAGACAGAAGAATCTTGAACGCCGCCGCGTCAGGCACAATCTTGTACAATTCCGGACGTTTTTCGGGCGTATACAACGCTTCCGCTTTCTTAGCATTCAAACGTTTTGCCCCTTTGCGCACGCTCACGTACGCTGTCGGCGTGTCAACGGGTTTTATGACGCCGTCCAAAAGCTTCAATATTTCCTGCTGAGCAGTCTTGATTTTTTCTGCGCACTCCTCTGCACGTTTCTTGTTTTCAAGAATCACGCCTGCCAGTTTTTCAATCTGCTCATTGCGAATCCGTTCTTTTATCTGTTTGTCTGCTGTTTTTTCTGCGGTTTCTATTTTGTTGCTCACTTTTGGTTTTCCTTTCTTCTATTGGTTTTGAGCGTTGCCAAATGCCGCGCGTAACGTTATATCAAAAGATGTAACGGTTCACGGGCAAAACTTTTTGCAAATTTTCTAAAATTCTAGTCTTTGAAACGTTCCACGGGCGCAAGAATGCCAAGATTCGCAATCTTTGCAAGCGTGCGCAAATCCGTCAAAACATACTGGTCTCCGATACTTTCAAGCGTCGATAATCCGCTTCCGCGGCGTTTAAAAACCACGAAAGCATAATCCGCATCCGCATTGCCCGCTTCGTTTAACGCCTGTTCGAGCCAGTCGGACAAATGCCCCGCATAGTTTGAATAATTCTTGCACTCCAATATTGCAGGCTTGCCGTTGACTTTAAGCCCTTTAATATCTCCTTCGTCGGTTTTGCCGTGCAAAACCTCGCGGCGGATCGTTCCCTCCGTATCGTTTGAAACGGCTTGAAGATATTTGACTACCGCGCTCTCAAACGCCGTGCCTTTCTGCTTCTGTCTGCTCAAAATTCCAACATCCTCTCCTCGTCGAAAGATTCGGAGCTGTTCTTGTCCTGTTCTCCCTGTTTGATGTCCTGTTCTTTCCAACGCCGCCAAGTTCGATAAATTGCGAATGCTGTCGGCCATGCTCCGAAATTGAAAAGCGCGAACGCTATATTCTGAGGCATAACATCAAAAAGCGCATAAAATGCGCATGAATTGCACATTATGCCTAGTCCTGTTGCGGCCAGCACGCTGTCCTGACGGCGTTCGTAAACTTCGGGGGCTTCGCGTTTCGCTGAAACGTTTCTTTCTGTTCTGCTGTTATCTGTGCGAGATTCCATTTTTCTTGGCACTCTTTTCTGCTTTTTCGATTATTTTGGTTGGCGAAATGTTTAATTTTTGGCAAAGCAATATAAAATCGCTTAATAACAGAGTGCCTGTTTTGTATCTGCGATACAGCGTAGATGTTGATACGCCTATATTTTCGGCTTGCTCTTGTATGGTCAATTGTTCTGCTCTTGTTTCTCGTCTGAGCTGTTTTATAATGTTTCCTGTTCTGTAACTTTTCATATTTAATATGATAGTATTCAAAATTGATAAAGTCAAGTCAAAAACGAAAAAAATATTTTATATTTAGAAAAAAATTAGAAATTAAAATCCAAAGTATCCCTCAACAAAAAAAAATAAAACCCCCTAAAAAAGGGGGTTTTAACATTTTAAGGATGTTTTGCGCAAAACCTATTCTACACTAAACTAAAAGCGGAATCCACTTCAAATCCTCTTTTTCTTCGGGAACTTCTTCCGGATAAAACATTCTTATCACCGTTCCTGTTTTACAATCTTTTTTCTGCTCCTCGAACAATTCAAGAATATTTATTTTTGCGGAATGAAGCCAAAACGGAGAATTCGACTCTAAATTATATTTTTTGTAATGAGCTTCGTCTCTGTAACTGCGCACCGCTACAGTCTCGTCGTCGATATGTTGCGACAAATTACGGCAATATTCTATAACCTGTTTAAGCATTGCATCCATTTTGTCCAGCTGTTCGTCGGACGGAACCGATCTGCCGTCCGCTGTTTCGTAAATGAGGATAGAGCGTGGTTTTAATCCGACAAGCTTTGCGCAGTCGGATGAAGTCATTTTCAAATTGTTTCTGAGCCGTTTTAATTTTGCTCTCCTCATATTCTCATCGCTTTTTCTATGCCCGATATAAAAGTCTTCCGGATCTTCACCTTTCATGATTTTAAGGAGCGCAAATTCTTCTGCCTGCGCGTTTAGCTGACCTCTTGCGGCGAGGGCGAGAGGTTCTGTTTTCTCGTAATCTTTTTTACTCGAGTAAAAGCCCGTTCTGCCTGTCTGCGTTCCGCTTATATGAGCTTTAAAAAGTTCTCTGCATATTTCTTTTTGCTGTTCTGTAGGCGTTTCGAGCGTATTTGGGTTTTCTATTCTCTGTATTCGTGAAACGGATTTCATGCCGAATAATTCTGCGAGTTCGTCTTGTGCTGTTCCTGTTCTTTCGCGAATGTATTTTGTTTCGGCTTTGCTTATTGCCATTTTTTCCGATCTCCTTTTCATGCGTAACATATACTACTAATATTGTAGCATTATTCAAAACACCGTGCGCGTCGTTTCTATGCACCGCATGAACTGAACTATTTGGAAAATAAGACATTGAAGCATGCTCAAAAATTTAAGACTAAAAAATTCTTCGGCGTGTTGCGCGTCATTGCGTCCGATATTCGGCAAAAAGGCTAGAAATCTGAAGCGATTACGGGCAGAAGAGCGGCCCGCTCTTGTCTTACGCCCTGCAAGCGTGCCTGCGCCCATTCCACCGAATGGTTAGAACGATAAATATTGCATTGCCGGTGCGCAAGCCGGCAATTCGAAAAATCGTATGGCGAACCGCCAAAAGATACAGGAATAATCTCGTCTACCTGCGGCGCAAGCGGATGCGGGTTCTTAAGCGTCTTATCAACCGGCTTGCCGCACAAATAACAACGGTCGTAAGCCGCAAGAACCCGCTTGCACACTTCGTTGCGCCGAGACGCGTTAATTCTGCGCGGGTTCGGTTTGCGGCGCATAGTCTTCGGCATCCCCTACCAGGAAGAAACAGCCGTGCGTTTGCGTGTAGACCTTGTTTGGAGTGTTTACGCTCCTGTACGTGTAAGGCCCGTAAAAGTGGTAATCGTAGCCTGGTGCTATAGCCAAATATCTTGGTTTGAACACATGTCTTACTCCATATCCTTCCTCCCATTTGCATGCCGGAGGATATAAACTAAGACTACGTTGCGGTTCTTTGCAGGTCACATGCGGACTGTAAAACGATATAACGTTATTATACAGTTTTTTAAACTGAATCTTTCCATGCTCTCGACCTATATAAGCAGCCGTTAACAGCCCATTCGCCGCTTCGCTTTTGAATCCTTCAATATAGGCTATGCAGTGCGAATTAAGGAGAGTATTCCAGCTGTCAAGTTTATGATCCGGAGCTGGTTCGTAAGGCTTGTGAGTATCCAAAACATACGAGTCAGCGTCCGTGCCGATGAACACCGCATTATCGCGCACGTAGGAAACAAGATGAACGCTCAAGCTCTCGCTTCCGGGTACTTCCGAGGTTTTTACCGTAGGCAAACTAAAATTCCAAAAACCATTATGTTGTCCAAAATTTCTGGTTTTCACATACCAAATACTGATATTATCTCTATTAAACCACGTCGGACAAACATCCGTCGGTAGGACTTCCTGCACTGCGGCAAGAAGATCTTCTGCCGGAGCGTTTTCTTCATTCCACGCCGTAAGCGTTCCTGTGACGCGAGTCCATTCAGCCATTCTGCTTCTCCTTGATGGTAACTGTGTCGCTTTCGCGCATAGAATCGTGCGCCGGATCTATAATCGTGACCGGGTCAAAATCCGGCGTTTCATAAATCGGTATAACGGTTGTCTGCTCCGAGTCTTTATTCTGAACGTGAATAATGCACTTGCGGCCGTCAGTGTCCACCGTAATAACGGGGCTGAACCCGTCTTCTCCTTTTTCGCCTTTTTCGCCTTTTTCGCCTTTTTCGCCGTTTTCTCCTTTTTCGCCGTTTTCGCCTTTGTCTCCCTTGTCTCCCTTGTCGCCCTTGTCGCCCTTGTCGCCTTTTTCGCCGTTCTTGCCTTTAGCGATTTCGACGGAATCAGAGTGGGTAGCGTCCGTCACAGTAAAACGCACAGAATCTCCGATGTCTTCAAGCTTTGTAATCGGACTGAACCCGTCTTTACCGTCCTTGCCTCCGTCTCCGCCGACAATACGTCCAACATTAATTACCTTATTTTCGATGTTACTCATATGCTCCTCCGTTTCTATTCGTCAACAAGAAAGAAAACCGAACCTGTCGGATACATTCTTATGCTTCGCCCGTTAATCGTGATACTGTAGTTTTTGTCTTCTCCGATCTCGCCTTCGGGCGAATAGAATACGCCGGGCATGTGGTTCGGCATATTCCCGTAATAGGTCACTTCGGCCGGGATCGGGTATGCCGGCATTATCGAACGGTACGATGGATGAACCTCACTGCTGTAATGGAGCGGCCTGTCCAACATCGGGAAAACGTCAAGCAGACGTGTTTCTGTTTTAGCGCTGTTCAACATTGGTGAAATATAGTAAATGTTTACTGTCCCGTTATATTCGACGATTTTGCAAGCGTACATAAGCATGTGCGCGCTGAGCCTGGAATTTCTGACATCGCGATTGCCGCCATCCCACGCTGTTGCGGTAGCGTCGGTCGTCAGAAAAAACACGTCATTCTTCCAATATGCACACAAGTGGAAGTCTACTGAATCGTCGGCGTTTTGCTTCGGCAGGCTTAGAAGGTATTCGCCTTTCCAGTCGCCGCTGTCAATGAGCACGCGTACTCTGCTTCCGTCTTTGTCGTCGCTCTCATCGTTGACAAGGACAACACAATTCTGTCCGATCGACTCACTGAAAATCTTGTTGACGGCTTTCATTCTTGCCTTCTGGTCAGCCGTGCTTTTACACCAATCGGTTTCAATACCTGTTTTATAAGACCATTTCAAGGGTACGGACATTCGCGTTCCTTTCCAGTTTTTTATGTGTATTGTTTTAGCTTATTATCAGATCTGCGACATAGGAAGGAAAAGGGATTACGGCTGTTAAACCGTCAGAAGTTCTGATTGTGAGACTGTCCGTTTTTTTTTCGACAGTCAGCTGAGTTCCCTTATCTCCTTTATCGCCTTTATCGCCCTTGTCGCCCTTGTCGCCCTTGTCGCCTTTATCTCCTTTATCGCCTTTTTCGCCTTTTTCGCCGTTTTTCCCTTTAGCGATTTCGACGGAATCAGAGTGCGTAGCGTCCGTAACCGTGAAACGTACGGACTCTCCGAGGTCTTCAAGTTTTGTAATCGGACTGAACCCGTCGCGTCCAGGTTTGCCTCCGCCATCGCCGCCGACAACCGAGCCTAAAGTAATCACTTTGTCTAAAACGTCCGCCATTTTGTATACTCCTTCCCAAAAAATTTTTTAACCGGCAGAAAAACGTTAACGGTATTCACGCTGGAGTAGAGCGAGAAGCCTTGCATGATATGGAGCTTCAGCAGTTCCAACGCCAACCAAAGGCAAATCTTTCCCTTCTGTCTCACGCGCAATAATGTTTATTGCTTCCATCTCGTCAGGATGGTCGACAGACCGAAGACCGCACCCGTCAAAATAGCATATTCCCGGCTCGTCTCCGAGACGGACAAAAGCGTTCAATGGCATATCTTCCTCCTTGATAGGTTTTATTTCTTGTCCAGTCAAAATCTCGTTTGCACGCGCCAAAACCCTGTCCACCGGCAATCCGTTTGGAGCAAGGTCGGGACAGCCTGCATGGTCTGTGCCGGGGACTTCACGGTGCAGGTACACATTCCCGTTCAACCCGTCGTGTTTCAAAAAGCCTAAATTATATCTGCGTGAAATATCAGCGCAAAGTTGTGCTGACGCTTCCACGCACGCGTCCGTACATCGGATGGACGGGCTTCCGCCTTCGTGTTCGATTGTGATTCCCGAACAATCGGAAGCCATGTCTCCGTCAGCCCACGACCCGTTGTCCTCGTCAACATACTGGTGGATGTCGCCGTTGCCTCCAATCCCGTAGTGCGAACTTGCACGGTAGTTCGGGTTCATAAAAACCGTGTCCGTGCCGGACAGCGTGCCGACCATAATGTGCAAGGTAATGTGGTCTACCGTGTAGCCGTTACGCCCGTTGTAATGGTTTGGAGTGAACACGTTTGCGTGCGGCAAGCTTGTGCTTGTCATTTTTCGTCCACCTCCTCTTTCTGTGAGGCGTTCCCCCGATCATACTCTTCACGGCTAGGCATTTTTCGTATGCGGCGGATAAACGTTTCGCACATCCCGTTGCCTCCGAGGTTCTTGTAAAGCGAATACAGTTCTTCGGCTTCTCTCAAACTGTGTGCCGCACAGTACCCGACAAAGCTTGATTTTTCGTATATTTGCTCAATATTCAAATACAATAGCTTGCGCAAACCTTCCGCATATTTCTCCGTATCGTTCGAAGCGGTTACTGCCGTGTTTTCAATGCGAGTTTTCGTGCGTTTTTCGGTTCGCCTGTTCAACAGTCCAGCAATCAACGCACTAAAAGTGCCTGAACTCATCAGGTAACAGAAAAAATCTAGCATTTCTTACACACTCCGATTCCGCAAACAGATAGAACAAAACCCGGATTCTCTGCGCTTTGTTTGACGTTTTCCCCTTCGCCGCAGACAATGCGAAGCTTTATATTATTATACCCTTTTTTAACCGTGAGCGTAGTAAAAAAAGCGCGTTCGACTCGTTCTCCTTTGCCGGATTCTCCAAGCCTGATTCTGCGAATTTCACCTCGCGCATTCACAAGCTCCAATATTGCCGGACCGCTCTCAGGGAGACTGTAACAGGCTGAACCTGATACTGCGCTTTCTGAATCTGTGAGCGCGCAGAAGCCTGTTTCATACCATTCTTCCCCATTTTTGCTGTCTGCTCCTGTAAGAACAGGTTCTAGGCTTGGCTGTAATACTATCTGCCGTAATGTTTGCGCGTTTTGCCGTGAAACCGCGGCAACGGTTTTGCGTAAAGCGTTTTCAGCCGCCGTCGCTCGTTCAAAAGCTGTTTGAGCGGCAATATACGGCAGTTCATCGGGTTCAGGTTTCAGCTTATAGTGGAGCATAATATTTTTTCACCATACTATATATATAATGTGTTATTCGAAAAACGGGTCGGGCATAACATCGAACACAATATTCACCGTATCGGAATTGTTGCCGGACAATTCCATAATACGGCATTCGAACAATCGTTCGCGTATTGTTGGAAAGTTTTTTATGAGAACGTCGGCGCGTTCTCCCGCAAAAATTTTTCCGATATTGTAAACTGGTTCACCAGTCGCGTCCGAAATATCCGACAAATTGAAAGAGCCTTTTATTTGAATCAGCGGCCGCGCTTGAACGTTAAGCAAGTTCAAAGCATGACCTCGCAACAGGTCGTAATTTTCTGTTTCAGAATCCGAAATGCACGCTTCCGTCATAATATACGGATTCGCGCTCTCGCACATGCTCATATTCTCGACCATTGCTACTGTCGACAATTCTTGGTCTTCGGGTGTCGCTCCAACAGAATAGATTCGGTTACAATGATTCGAATGATCTATCGTTATATCTTGGAGCGTTTGAAGCCGTTGCGAATTAATAAAATAATGCGTGTTTGTTGTGCTGATAGTCTTGTTCACATCATCCCCGGCGACAAAACGCCAGAAAATGCGGCGTGACGATTCATCGTAAACGGGTCTGAACTGCATGTCCACCCCGTCTTGAACATTCGCAATCTTCTTGAGAATATCTGCACAAGAAAGATTTTGTATATCGTTATCCTTGTATGTTCGCTCGTGCGACCCCCGCTCACGCAAGTACGGCAGGTCTAACGGCAGACGCCCGTTCTTGCGGCGATTCGTACAAACGTCTATCACACGGCAGGCGATAGCCCGGAGCGACAAGCCTTTATATTCGAAAACACCAGGCGCAGTGTGTTCAGGATTCGTACCAAAATCATTATCGTGAACCATATAACGCCGAGAGAGAACAGCCAAAGGCGAATCTAAACTGATTTGAGCTTCCGTTCTTTTCTCAGACAAGCTCGAAATAATGCCGGCAACGATCGGAAATAAGCGTTTGCGGTTGTCCTCCCACATCAAACACAATCCGCGTCGATAAGGTGCTATAAGGTCTCGCCGTTCCGTTTCCGTAACATTGCCGAAAACCTCCCACGGCAGGCTTACGCCGCCAAACTCGTCTTTCCCGACATTCCTGTCTTTCGCAGTGTCGAAAGACGAGTCGGAAACTGTAACCTTCCACGAGAAAGAACCGATATTGATTTCACGGTCTAAAACCCCGGTCAGTCCGTCGAAAAGCCAAACATGCCAAGCCATCAGTGACTCCTTATACTGCGCCGAGATCCCACACTGTCAAACAGTAACCTTTATAAGTGAACGGATCAGAACCGTTATTATAGTGATATGAAATGCCCGTGTCGTCTTTTTCTTTATTCGTACACCCGATCCGAATCCTCACTGTATGGTAGCCTTTAGAAACTTTAAATATTTTGAAAGGCGACCAGTCCTCCCAATCCGTCCCGAACCGCCGTTCGGACGCGCTCGCTTCAACCTCCTGTCCGTCCAGTTGAAACGATACAAGCTGAGTGTTATAACTTCCGTTCCAAGCATTCGCAGTCATTTCAAACTGCGCCATCACAAGGTGTTCGCAACCTACTGTAAACGATACAGGCAACTCGTAATACCATTCACGTATCCCGCCGCCGTAGTCTCCGTCGCGCTTCTCCCAATTCCTGCCAAGCATGCCGAGGCTTGCGCCGCGCAAGCACGCTTTAACCCCGTAATATGCGAACTTCGCCGCTTTCGTAGACGTAGCTTTCGCAGGCAAAGTGAAAACTCCGATCATTACGCCGTTTGCGGGGACTGTCGGGCGTTGAGGTGTTGCGGCAGGAGTACCCTCTAAGCATTCGACATGCACAGTATTATCCGTTGCAGTGTTCGACTGGTACGCATAGATCACGTCTATTCTCGAATACGTTGAATCGCCTGCGGATACTTTTATTTCTTGCGCGTTTATCGGCATTTCAACCATGCCGTCCAAATCGGAGGAGGATACGACCGCAACGCCGTCAGAGATTCTGTATGCCATGCTGTCCGTCGTAGACAGCGTAAGCCCGTTTACGATTCCGACGTTAGCCCACCGCCCCGCAATCGTGCGACGGTGCATGAGCGGCGTAACACCCTCGCCCGTCGCAGTGAGCGGCGCAATGCCGAGACCCGTAGTGTTTTCAGCCATCGATTCTATCCTTTCTTTCTCTGTTATCCAAATATTCTAAAGATAAGCGTTTCGAACCTCACACACAACCTTGCCTGTCCCGCTGCTTGCAAGCTCACACGTAAGGTGCGCATTGTCTCCGAACCGTGCGGAAGACTCCACACAAGGGAATTGCCTGTGTTCAAGATTTCTCGTAACATCCGAGCCGTTTAAAAACGCGCGCTCGTTTGCGCAGTCAAAAACAAGAACATCAAAACTGCTCAACGGATTCGGATATTGAAGCCAATAATTTTTTTGACCCGTATTATCTGAAAAAAGAAGTTTCACCCCGTCCGCGAACGCTCCTTGCACTCTGAATATCGGCCAGCTTCGCGCCGTCCCCTCGTTTTTAAGGATAGCGCGGTGTGTCCAAGAAAGAACACCGTACGAGAGCGGATATTTAAGACCCGTCGCATGTTCGCCGTACTCTAAGCCAGAGCCGCCGCGTTTTTCTGTCGCGTTCATCTCCGCAGACATAGGTGTCCACGCGAAACGGCGAGGATTGTTAGCCGTCAAAGTAATCTCAAATTCAGAGAACGCGCGATGTGCGGGGGATTCTGGAATATCGACTGTAATATACCCGTCCATGAACGTGTCGAAAGAGCCGTCGAGAATCCTTGTTTTATCGTCCGAATAAGGAGAGTCTTCAAACCTTGCCCGAACGATTTGCGAAACCCCCGACAGTGCGGGAATCCACGCATTATGCGCCCTGTTAAACGGTTCTCGCCTGTCCACGGCCACACAGTGGAAAACCGCGGTTTTCGACTCGTAGAAAACCTGTTCAGCCTGCACCGGGTGCTTGCCGTCACCCCACCTGTCCGAAGCCGCGACTTTCGCGGACGGCGTGGAATACCAGCCTTCCGCACCCTCCTCCCCAAGGTAAAGCGAATACGGCGTTTCGCGTTCCTCACCATAGTAGCCGTCAAAAACAGCGTAAGGCTTAGAATCGCAAACCCCGTTTCTAAGCCTGTACAAGCTCAACCGTGTAACATGTTTAACCAACTCTCAAACCTCCCGAAATACGCGCAGTGCGCATGGCTTGACGGTACAATACGCTTGCCGCGCTCGACAAATCATCCTCCGCTCGAACAACCTTAATATTGAAATTCTGGTTCACCATGCCGGCAGAAGCGTTCACACTGCTGTCCTTGCCTTTGCTCACGTTTGGCGTGTCCGCATAAGACGGTACGACAGCTTCTGCCGCGCCCGAAGGCAAGCCTGCGAAAACAAGGGGGGCAAACAGTGACGGCATGCTTTGCAGAACCGGCTCAACCTCCGCCGAGTAAGACACGGAAGCCTCGCCGCTCCCCCATCCCATTTTATCCGAAATCCAACCCCACATGCCCCCGAAAACGCCTTTAATCGCATTCCAAATCATGGACGCCGCATTCGTAATACCATCGGCAATGCCTTTGACAAGGCTCTTGCCTTTTTCTATCCAGTTAGAAATGTTGAAAAAGTTTACAAGCTTGTCAAAACAGCCTTTAATGCCGTTCCACAAACCCGACAATGAATCAGCAAGAGTACTAATAATATTGCCGCCAAAATTCCAAACCGCGGCAAGCATGTCAACAACGCCTCTGCCGAACGCGGCCAGCATTTCAAGAAACCATGAGCCTACAGCTCCCGCGAGTTGCCAAGCCAAGCCGCCAATCCACATTAGAACGTCGGCAACAAACCCCGGCAATTTAGAGATCAGACTCGCCAAACCCGAAACAAGAGAGGGCAACATTTGAATAAACCACTCACCCAAAGCCGCCACCATCCCCGGAGCGGATTGTACAAGCCACGCGATCGCCTGTCCCGCAAATTCGATAATTTTCGTGAGCAGGCTGAGCAATCCTGATACTGCTTTCGGTAGCATTTCGGCAAACCAGGACGCCAAACCCGCCGCCATTTTCGGAGCGTTCTCAACAAGCCAAGACAAAGCCATGCCGCCAAACTCTGCAAGCTTACCCAGAAGCTGAACCAGCAAGTCTCCTGCCATGCTCAAAAGCGGTTGCAGGTTCTCCCAAAGTTTCGGCAACAATTCCGTCAACGCTTCCCAAAGTTTAGGGAAAGCTTCAGTAAATATTTTTTTGAATGCTTCCCCGATTTTTGGTGCGGCTTCCGTGATTTTCTCCCAAAGCTGACCTAGAAACTCGCCCAATTTTCCGATAAATTCGCCGAAATCAAACCCGTCGCTCAAACTTTCAACCCAAGCAACAGCCGCGTCAGCAAACATTACGCTTAGATCGGCCAGAGCGGTTATAATTTCAGCCACCAAGTCCGGGAGAAGATTCAAAAGCACTGGCACGCATTGTATAAGCCCGTCAAACACGGCTTCAAAAATCCTGCCCGCAGAAGCAAACAGGGCTGGCAATATTTGCACAAGGCTCTCAATAATCGACGAAATCAAGGATGGGAGCATTCCTATAATTACAGGCAAAGCCTGCGTGAACCCTTCCACAAGCCCCTCAAAAAGAGACAATCCGGCAGTAACAAGCGCAGGCAAATTATCGATAATGCTCTGTGCAAGCGTTAGAATAAGCTTTACGCCTAGGGGAATCAGGGTTGGGAGCATTCCGCTCACGCCTTCCACAAGTGCGGTTAATCCCGTAGCCAGAACGGTGACAAGTTCCGGGAGCGTTGTTATAACAGCATTGAGAAGTGCTTCTATCAGCCCCGCGCCCGATGAAATGAATGCGGGCAATTGACTGTTTATAAACTCTACCGCACGCTCAAAAATGCCCGGAAGCTGGGCTGTGAGATTATCCAACATGCTTGACAGCATGCCGCCCGTCGTGCTTTCAAGCATTCCAAGCCCCGCGACAAGCCCTCCGACTGCACCTACAATGCTTAAACCTTTGAGAGCCGCACCGAAAATACCGACGGCTTGTGAGATACCGCCTACCGCTCCGGACACGCCAGAGCCGACGCTTTTGAGGTTTTCAAACGCTTTCTGAAGCAGACCTGTTTTTTCTTTCGCCTCCTCCGAAGCTTTCCCCGTATCTTTCACGGCTTTCATGTTCGAGTTTATTTGCGCGGCGGCTTTTTGAGCGGCGGCCGCGGACTCGTTCAACCCCGAAGCGGATTTTTTAGCGTTTTCAGGAATCTCAACCCCGAAAACGCTCGCGAATTTGCCTTTAATCGAATCAGCCGCCGCTCCCGCCTGTTCTCCGACTTTCTTGAGTTCCGCACTACCGAAATTATCCGAAAAATCGACTTCGAGGATTTCGGCGGGCTTGGCTTTCAGCATTTCAGCCACAAAGCCTTTAATCTTGCCGCCCGCCATGCCGAATGCGGCCGACACTGAATCCGCGTTTTTCGCAATCTTAGGCAAGACCCCGCCGCCCACAGCGGCAAGAGTCCCGAAACCGCCGGCAACACCGGCGAAACTCTTTCCGAGACTCGCAAGACTTACATCACCTGAATCGATAGCGGCCGTAAGCCTGTCAATACCCGAACACACCGCGTTCACAATGCGTTCTAAAGGCGTAAAAGTTCTCTGCCCGTTTTCTCCGACCTCGCTGATACCGTCAGAAGCCTCTAAAAATTTGGCTGTTATCTTATCGATAAGCGGAGTTATACTCCCAAAAATTTTAGTAAGACTGGTCAGCACGGGTGACGCGCCCAATTGTTGGCCGAAACGTCCGAGAGCGGCGCGCATATTAGCCAGCGCGCCTTTGAACGTTTCGCCCGACGCTTGAGCCGCGCCCCCCATGTAATCATGCATGGCTTCCGAAAAGGTTTTGAAATCGACTTGACCTTTCGAAACCATTTTCGAGACTTCTTCAGAAGACACGCCCAATTTCTTGGCGAGAATGTCAAGGATCGGAATATTGTGAGCGTTAAGCTGTAGCATTTCCTCGCCCTGAATTTTGCCTTTCGCCGCAATTTTAGCGAAGATCTGCCCCATGTCTTCCATCGAATCACCGGAGATCGTTGCGGTGTCCGCAATAGTGGTGAGGACTCCTTCGAGTTCCGCGCCGCTTTTGACTCCCGCCGACGATAAAAGCGAAGCAACACTCGCGGCCTCGTCCAAGCCGAACGCAGTACCTTTGACCGCCGCGTTCGCGTTTTTCATTATCTCTGTAATATCGGCGGTGTCGTGTTTCAAGCCTTTTAGGTTTGCCTGCGCCTGCTCAATTTTCAGCGCGCGACTGATACCGCCCTGAACGGCTACGCCCCCGACCGCAGAAGCTACGCCGGCAATAGCTTTTACGCCGATTGAGCCGACACGCCCGAACGCGCTCCCGATTTTTGAAAGAAGCGACGCGCCGCCCGACTGCGCGCCGGCGGCCGCGCCCTTAGAAACGCTCCCGGCAAGCTGAGACTCGATTTTCTTGCCGAACCCCTCCGTGGACGGTTCGACCTTATAATAAAGCGTTCCAATCGAACTCGCACCTGCGCCAGCCATCTTCTGCGCTCCTCACTCGCCGCCCGAACTTTCGGGCATTTCTTGTATATGAAAAAATTTTTTGAGCTTCTCTCGCTCCGCATTCTCTCTGCCTGTAGACTGGCTGAGAGCCATGCGCCGCAACAAGTCCGACCTCTTATCCGTGTACGGACGGTAGCCTTTCTTCTTAAGCTTGCCCGAAAGTTCCAGACCGTCCCAATACACGCGTTCCGCTCCCGACGGTACGTACGAGTAGCCGGCAAGGAATGCGAAACAATGAGAGTCTCGCTCTTTCAACAGTTCGCAGAGAAGACCCCAAACGAACAACCACGAGCAGTCCGAACGCTTGCCTTGCACATATTCGCATGTTTTCGGAAAACGGAAAACACGCCCGAAACGGCTTAAACAGTCAAAATCAAAAGCGTTGCGCGCTTCTCTGTCCTCCAAAAAATAACATAAAACTATGCTTTTGGGTCAGATTCGGACTGCTCCCACCATGCCGAAACAAGCGCGTTAATATATGCAACCGCTTTTTTCTCTCCACGGAGTTTCTCCCAAAAATCAGGGTAGAATCGTTTAAAATATGCGTACAATGCGCCCGCAAACTTGAACGACTCCGCGTCCGAAAGATTATTCAGATCCCCGCCGTTCGACTGAATTTGAAGAATAACCTCCATCACGTCCAACGGCAAGTCGCCGCCCGACAAGGACGGCAAGTCAAGCTTGCAACCCAAACATTCTAAATGAATGTCGTTTTCGAGGTTCTCATCGTTGACAGTTACCTGAGTGTAGTCTTTTTTAACGCTCATTTTATATCCTTTTTGATTCTAAATTATAGGAGCGGGCGGCGGCGTTCTCTGCAATTTGAAGGGGTAGAATCCTTCGAGGAAAGAAACCGGTAAGAACCCCCGAAACATTCCAAAACCGCAGAAAAACAAGCCGCCGCCCAAGAATAAGAAAATTTTAATCGACAGCCAATCCGAAAATATCGAACTGGTTTTTGCCCGCGCCCGCCGGAGTCAAAATCTTAAACGTGAAACTGAAAGTGAGCGTATCAGAATACGTGAAAGTCAAGTCTTCGCGTTCAGATACTTTCACACGCTCCGCACACAGAATGAACGGCTTGTCCGACTGGTCGAGACCTGCAAGCACAAGCTTGTATTCTTTGTTCGATGTAACGCCGTTCACATGCACAGAGTCCACGCCAGGAGTCTGGTCAAAATACACGTTGACTACTCTGCGCTTGCATTCAATCGCTCCAAGCTGGAGCGTCCAATAACCGCCGTCCACGGAACTGTAAACGATATCGCCGTTGTGCGCTTTAATCTCCGTTTCATCGCCCGTTTCCGGGTGGAGTACTGCGCCGTCTTCTTTCGAATAGCCGATCGGGAAATGACCTTCCGGAGGAGTCCAGTCCGTGCTTGTAGGCATTACAAATGCGGTGTCGTTAGAATCTGCCAAATACAGAGCATACTGTTTAATAAGCCGCACTTTGCCTGCATCGTTGTTCTTCTTGATGTAGTCCGTGTCTGCCGTCAGCTTCTGCGGTGCAGAATCTCCCTGCAAGAGCGGGGCTTTTTCGACGGTCTTGTCATTGTCTGCCACGTTACAACCCTTTCCAAAGTTCTAAACAAAAACAATTATACCATTTAACAGCATAATTTAGACAGTGTAAGAAAGCACATTGTAATGCATTATAAAGCTTGCGCAGAGCCGCTCCCCGTCCGCAGTGCGAAACACTCCCGACTCGAAAACCGCGTCCACAGAATCCGACAATTCCGAGTCCGACTGAGTCTTCTCACTCGTGAGTGTTGCGGCAATCTCGAATGCCAGTTTTTCTAGCGTAACAATGTCAGCCGTTTTGGACTCGCCGCAGTCGTAGACAGTGAAGACAAGCCGCTCGTTGCGTGTTATTTCTGTTACGGGAGAACCGCCCGCAGGCTCGCACACAACCTCGAACCCGTTTGTGCAGTGTGTTCTTACCGACGAATACGTTACCGGCAAAGAGTCAAATTCAGGCAAGTTTACACGCAGAAAATTCAAAACTTTTGGAGCGAAACGGCAAGCGTTAAACGGGGGGCGCAACGTCACAGGTGAACCCTCCACGCGACTGAGGCGGCGGCGGCCGCGCCTGCGGGACTATTCTGCCACGGCGAAATATAAACGCTTGCGCGAGAAGCGTTCGAACCGCTCTTATACACTCGCACGCTTGCACGTGCTCCTCTCGCTTCTTTAACAGCGTTAAAAACAATATTCTGCATTTCCTTACTTTGCAGAACCTGCTTTTTAACCTGCGGACGATTCAAAACAAATTTAGGATTAGCACGCATTCTTTATTCTCCATTACTCCCCGTAACCGTAATCGGAGCATTCAAACACTGCACCGATAGGCTGTTTGCGTTTATAATCTCGCCACGAACTCGCAGTCTTCACTCGCGCCCGTTTAACAATGCCGTCGCGCGCAAACTCGATAACATCGCCCCTCTGGATCGGGACAGACTGTGTAGACCGAACATACACAGTGCAACAATAAGCCGCTTTCTCGCCCTTGCCGTCAACTGTCGGCAAACTGTCAGAAGGCTTAATGAAAGCGGTGGTATCCATAAACCTTTTGAGCTTTCCGGCAACCGGGTTGCCGTCCTCATCGAACCTTTGTTCGGGTTTGTACACTGTTATCCACTCGCCTTCAATCAGCATAACGCCCCCCGCTTATGTCAATATGAAAAGCTCTCAACCCCTGTCCCAAAAGCTCTCGCTCTTCCTTAGTAATATACAGATTCTGTCCAGGATTCGCGTATGTGAAAGAGTTTGAGAAAGGGCCTGTAGTTTCAGTTTCCTGAGTTATTCCCTCACGGTCTGCTGAGGTCATGGCACGCCGAACCATCGCGCACACGACAGCACGGAGAACCTCTGCCGACACACGTTCGGGCGAATGCGGGTAGCGAGTCCGAATAATTTCGGACGCGTCAGACAGAAGAATTTCCGCGCGCTCGCGTTCCTCCTGAGTGAGCGAATGCCAACGCTTCTCCAAATCTTTCACCGTCGCAAAAGGTGAAGCCGCCGCCGCCGAATTTTCGGCGGCAAGCGGCAAACGATTCAACGCACTTTCGCTATTCGTATTAAACATTTCAGGCATTATCGGCATTACTTCGATGTTTTCGCGTTCTCAATGACGGCGAAACGGTCAACATCAACATACCAAGCATAGACAACTTCCATGCGCAATGCCAAATGATTTTTGCGTGCAAGGTCACCCAAACCGTCAGGGTCACCCGACCTGAGAACCGTCACCGGCAGGCTACGCTGAATACCCCAGTATGCGCCGTTCACAAAATCGCCGACAATCGCGTTCACGCCGGGTTTTACAGCCGCCTCGGGCGGATTCACTGTAGATGATACAGCCGTGTTAATGCCGTTAAAACTGGTAGCGTTCACGCCTAAACCGAGTTCAGGATAAAGCCTGCGCCCCTGCTTATCCTTCTCATTAGCAAGACTGTTGGCAAACTGTTTGGAGAACGCCAAACCGTTCACATCGTAGCCTTCATCGTTCTTAGTAAGAACAAGCTGAGCCGCTTTCTCAATATCTTCCGAAGGAGAAGCGGTAGCGGTCACACGATTTGTTGTCGCATTCAGATAGTTAGTCCAGTCTGTTTCCGTACCTGTGAGAGGGTTCAGCCTGTAGAACAAACCCAAGTCGAGCGCACGGGCAAGCGCATTAGCGCCAGCGTCAACGAGTGTGCCGAGAATTTGAAGCTGATAATCCTCGTCTGCCCAGTCCACCTCATCTGTCACACGAACGGTGACCTGCGATTTGCGGGGTACGGCCTTGAAATTCTTGAATTCTGCGCCGGACGCGGACTTGTTATCCCCCTCGCCTACAAATTCGGCACGCGGAGCTTGAGTGAAACTGATGAGGTGCTGGTTGCCGAACTTCATCGGCTTTTTCGCGCTCAAACGGGCAACAGCCGAATCCGACGTTACCTGTTTGAGAATCTCGCCTACAAGATGATCCGGCAGGTCGAATCTGTCAGTCTTTATTGCTTCTGCCATTTTTTTTTTATCCTTTCCAATCAAAAATCAGGCAAAATATGAAAAATTAAAAATCAGTGTCTCGAGTTTTTCAGCACGTTTAGCAGAAAACGCTGTGACTTGCGTTCTTCATTTTCAGCCGGCGCAGGCTCGTTTCCGAGACTTAGCGTGTCCGTGCGGCTAAAATCCTGATGAGTCTTCCAATCCTTCAAACGCTTTGCAGATTCTTCGAACTGTTCAGCGTTCGAGCCTTGCAGAAATTCGGACGGTACGCCGAATTTTTCGGCCGCCGCAAACCTTGCACGGTCAATTTCAGCACTGTTCTGGATACTTGAAATTTTGACTCTCGCTTCGTCCAACTGTTTCTGCAAGTCTTCAAGTTTCGCACTGCTTTCGCGCGCTTGTGCTTCCCATTTTTTGGATTCTTCACGTACTATTTCAAGCGTATTTTTATTGGCTTGTTCTTCATTCTGAACAGCCTTGTCAGCCGCTTTTTCGGCTTCAGGCTGATCTTTCACAGTTTCGACAGGTTCGGCGTTCTTTTCTGTTTCAGACACCGCAGATTCTGCGTCCGACATCTTCGTAATCCTTTCACGACCAATCCTCGTAAAGCATGCCGTATACCCTTTCAATAAGGGAGGAGCAGAAGAAAAACAAAACAAAAAACAAGCCTTTCTGTTTTGTTTCTCCTCTGCTCAATTCTGTTAAGTAACAGCAACGCTTAGGAAAAAAACCGCCAACCCGGAAATGGCAAATATCGGATTGAGCACACTTATATTATACCATATGACTACTAGTCATACAGTATTATCTTTTATTTTTTCTTCAAACTTTTCTGCGGCATTCCTGCACCTGCGAGTGCTCACTTCCACGCACTTGTCCGACAAGTCCGAACCCATAAAACGAAAACCCAATTCCAAAGCCGCTACACCGGTTGAACCCGACCCGCAGAACGGGTCGACAACAAGCCCATTTTCAGGGGTAAAAGTAAGAAGCTTTTTTATAAGCTCCACAGGTTTTTGCATTTGGTGCACACGCTCCTTGCCTGATGGTGCGCTTTCGACATGGTAATCTTTAGGATACTTGTCGGATGGAATTTTAAAATCGCCTTTATAAAATTCTAACGCATACTCGCAAGTCTTTGCGAACCGCATTTTTGCCGGCCGCGAATTCGTTTTGCACCACGTAATAAATCCTCCATATTTAAAGCATGACTCCACTCCAGCCGGTTGCGTAAGAAAAATATTGTTCTTATCACAAAATACGAACATTCTGCTACCCGGTTTGAGAATCCTGAAACATTCACCCATCCACCTGCGCATAAACATATAATTCGTATGCGCGTCTTTATTGTCACCGACAATGCCATCACCGCACTCATAGTGCCCGGTTGCAGAATACCGCGAATGAGTACAATACGGCGGGTCGGCCACGACAGCTTCGACTGATTCAGATTCGAATGATTGTAAAAAGCTTATTGCATCATTTTTTTCTACTCTGAACCTACTAGCGTTTTCTATCATGATTGACCTTTCGTCAACTGTTGTGTATAATGATTTATACCTCTTTACTCCTGCCAACGGCAGAGAGCATGCTCTTGTTTCTGCGCGCGTTCGGGCGCAAACCCGGAAACAAGAGCATTTTTTTTTTCAGCTTTTAAACTTCGCCGGGTTCTGCCGGCGCATTTCCGCGCAAACATCGCGAATATTAATATTCGTTGCCCCGTTTTCTCGCAGTTTTCCTTCCGCCTGATAGTAGAATTCCTCCCAATATTCGGGACGTTTGCCCTTGCCCCACACGTTCACCGAAGCATGCCATGCAGGCACGGCGAGACACGAACAATTATCGTGCATTCTCGCGCGCCCGTATTCTTTATCTTTCCTGTTGGCCATCAGACCACGTGAAGCCATGACCGCACAAAACGCGCACGGCGACGACGACGGCACAAACGCATACAGAGCTTTCTTCTTGTCCCGTTTCGCGTTTTCTGCGATTGTCTCTCTTTCAGCGTTCGCAATCCACCCTGAAATCGCGTTTTTAAGAGCATTAAACACGAGCCGCCGTGCTTCCTCTGATTCAGCGTAACGCGTAAGCAGATTCTCCGCCGCTTCCTGCACTCTTCCGAAATCCGCGGACACGGGTTCAGCCATAAAACCGTCGGCTTCAACTTCTAAGGCTCTCAACTCGTCGTAAAATTCAGCCGCCGCCAAGCCTACGGCTTCACTTTCACGGGCAACGATTGACGAGGCAACATCTTTTAATAACCCTGTTGCCGTGTCCTCGTCTAACAATGCCGCCCCGTCCCACGCTTGCAGAAAATCGTCGACACCGCGTTTTTCGCAAGCCGCGACCGCACGACGCATATTATTTATAAGCCATTGTCTGCGCTGAGCCGCTGAAGCCATCACTCCTCGCTCTCGCTTAGCGTGCTTTCAGCTGTTGTATTTTCTGCAACAGCTGTATTTTCTGCAACTGTTGCATTTTCTGCAACAGTTGAAATGTTGCCCCCAGAATTTGCCGCACGCTCCAAAAACGAGAGCGCATTATCTTTTCGAACCTCTCGCAGAATCGCGAGCGCGTCCTCGTCTGAGAACCCGAGACTGCGCCACGCTTGAACGGTAGACACGTAAGATGGCACGTTTGCCGCGATTTTAGCGAACATGTCGCCGCGCGCTCCCGCGCTCTGCTCTTGCGTAGGCTTAAACAGTACGCGCAGTTTTGCCGCGTCCTCCGCTGTTTGCGGATTATTGTTTACGTTTATGTCAAGTTTTGACGCGCAGACGAGAGCCTGTTTGACGGCTTTAGAATATAAACTGTTTTGCCTGTCTGCTTCACGGGTGAGCTTGCGTTCTGCTTCCGCTAACGCTTCTGCGGACTGCGGGACAGCCATGTTTACGCCCAAATCTGAGGCGGGCAAGTTTGTTTCAGAAGCCGCCAACAGAGCGAGAGTCCGCAACATTTCCGCGTGCGGACTCATGCTAGCCTGCTGAACCTGATATGGGCTTGCCGTGTTCCCGTCCTCGTCGCGAGATATTGCGTTAATCTGTGATATGAGACTCGTCCACCCGTCGCCCGACATTGCTTCGGGGTCAAGACCCAGAAACCAGAGTTTCGGCACAGAATAGAATTCTGCGCTGGCTTCCATTCTCACGAGCGTGCGCACAGCCATATCCGTGTAGCTTCTCAATGCTTTTGTGATTCTTGACCGTCCGAAAGGACGATCCAACTGAGGGTCATAGACAATCGGCACAGCCGTCACAATGCCCGGCAGAGTGTTTACTCGTTTTACAGTCCAATCCCCGTTAATGTTTGCGAATTGGAGAATCGCCCCGGGCACAAAAACGCAGAAAGAGGTTACACGCCCTTCGGAATCGTACCCGGTTATGGTGAATGCGCTTTTGATTGTTTGTGATTCGAAATCCCAAACAGCAGAACTTGACAAAGCCGAGCGCGCTTGGACTTTAGCCGCACCGGACAAGCCGCGGTAAACAGTAAGGAGACTGAAACCGTGTTTGTATGCTGATGTTACTGCTTGAGAAATCACGAACTCTAAATCGTTCACAGCCGAGAGAGCATAAACAGGCGAATCCTCCGGAATTCCGTCTAACCCGTCGTAGACAGTGAAATCGGCTAGGCTTTTGACCGCTTTCGCACACCAGCCGACCCGTGCGCGGCAACGCCGCGCAAAATCAGACGGGAGCGACACGTTAAGGTTCTTTATTTCTTGTTCGCAGTTGAAATAGGCGGTTTTAACCCGGTTTTTCTCGTACTTGTCGCGCCAAAGCGAGACAAGCCTGTTCACTGTATCGGCTTCGGCTTCCGACACTGCGCCCGGCACAGGCACGCATTTGAAACCGTTTAACGCCGCGTTCTTCTCAACATTCGCAAACTCTGCGGAAAAAACAGCCATTTCTAAAACCTTCCAACAAACCCAATTCTACAAACATTCTAATGCATTACCCGCATTTTGCGCCCGGGACGGCGTTTGGACGTGCAAACCCCGTCAAGAGCCAAAGTGACGGCTATCAGCGGGCATATGTTAACATCCGCATTCTTACGCGACCACGTGAAAAGCCCCGATTGTCCCAGAGTTCGGCGAGCGCACCCGTTCACCGCGTTTTCCAACGCTTGCGCATGATATGCGGGACGGTGAGTGAGTTTGCCAGCGTTCAGCATGTCCACGAGCCGCCCGCAAGCGTCCGCAGTTTTGCGCGTGCGGCTTACCGTCACTTTCACATGCCGCGCTTCAAGTTCAGGGAGTAAAACCATGGCGGGACTGTACGAGTCTATCGTGCAAGCCGTAAGCCGTGGCCAGTGGTCTGCCACCCAGTCCGCCGCCCACGCAATCCCGTTAGCGTGAGCGTCCTCAAATTTGGCAAGCTCCACGTGAGCAGTACCGTCCGAATTGAGAAATGCCGTGCCAATCGCCAGAGACTGCCGGTCGGGCGACATGTCCAAACCGCACGCCGCAGACAATCCCGCGACCTGCGGGTCTTCAACCGCGGATTCTCGCCAAAGTTTGAGCGGCAACCCCTCCGACTCTGCCATCTCATCCCAAATACCTAAGCATTCGCGTCTGAACGAATCCTCTCCCAACTGTTTTTTAAGTCTCAAAATAGCGGCTTCTGAGGTTCGGTGGGGATAGCTTGGGTTCGCTTTCTGCCACTGGTTTCGGTCGTCCGGTTTCGCGTCACGGTCTGCTCCGAACTCAACCCAAACCGAGTCCGACGATTCTCCGTTTAAAGCGTTTTCTCTCATCAGCTTGAAAACCTCACCCGGGTCGGACGGTCGCGGCGGCGTACCCATGTACACGGTCAAAGCATTCTGCGCCGTGCTTGTAGCCGGGAGCATATCGTCTAACGCTTTCTCTGTCAGGATTTGAGCTTCATCAAAAATTTCAATGTCAATATTTTGGAATCCGCGCCCGAACCCCTGTTCGCGCGCTCCAAACAGGATACGCGAACCGTTCGTAAAACTGATTTCTTCTTTCCCGTTTCCACGTCTGATTGTTTGTACGAACGGTTCTATTTTGCTGTTGTTTGCAAGGCTGATCATGCTTCGGAATGTTTCGCCGCTCGTTCGCGTCCTGTGAGCCGTCCACAGAACGGTGGTGTTCTTATCGATAATGCACAGGCATGTTATCAGTCCTCCGATAAGAAACGTTTTACCGGTCTGGCGACAAATGCTCAAACCAACGCCGCCAACGCCTGCGGCGTATTTGCCTGAGGAGTCTTTACCGAGAATGAGCGAGCCTATATCGTTTTGCCAGTCGTCAAAGCGTATGCCGAATTGTTCCGCAACCTTTGCCACGTAAGGCATTCTCGAGGTCGTGATTGTTTGAGGGTATATGCAGTGTTTGGCGATTTTTGAAAGTTCAGCCATATTTTATACGCCTTGGAATACTTCATCTTCTGCCGGCGTTACAACATTTTCGCCGCTCAAACGTTCCAAAACATTCTCGCTTTTGGCTTCGGCTTCGTTGATTGCGGTTATTTCGCTGTTGACTTCGATAAGCTGTTTGCACAGTCCGGCAAGACAGGCGGGCGAAGTGTCCGCGTCGGACATTGCGGTTTTCAGCACTTCCCGGCAAAAACGGAGCATGTCCAGTTGCGTATCATCCGTCATTCTTTCGAACGCCTGTTCGGATAATTCCTCTGTCACGCGCTTTTCGGCTTTCTGCATGGCTTTCCTATGCCGCTTCTTATTAAAAAGTATATCCCGCTTGGCTTTTTCGGAGCATTCGGAGCAACAGTACACTGCGCCTTTTCTTCTGTTTGGAGGAATGGGCAATGAGCATATCTTGCACGTCCGTTTTTCAGTTTCTTCTGCCATCGTTATTTTCCCTTCTAAGTGGTGAATCTTACCTATAATTATACCTTTTTTGGGGGCTTGTTCCCTATTTTTTGCCGATTCCCGAGAAAAAGTGGGGAGATTGCCCTTTTTTGCCGATTCCTGAAAACCCCCGGGG
>JBGUOX010000162.1:0-11477 GCA_045129995.1 Ruminococcus sp. | reverse complement strand
TGTTTCTATATTTTTGAGTGATAAAAAAATTATTATCTGAGAAAAACTTACTGTTTATCAGGCTTTTTGAGTTTTGCTCAGGGCTATATATATAATGAAACGGAGTGAGAGTTTAATGCATAAGATCCATCAAGGCGATGTTTTTAAGTTTTTAACAGACCAAGGTTGCTTTCCGGCTTTAAATAAAACAGAATTGAGCGATGTGCTGTACGACTTAAAAGTACAAAGCATTAATCGGGTTGGGAAGGTTATCAGCGGAACATATCCGGGTCTTAATATTTATCGGGATCGCATCAAACCGGAAGTTTTTTATGAGGCGATTTGCAAAAAATCTTATCTGGAACCGGATGACAAGTATTTGAAAAAGTATATAGCTATTGTGCGCGACGCAGGGGCAACGTTTGACTACTGTGAGGGAAGAGATGGCGACACGCTGAAAAGCTATCTGCTTCGTATGTTTGACGAAGGGCTTTACAATAAACCGGGCGTCGCCGAAAAGCCGGACGAGCCGCATCCTAACGGCGTAAAAGAATTTATTGTTTCTTCCGATTTCATCGGGCGCGAAGAGCTGATGGGCAAAATCAAAGAACGCCTAAACAAAGACGGATATGTTGTACTTCACGGCATCGGAGGAATCGGCAAAACCGAGCTTGTAAAAAAATATACCAATTCGCATAAAAACGATTATGACTGTGTCATACAAGCTGTTTTTGAAGAAGGCAAAAGCTTTGAGGACGCTGTTCTCAGCATTTCATTTAAAAATCTGGATGAAAAAGACAGACAGAAAAATGATATGCTGGAATACCGTAAAAATTTTTTGAAAAACACCAAGGATAAGCTGATGGTTATTTTTGACAACGCCGACAACGAGAAGTTGGACTTAACGCTGTTTAAAAGCTTTTGCGAGAATTATGGTTTTCACAAGATCGTTACCACCAGGCTGCCGCAAAAGTTCAAGGACTATAATCCGCTTGAGGTCACAGCGCTTACCGAGGATGAACAGCTGGAGCTGTTTAAAAATCTGTTAACCGAGAAGGATTTGGACGAGGACGACGAAGCGGCGTTGCGCGAAATTTTAAAGCTGATCAACGGTCACACAAAAATGATCGAAATCGTGGCAGGTGTTATCAATGAGGACGCAATGCTTTGCGGTGATGCGGCAGATCGCCTGCGGCAAAACGCGGTGGATGAGGACGACGGGATCGTCAAAGGATTGCGTTCACTTTACAATATGGCAGAGCTGAATGATAATGAAAAGTGCGCGCTGCATACGCTGTATATCCTGCCCGAAAAAGGTGTGCGCGGTAATTTGCTGCAAAAGTATTTGTGTAAAGAATACTATTCCTACATCACAAAATTGTATAACAAAAGATGGGTTGAATACAAGGAATCGACCTATTATCTGCACCCGATCATCCGCGATCTGCTTAAGGCGGACAATGGCACAGCCTATTCCTATTCCATGCACAAAAAAACAGCAGATGCGATTTCTGACGCGTTGAAAAATCCCAAAGCGAAGAATTTTCGCGAGGATTTATGCCGCGTGTGCGAAAGCGTAACGCAGCGGCTCAACTTCGACGGCGAAATGAACGACGATGTGCTTCGTCGCTTCCTTTCGTTCGCGGATTATTGCTATGAGGCTCATCAGTTTTATGCCGCTAAAAACATCTGCGAGCGGCTGATCGCGCTGTGCGAAGAAAACCAAGCCGTGTCCGATACCGAAAAAAATGCCCTCTTCATCAAAGGTGGTCAGGCACGCCAACGTCTGGCGGATTATCCGGAGGCGATAGAGCATTACAAAAAAGCGATCAAGTTTGCTAAAAACGACGACGCGCTCGGAAAAAGCTACCGATCTCTCGGCGAGGTGCTGCGTAAGGCATCCGATCTGGACGGCGCGCTCGAAAACGATCTTACGGCTCTTGAGCACCTTACCGACCCGTTGAAAAAAGCCGAGGCATTAAACGCCATCGGCGTAGTGTATATCAATATGGCGAACAGGGAACAGGACAGCAAGAAGAGCGAATACTACAAATTGTGCGAGAAATACTATAAAGAAGCGTTGGAAATGCGCAAGAATAACAACGCTGAAAAGCGCGACCTTGCCTATTCCTACCACAACCTCGGCACCTATTATCACCGCGTCGGAGACTACAAAAATGCCGCGGATTATCACAAAAAAGCGCTTGACATCCGACTGGAGAATCAACTTGACGATTCCGACATTGCCGCGTCATATGCGCTTTTGGGCAACGATCACACATCCTTGGGCAACTTGAAAACGGCGGAGGATTACATCAACGAATCCCTTGCGATACGCGAAAGGCTTTACGGAAAAAACCATCCCGACTACGCGTGGGGCTTGATGAACCTGTTTTATCTGCAAAAGGAAAAGGGCAATAAAGAAGCTGCGTTACAAACGATCGATCAGGTCATCCAAATCCGCAGGACGCGCCTTGGCGAAAACCATAACTACACCAAAGAAGCGGTCGCCGAACGCGACAAACTGTTGAAAAACTGAATATAAGAGTAAGGGTTGGCTCGCCGAGCCAACCCTTTTATCATCATTTCATCGCTTTGCCGATCACTGTAAGAATAGTGCCTGCCGCAGTCAAAATCACGCCGATAATACCCATAATTTCTTCTCCTTCTTATCTTTTTTGGTTTTCCTTTTGTATTTTATAAATGGAAGTACACATTCCGCCGGCTATGATCAGGCTGCTACCGATAATTTCCACCACCGTTTTGGCGGCAATGGCTGTAAATGCTGCTGTTAAAAACATAAATCCTCCTTATTAATTAGAAACCGTAGTTGATTGTTCTGTTAGATGGTTTTGTCAGGCGCGATCCTGCGCGGTGTCCGCGGAAATGTTCAGCTCGCCATTGCTGCCGACCGTCAACCGAAGCGAAGCCGCAAATTTCTGCGCGGTGTTCTTCTTCTGTGCGGCGCTCAGACGGCTTACGGCGTCCGGACAAAGCTCTCGGATAAACTCAAACACATTCACACCATTCAGCGCCTTGTTGATGCGCTGCGGCAAAGCGTCCGCCAGCGCCAGCAAAACCAAACGTTCGCTGTCGGGCTCAAATTCGTCAAGCTCAGCGTGGGACGCTCCCAGCTTGTCCAGCGCGTTCACCATATCGTTGCTGCACTTATCGTACTCCGTCATCACCAAAAAATGCGCGTCGGGCAGCTCCTCAATCACGCCGCAGTAATCCGAATCGCTGGCAAGAATAATAAACGAATCCGCCATATTTTGGTAATGCTCGCGGCACAGTCCTGCCGAAAGACGAATGTCCACAAGCGATTTGTTCTCTTTGACGCGTCTGGTCATCCGGCTAATGAAGCTTATTCCCGAATACGCTTCCGGCAGCCGCCACGTCGAACCCGTGTTGACGTCGTTGTACAAGATCACCTTGGAAATTTTGTCGGCAAGGTTTTCCTGCTCGATGTACAGCAGCATCTCCAGCGCCTTACCGGGATTTGAGTTCTCGCCGTCAATAACAATGACCGTGCGTTCATTCCGGCGCAGGAACGCCGTCAGGATCTCACGCGCGTCGGTGTCCCTTTCCGTCACCAAACCATACGCGGTAAATTTGTCCTGATGATAAGCATAAATCAGGGAAAGCAGCTTTTTGTCGTTGTACAAAATGTTTTCGGGCTCGGTGTTCGGCAAATATCCCAAATACACCTGATAGGGATAAAGCGGTTTGTTTCGCTGATAGCGAAAGCCCTCGGCTTTTACTCCTTCTTCGGTGGTTCCTCCGGGCATCACGAACAGCTCTTTAATGTAGTCCCAACGCACTTGGTCTGGGAAAAGGCGGCGGCAGTTGTTGATGCGGTCGGAAATCAAGCCGTTGATTTTTATCACATAGCGGTCAAGCCGCAGGTTGGGTGTTACCAGTGCAATGCCGTCCGCCTCCAGCGCCCGCACACAGGCGACGACGTCGGCGTTGGCAACGTTGTCCAAATTTTTGATCTCTGCGTTCATCTCGTAATTGATAACAGAGTAGTTTTGCTCGATCAGCGTGCGCAGTGCACACAGGTTGCGGATAATACGCGCGTTTTGATCATTTATCAGCTCGTCAAAGCATGCTTCGTCCATCGGTTCGTATTCGTTGCGAAACACCGATTCACGTACGCCTGCCAAAAATGCCACGCGGGATACGATGTCAAATCTCTGACGAATGTTATTAAAAATGTTTTTGCACATTTTGATGATCCTTTCTCGTTTAATAACGATTTATATAATAATAGTATTTACGAATGCGACGCTTCAAAAACGCTACCGGTACGCGCCTCTCAAGGTCTGTCAGGGCATCCCTTCCAATCAAAAACGCTTCCGTACGCCCGCGTTTTCTGTGCTTTTGTTACCCTGTATCTTAAGTATAGCAGATCGTTTTTTTAAATGGAAGAACAACGATTTTCAAAAAACTACAGCTGTAAATAAATGCAAATTTGCAAAAATTTGCAAAATCCCCATCCAAACCCCGCGTTTTCTGCCGCGGCGTAAGAAAAATAAAAAATTTTTTAAAAAAATTTAAAAAAGCCTCTTTTTTGTTATGCTTTTGTTGTTATCGGTTTGCTACAATATAGTCACAGTCAAGACAACAAGACGAAAACAAAACAAAAACAAAACAAAAAGGAGAAATCAAAATGAAAAACAACAGAATCAACAACAACAACTTCGAGAGAGAAATTTTCAGCAGCAACGAACTTTTACAGGCAAGACGCGCACACGAAGCAATGCGCAAGCAGCGCGCAAAGCGCCGCAACAGCATCATCGCAACCGGCTGCTGCGTACTGGCGGCCGTCGCAAGCTTTGTAGTGTTGGGAGTAACGATGATCAATCAAAAAAGCGCAGGAAACGCTCCCGCAGCAAAAACAAGCGTCGCGGCTCAGCCCGAAGCGGCAAACAACGCCGCCAAGGCCGAAAAGGACAGCATTTTCCTCAAGGCAGCCAATCAGGATGCGGCAAAGCAGGAAGCGGTAAAGCAGGAAGCTCCCAAGCAGGAAGCAACAAAGCAGGAAGCTCCCAAGCAGGAAGCGGCGCCCGGAAAGCACCACAGCGGAGCGGTATGGAACGGAAAGGGAAATCCTCTGCACGTCACTGCCACCGGAAAAACCTCCTATGGTTATGACTGGACATATCAGGGCGGCGGCGGTCTGGTAGAGCTGGGTTGCGACTACACCTTCGCAAACAACCACTACGACTTTTCCATAATCGGCAAGGCGCCCGGCACATCCTCGATGACCATTTACTACCACACCGACAACAACACCAAGGTTCCCGTTACCGTAAACTTCAAGGTAGACAGCGACCTCAACGTCACCGCGATTTGATGATTACATAAAACAAGCCGGCTCGAACATTGCAGCGTTCGAGCCGGCTTTGCTGTTGTTATTCGGTTATATTATTATAGTATAAATATTATTCTTCCCAAAACAATTCGTCCAGCGTTTTGCCCAGGGTGCGGCAAATGGCTACGCAAAGCTTGATGGTGGGGTTGTAGTCGCCCTTTTCAATGGCGTTGATCGTTTGCCTGCTTACTCCGACTCTTTCAGCGAGCTGCTGCTGCGACAAATCAAGCGCGGCGCGCGCGCTTTTCAGCTTAAGGTTTTTCATTCGCTTTCACCGGCCTTTGCTTCCGTTCTGCTTTTGAAAAACCAAACAGCGGCAAGCGCAAAGAACATAACCGCCATACAGGGGTTTAAAATACGTTCGTTAAGCAAGCCGTCGGTAAGCAAACTTTCTCCGTCTGCAACATTGACAATAAACACAGCCAAATTAACGGCGCCGACGACTGAAAAAAGCAACAGCGAGCTGCTGCGGCGTTGATTAAGACCTTCATACGCGTCCTTGACGATACAAATCACGGCAAACAGCAACACCGATCCAAATATCCCAATGAAAAGAATTGCCGTCAGCGTTGCCCATTTGATTTCAAGCGCGTCCAAAACCGCGCACACCGCGCAGTAAAGCAGCAGCGAGAAAAAGGCGTGCTTATATGCCTGGTTGCGCGCAGCCATCTGGCGCTCGTCAAACTGCGGATCTGCATTGCCTTTTTTGAGATTGCGAATAAACATAACCGCCGCCACAAGCAACAGTCCTGCCAAAAAGCCTAAAGCCCAAACCTGAGTTTCTTTCATACCCGACATCTCCTAACTGAAAAAAAAAACAGAAACAATAAACTGTTTTGTAAGTACATTATATCACTTAGGTTACATTATGTCAAGTATATATTACAAAAAGTTGCAAATATTTTAAGACGGCAACTTTCCTGTCAGCCTTATACCTTCAGCTTGCCCAACAGCTCTCCCACCTTTTCGTGATACACCAGATCCGCCCGGCTGTCAAACGGCGTTTTGTCGCGGTTGATCAGCACAACAGTGTCGCCGCGAAAATAGCGGATAAAGCC
Source organism: Ruminococcus sp. (assembly GCA_045129995.1). Lineage (GTDB taxonomy): Bacteria > Bacillota > Clostridia > Oscillospirales > Acutalibacteraceae > Ruminococcoides. The sequence goes on along the minus strand of JBGUOX010000162.1, from coordinate 5,063 downwards.
CGCCGCCGGATAAACCGTAAGGCTGGTGCCTGCGATGATCAGGGTGTCCGCCTGCATAATGGCGCTCAATGCGCCGTTGACGGTGGAATCGTCCAAGCCCTCCTCATACAGCACCACGTCGGGCTTGATAACGCCGCCGCACTCGCAGGTCGGCACGCCCTCGCTGTCCTTGATAAACTGCGCGGAATAAAACCGGCGGCATCGGCGGCAGTAGTTGCGCAGAACGCTGCCGTGCAGCTCAAACACCTTGCGGCTGCCTGCCGCCTGGTGCAGACCGTCGATGTTCTGCGTCACGACCGCCAATAGCTTTCCTGCCTTTTCAAGCTCGGCCAGTTTCAGATGCGCGGAGTTTGGCTTTTTGTCAAGGGCAAGCATTTTGTCGCGGTAAAAGCGGAAAAACTCCTCGGGCTTGCGCTCAAAAAAAGTGTGGCTTAAAATTTCTTCGGGGGGATAGTCATATTTTTGGTTGTACAGTCCGTCAACGCTTCGAAAATCGGGGATCCCGCTTTCTGTGCTGACGCCTGCTCCGCCGAAAAATACAATGCGGCGGCTGTTGTCAATGACCTCCTGCAGTTGCTCAAAGGTGTTCATAAGGTGCCTCCTGTCGGTGATGAAATACAATAATTATTTGCTGATTTTATTATACCTTTTGCCGGTCGGGTTTGCAAGTGCCGGCGGATAAATACGGCGGCAAATGTGACAGAAATTTGAAGAATGTAAATTAATGAAAATAAAGCCCTGTTTCACAGCAAAACACTTGAAAAATTAGAGAACTTGTGCTAAAATTAATATGATACTATGGGTTTTTGGGGTATTATCACACAAAACCTGTAGAAAAACATTTAATTTTTCCGTCAGAATGGAGTTGGTTTTATGGCAAGAAGCGCAGGAGTTCTTCTCTCTATCACCTCGCTTCCTTCCCCCTACGGCATTGGAACCATCGGAAAAGAGGCCCGCGACTTTGCGGACTTTTTGAAGGCGGCCGGACAAAAGGTTTGGCAAATCCTTCCCGTTGGCCCGACAAGCTACGGCGACTCGCCGTACCAGTCATTTTCAACCTATGCGGGCAACCCGTATTTGATTGACCTTGACAAGCTGATTGCCGAAGGTCTGGTAACAAAGAAAGAGGTTGAAAGCTACGACTGGGGCAGCAGCGACAAAGAGGTTGATTATGAAAAAATCTATAACAGCCGCTTTAAGGTGCTGAGAACCGCTTTTGAGAACTTTAAAAAGAAGGATCAAAGGAAGTTCCGTGATTTTGTGCGCAAAAACAGCAAATGGCTGAAAAACTATGCGCTGTATATGGCTGTCAAAAGCAGCTTTGATATGGTTTCGTGGACCGAGTGGCCCGAGGACATCAAAATGCGCGAGGAAACCGCGGTTCGCCGCTATGAGCGCAAGCTGCGCAACGACGTAAACTTTTGGAAGTTTGTGCAGTTCAAGTTTTATGAGCAGTGGAGCTCCTTCCGCGCTTACGTAAACGGCTTGGGTATCAAGATTTTGGGCGATATGCCGATTTATGTCGCGATGGACAGCGCCGATACATGGGCAAATCCCGAGCTGTTCCAGCTTTATGACGACGGCGATCCGATCGCCGTGGCAGGCTGCCCGCCGGATTATTTCTCGGCAACCGGTCAGCTGTGGGGAAATCCGCTGTACGATTGGGATTATCTGAGAGAAACCGATTACGAGTGGTGGTTTGAGCGCGTTAAGGCGGCGAGCAAGCTGTATGATATTACCCGTATCGACCACTTCCGCGCCTTTGCCAGCTATTATTCCATTCCTTATCCCGCCGAAAACGCCATCAACGGCAAGTGGGTAGAGGGTCCGCGCATTGAATTTTTCCGTATGATGGAAGAAGCGCTGGGCAAAATTGAAATTGTGGCAGAGGATCTCGGCACACTGACGCCCGACGTTACCGAGCTGATGAAACAGACCGGTTATCCCGGTATGAAGGTGCTGGAATTTGCCTTCGACAGCGGCGAGGAAAATGATTATCTGCCGCACAAATACACCAACAATTGCGTTGTTTATACCGGAACCCACGACAACGATACCGTTATGGGATGGCTGGAAACCGCCGATCCTTCGGATATAAGCTTCGCAAGAAGATACTGCAAAATGCCTGACAACGAGCCGTTCAACTGGGGCTTGATCCGCACCGCATACGAAAGCAAGGCTGACCTTGCCATTGTGCCGATGCAGGATCTTCTCGGTTTGGGCAAGGAAGCACGTATGAACACACCATCTACTCTCGGAGGCAACTGGACCTGGAGAGTGGACAAGGCGGATCTTACGCAGGCGCTTGCGGAAAAATTAAAAACAATGTCTGTGAATACCGGACGATTGGAGGACTAAAAGTATGGCTAACATTATGGAAAAGCTGGAGCTTACCGCCCAGTCAATGTACTGCAAAACTATTGAGGAGCTGACTCCCTCTGAGCTGCACCTCTCCCTTGGCAAGGCGGTTATGGGCGAAATCGCTCCCAACTGGGCAAAAAGCAAGGCAAAGCACGACGCCGAAAGACGCGCGTACTATTTCTCCGCAGAATTCCTGATGGGCAGAATGATGTACAACAATCTTTACTGCCTTGGCATTCTGGAGGAAGTTACCAAGCTGCTCAAGAAAAAGGGCATCGACATCAATGTGTTTGAAGAGATCGACGACGCGGCGCTGGGCAACGGCGGACTTGGAAGACTGGCTGCCTGCTATCTTGATTCCGCGGCAACCCAGGAGGTTCCGCTGGACGGCTACGGCATTCGCTATAAGTACGGCTTGTTCAAGCAGCTGATCAAGGACGGTTACCAGGTAGAGGTCGCCGACAACTGGCAGCGCTTTGAGGATCCCTGGTGCATCCGCAGAGAGGACGAGACTGTTCTTGTTTCCTTTAAGGATCAAACCGTAAAGGCTGTTCCTTATGATATGGCTGTTATCGGCTGCAAGACCGACAACATCAACACACTCAGACTGTGGCAGGCGGAAGCTGTGAACGAGTTTGATTTCACCGCCTTCAACAACACCCAGTATGACGCTGCCGTAAAGGAAAAGAACGACGCCGAGAATATCTCCAAGGTGCTCTATCCTAACGACAACCAGTACGAGGGCAAGGTGCTCAGACTTAAGCAGCAGTATTTCTTCTGCTCCGCTTCTTTGCAGGACATTATGCGCCGCTATAAGGCGAAGCACGGCAACGACTTCAGCTTCTTTGCTCAGGAAAACGCAATTCAGCTCAACGACACCCATCCCGTATCCTGCGTTCCCGAGCTGGTAAGACTTCTCCAGAACGAAGGCATGGGCTTTGACGACGCGTTTGAGATCGCGCGCAAGACCTGCTCATACACCAACCATACCGTCCTCAGCGAAGCGCTTGAAAAGTGGAGCGCCGACCTGATGACTCAGGTTATCCCCGATATTTATGACATCATCTGCCTGATCGCCAACAAGTGTCAGGAAGAGCTTATGTCCAAGGGCGTTCCCAACGAGATGCGCGCAAAGATGCGCATTATCGACGGCAATGCGGTTCATATGGCAAGACTGGCAACCTATGCCGGCACCTATGTAAACGGCGTTGCTCAGCTGCATACCGAGATCCTTAAGAGAGATCTGCTCAAGGAATGGTATCAGATTTATCCCGAGCGCTTCCTCAACAAGACAAACGGCATCACCCAGCGCCGCTGGCTCGGTCTTTGCAACCCCGAGCTTGCAGACCTCATCACCGAGAAGGTCGGCAGCGACGAATGGCTGATCAACCTTGACAAGCTCAGCGTGCTCAACGATTGTCTTGACAGCCGCACCATCACCAAGTTCAACAAGATCAAGGCGAAGAAAAAAGTTCAGCTCGCCGAGTATATCAAGAAGATGGACGGCTTTGACATCAATCCCGACACCATTTTTGACGTACAGGTAAAGCGTTTGCATGAGTACAAAAGACAGCTGATCAACGCGTTCTCGATCATGGCTATCTACTTCCGCATCAAGGACGGCAAGCTGCCCAACTGGACGCCCACTACCTTCATCTTCGGCGCTAAGGCTGCTCCCGGTTATGCAAGAGCAAAGGCTATCATCAAGTATATCACCGAGATCGCCAACCTTGTGAACAACGATCCCGACACCAAGGATCTGCTGCAGGTTTACTTCATCTCCAACTACAACGTTTCCTATGCGGAAAAGATCGTTGTTGCCGCTGATATTTCCGAGCAGACCTCTACCGCAGGCCTTGAGGCTTCCGGTACCGGCAATATGAAGTTTATGCTCAACGGTGCCGTTACCCTTGGCACATGGGACGGCGCGAACATCGAGATCGCGGAGTGCGCGGGCGTTGAAAACGAGTATATCTTCGGCGCAAGAGTTGAGGATATTGAGAGAGTCAAGAAGGAAGGCTACAATCCTGCCGCCTTGATCGAAGAGAATCCCGAGCTCAAGAGAGTTGTCAACACACTGATCGACGGCACGTTCAGCGATGACGGCGCTCAGGGACAGGGCAGCTTCCGTGAGCTGCACCACGCGCTGACAAGAGGTACACACTGGCACGATCCCGACCATTACTTCCTGATGCTCGACCTGCCCGATTATATCGAGACCAAGATCCGCGCCAACGCGGACTATGCAGACCGCAAGGAGTTTGGCAAGAAGTGCTTGCTCAACGTTGCCAACGCAGGCAAGTTCTCCTCCGACAGAGCGATCATCGAATATGCCAACGAAATTTGGCACGTCAGCCACAAATAATCTACCGCTTAAAGGTACAAAACAAGCCGGCTCGGTTGAGCCGGCTTGTGATTTTAGAAAAAGTCTGAATGAGATATTTTACAGAACAACATTTGACGAAGAGAAAGCCGCCTCCGTGGTGGAGGAGGTGGCGCGCCGCAATGCGGCGTGACGGAGGAGGGGCGCCTTTTGGCTTTGCCAAAAGGCAAATGGGGTTGGTTCAAAACTCGAAAAAGAGTTACTGAGTTAACCCCAGTTTTTTTGATTTGAACTGTAGGGTCAGGGCTTGCCCTGACCGCAGGTTGGAAACAAATCTTTAGGGCTTTATCCGCGGTAAGGGCAAGCCCTTACCCTACAA
>JBGUOX010000161.1:0-10115 GCA_045129995.1 Ruminococcus sp. | reverse complement strand
TGTTTCTATATTTTTGAGTGATAAAAAAATTATTATCTGAGAAAAACTTACTGTTTATCAGGCTTTTTGAGTTTTGCTCAGGGCTATCATATAAATAATAAGGAGTGAGTCGATGGAAACGATTATGATTGCCATTGGCGCCGCCGCTTTGGCGGTTGCCGTTATCACGCTGATTATTGTTCTTACAAAGAATAATAGCAAGAATGATAATACCGAAACTATCATAAGCGCAGTGCGTCACGAGATGACGTCGCAGCAAAGCGTTTTACGGCAGGAGCTGAGCGCGCAAACACAAACAAGCGTAAAAAATATGGGCGAAATGCTGATGGAAAACCAGCGTAGCTTTTCACACAGCCAAAACGAGAAGATGAGCGCGTTGGAGGAAAGGCTGAAAACCTTTTCGCTGCAAAACGAGCAGCAGCTTGAAAACATCCGCCGAACCGTTGACAAGCAGCTTTCCGACAACCGCGAAACCATAGAAAAGCGTATGGATTCCATGCAAAAGGACAACAACCGCCAGCTTGAGGAAATGCGAAAAACCGTTGACGAGCGGCTGGAAAAATCGCTTGAGGACAAAATGAACAAGAGCTTCGCGCTTGTCAGCCAGCGGTTGGAGCAGGTATATAAGGGCTTGGGCGAAATGCAAAACCTTGCCACAGGCGTGGGAGATCTTAAAAAAGTGCTTTCAAACGTCAAGACGCGCGGTATTCTCGGCGAAATACAGCTTGGCAGCATTTTGTCCGAGATCCTGTCGCCCGAACAGTACGCCGAAAATGTGGCAACCAAGAAGGGCAGCAAAAACGTGGTGGAATTTGCGGTCAGGCTGCCGGCAAAGGACGACGGCTACATTTGGCTGCCGATCGACTCAAAGTTTCCCGGCGACACCTACGCGGCGCTGCGCGAGGCGATCGAAAACGGCGACAAGGCGCAAATCGATTTGTGCGCAAAAACGCTTATCACCACGATCAAAAACGAGGCAAAGGACATCAGCAGCAAATATATCGATCCGCCGAACACAACCGAATTTGCGATTATGTTTTTGCCCTTTGAAGGGCTTTACAGCGAGGTGGTCAACCGCGGTATGGTAGAGGTGCTGCAGCGCGACTACAAGGTAAACATCGCAGGTCCAAGCACCATGGCGGCGCTGCTAAATTCCATTCAAATGGGCTTTAAAACCCTTGCTGTGCAAAAGCGCAGCGCGGAGGTTTGGAAGGTGCTCGGCAGCGTTAAAAAGGAATTTGATTCCTTTGCAAAGGTACTGGAAAGCACCCAAAAGCGTCTGGAACAGGCAAACAAGGATCTTGATACCCTTGTCGGCGTGCGCACACGTCAGATCCAGCGCAGGCTCAAGGACGTTGAAACGCCAAACGATCTGCTGCCGGAAAGCATCGAAGAAGAATAACGTCACAGACGCTGCCGCCCGCCTTTGCAAAAATCCATCCTGCCGTTATAATAAAAGGCGGAGCGAAGTAGAGTTTCCTATAGAGTAAAAAATTACGTCCCGGAGTGAGGCTCGCTCCGGGATAGCTTATACTATCATCACACTTGCAAGGAGGCGGAAGCTTGGAGCAAATCATCATTCACGTAGATATGGACGCGTTCTACGCTTCCGTGGAAACGCGCGACGATCCTTCGCTGCGCGGCAAGCCGCTTATTATCGGGTCGCTGCCGCACGAACGCGGCGTTGTAGCAACGTGCAGTTATGAAGCGCGCAAATACGGCATTCATTCGGCAATGAATATCAAGGAAGCGTACAGGCGCTGCCCGAACGGCATTTTTATGCATCCGAATTTTGACAAATACAAAGCGGTGTCGGCACAGCTTCACGAAATCTGGGAGACATACGCCTCTGCTTCACAGGCGGTCGCCCTGGATGAAGCCTATCTCGACGTCACAGAGCAAGCCAAAACGCCCGAGGGCGCGCGTGCCATCGGACAATTGATCAAGCGGCGCACCTTTGCGGAGCTTGGGCTCACCTGCTCGGTAGGAGTCGCCTATTCCAAAACCGCCGCCAAGACAGCAAGCGAGGAAAAGAAGCCCGACGGGTATTTTGAGATCCTTACTCCGCAGGCGTTTGTAGACATGATGAGCGAGCGCGACGTGCGCGCGCTTTACACCGTCGGCGCCAAAACCGCCGAAAAGCTGCACGCGGCAGGCATTCACACCGTTCGCGACATCCGCGAAAACCGCGAGGAAGTCGTGCGGCTGCTCGGCAAGCAGGGACAGTGGCTTTCACAGCTCGCCTGCGGCATTGACAACCGCAAGGTTACGCCTTATCAGCCCGAAAACGCAAAATCAATAAGCCGTGAGCTGACCTTTCAGCAGGATGTGTCAAGCTTCGTCTTGCTGGACGACGTACTGTTTTTGCTGTCGCTCTGCGTGGAAAACCGCGCGCGGCGACACGGACTATACGGCAGCGGCGTGACGCTGAAAATCACCTATGCTGATATGAAAAGCATTTCACGTTCCAAAATCTGCGAAAGCTGCGACAACGCTGTTGACATTTATCGCGAGGCGTCTCAGCTGCTTGACAGCGTTCAAAAGCGTCCGGTGCGATTGATCGGCGTAGGTATTTACCACCTTTCCTCCGAATATATCCGTCAATTGAGCTTTGACGATTACCTGAAAGACAAGCCAAGGGCTGACGAACAGGCGCTGCGGCTAAAATTTGACGCGCTTCAAAGCCGCTATCATCTTGATTTTGCCGGTCATCTCGATCAGCTTTACCGCGGCGAGATACTTCATAAAACAGCGGAGTATATGCGAAAGCACAGCTGAATCGGGTTTGCACAAAACAAAAATAAAAATATTTTTCATCAAACGGAAAAAGTTGCATAGTTGTATGCAATTTTTTCCGTTTTTTCGCTATATATGAGGGGGGTTTTTACAGAAAGGAGGATCGTCCCTTGTGGGGAACAATAATCGGCTCTGTCATCAGCGCGGTTACGGCGATTATCGTCTGCATTTTGAACAGCAACGCCAATCACAAAAAGCTGATCTCGGAACTGGAAAAGCACGACGAGCTGCAGGCGTACCGCATTGAACAGCTCGAAAAAAAGCAGGACAAGCATAACAATCTGATTGAAAGAACGTACATTTTGGAAGAAAAGATCAAAGTCGCCAATCACAGGATCGACGACCTGGAACGAAAGGAAGGATAATATGAATTGGATCAAAGCAGCGGCTATCCGTGCCGCAAAAACAGTTGCTCAGACAGCGATCGCCACGATCGGCACTACCGCAATGATAACGGAGGTCAACTGGCTTGTCGTTCTCAGCGCTTCGGCGCTGGCAGGCGTGCTGTCTGTTCTGACAAGCGTTGTCACTACTCTGCCGGAGGTGGACGAATGACGCCGAATTGCATTGACGTTTCCTCGTGGCAAAGCAGTATAGACTGGCAGCGAGTCAAAAAGGCAGGGATAAAAGCTGTGATCATCCGCGCAGGCTTCGGCACAACCCGTGACAATCAATTTGAAAACCATTACAAGGGCGCAAAAGCCGCAGGGCTTGCCGTCGGCGCGTACTGGTACAGCTACGCCTACAGCATAGCGCAAGCCGAACAGGAAGCGAACGCGTGCATTGATATTCTGCGCGGCAAGACGTTTGAGCTTCCTGTTTACTACGATATGGAGGAGGACGGTCAGATGTCGCTGGGCAGGCAGACAATGACCGCAATGGCGTGCCGTTTCATCGACGCCGTTCAGGCGGCAGGCTATCGCGGCGGTATGTATTCAAGCCCTAGCTGGTTTTCAGATTTCATCGACTATGACCTTATGCGCAAAAAGTATTCCGTATGGCTTGCGCACTGGGCAAGCAGCCCTGCGCGGCAGTGCGACATATGGCAATACAGCGACAGCGGCAAAATAGACGGCATAGAAGGCAACGTCGATTTGAACATCATAAAAAACGAAGCCGTTTTGGGCGGCAAAAGCGAAACAAAGGCAAAAAGCTTTCAGGAAACGCTTAAGGAGATTTACGGAGGCATTCGCTGTCTTAAGTCAGGCGACAACGGCTTGCCTGTTTTTGTTTTGCAGGCGCTGCTGCTATGTCACGGCTATGACGAAGGCGGCGTCGACGGCATCTTCGGCAGCGGCACCGAATCCGCTGTATGTGAATTTCAGCACTATCACTACCTGACCGTTGACGGCATCGCCGGCAAAGAAACCTTTACCGCCTTAATATCCGTTTGACCTCTCCCCTTGCAGGTGCTCTGCAAGGGGGTTTGCCGCTTGACCTCGGCGTTTTGTTTTGATATACTGATTACAGCAAACAGCGGAGGAAAACGAATGATCAGAATAATGTTTATATGCCACGGCAACATTTGCCGAAGCCCGATGGCTGAATTTATTTTAAAGGATATGGTAAAGAAACGCGGCTTGGAAAATCAGTTTGTCATCGCGTCCTCCGCCACAAGCCGTGAGGAAATTTGGGGCGACGTCGGAAATCCCGTCTATCCGCCGGCGCGCGAGGAATTAAAAAGGCACGGAATAACCTGCGACGGAAAACGCGCCGTGCAGCTTACAAAATCAGACTACGACCGCTATGATCACCTGATCTGTATGGACAAAAACAACCTGCGCAACGCATTGCGTATTCTGGGCGCAGACCGCGAAAACAAGCTGAGCCTGCTGCTAGACTTTGCGGACGGAGGAAACATTGCCGACCCGTGGTACTGCGGCAATTTTGACCGCACCTACCGCGACATCGTACGCGGCTGCGAAGGTCTGCTGAACTCCCTTTTCCCCGATCACCGAACATAAGAGCCGTTCTTTTCGGTAAATACGGACTCGGCAACAAATTTTGAAATTGTATAAATCAGCCGCCTTCGGCAATACTATTGTCGGAGGTGCTTTTATGAGCAAATACTATTCAAAAACGCAAAAGACACGCCGTGAAAAAATCGGCTTTTATACGGCGTTTGCCATCTGCCTGATCGCCGTTTGTATGGCGGTTTATTCCACATACACCACCATCCGTGATCCAAAGACGCCGAAAGCTGTTTCGGTCTCGGCAACAAGCGCGGTGGCTGTTAACGAACCCGTTCCCCATGTCACCGTGCCCGTTCCTACGCTGGGCTTGCGCCCGATCACGGAAGATACGACCGCCGCGGAAACAACAGCTCCGCAGGAAACCGAAGCGGTCACGGCTCCGCCCACAGACAGCACGGCGGCGCGCGCCGACGCTTTGCAAACGATGATGGCGGCGAATATCAGCCTTAGCTATCCGACCAAATCCGGGCTTGTGCTGACTCCGTACAGCACGGACAGCGTATACTTTAAAACCCTAAACAGCTGGAAGCCGCACACCGGCGTTGATTTTCGCGGAGAGCTCGGCGAAAACGTTATGGCGATGCTCGGCGGCGAGGTTACCAAAATCGAAGACGACAAGCTGCTGGGAAAAACCGTAGAGGTATCGGTCAATAACGTAGTGATCGGCTACTGCGGACTGGGCAGCGTAAAGGTCAGGCAGGGCGACAAAATTGAACGCGGCGATGTCATTGCGGCGTTCGGCACCGTGCCCTGCGAAGCAGGAGAAGCCAATCATATCCACGTTTATGTCAAGGTCAACGGCGCCTATGCCGATCCGCTGACGTTTATTGATAACGAAAACTGAAATCAGTCTGAAAAACAATTGGCTGGCTCATTACTCAAAAATGAGTGAATGAGTCAGCCTCTTTTCTATTCGTTCCCGATTATATTCTCAAACGCCGTATACGCCGCCGAAATGTCAGTATTACAAGTCAAAACGTAAAATTTTGCCAGCTTTATCAGGCGGTCAAAATTTTCAAGCATTTTTTCGGCGGTCGCGGCTCCGACCATATGTGCTGTCTGAAAATACAGCTTTTGAATGATCTCCTTGTTTTCCGGCACGCGCACAAAATTTCTTTCTCCGCGTTCCAAAAACACGATCGCCTTCAGCGGATATGCTTCATTCAACGCGATACCGCTGCCGCCGTCGAAGGGCGTTCCGTAAACGACGGCGCCGCTGTCATAAAGCCTGACAACAGGCTTGTCGTCATTCATAATATGCACCCTGTCGCCGAACGCCTTAAGCCACAATCCTGTATGCGTTGACTTGCCTACGCCTGAATCGGCGGAAAACAAATAAGCGCCGCCGTTGTAAACCAGCGCCGAGGAATGGACAAGCATAGTGTCAAAGCGGATCGCCCTGCGGTTAAAGCACGAGCTTAAAAGAAAGTTTTCCATTTGCTCCGCCGTTGTTCCCGGCGCGGCGCGGCTCATCATATCATCCAGATATTCGTCGCTTACGCTGAGTGTAAGCTCGGTTTCGCGGTTTCCGCCGTATAAAAACGGGGCTGCAAGCGTTTTTGTATTTTCAAACTTCGGATCAAGCTCGACCACCAGATCCGCGATCAGACATTTCATAAATATCACCGAACTTATTATAAATGATTTAAACGGAAAGTGCAAGGCATTACAGAATGCGAACCGCAAAATAGCAGCAAATACGACAAAAACCGCAAAACCTATTGACGAAATCTGTCAAAATGGTTATAATGATGTTTGTAATAGAGGCGCGGGTTTTATCAGTAATCTGCATCAACGCGCGGAAACGCGGCAGATGAAAGGAAAAACCGCCGAGGCTTGCACGGCTTTTCCGGGCTGTGTCTGCCGGGATAACGCAGAATATGCGTTATACTGTCGCGGAAGCGGAGTGCTATTCGGTTGCTGAATTTGTTAGCCGCGGAATCTCCGCGGCTATTATTTATTAACATTTATTGGAGGATAGACAATGACAAAAACAAAGAAAATTGTTTTGGCGATTGCGGCGCTTGTGATTGTCGGACTGCTGGTCGTCGTCGGTGTATCCGGCGGTGCGCTGGGCGAAGTCAAGTGTATGGACTGCCACGGCACCGGTCTTGTTGAGGACGCAGAATGTAAGCACTGCGACGCCGAAACCCACACGATCACCTGTCCCGACTGTAAGGGTACCGCTGTGGTTGACAGTATCGACTGCAAAACCTGCGGCGGCAAAGGAACCGTAGCTTGTCCCTACTGCGAGGACGGAATAATCGCTTCCGCTCCCTGCGAAACCTGCGGCGGCAGCGGTATGGTAGCCGGCTCTGCTTGGGCGCTTCTTCCGCCGATCATCGCCATTGCGCTTGCGCTGATCACCAAAGAAGTGTATTCCTCGCTGTTCATCGGTATCATCACCGGCGCTTTGATGTACACCAACTTCGACGTTTTGAAAACCACGGATACGGTGATCAATAAAGGCTTGATCGAGGCGGTTTCCGCTACGGCAGGTATTTTCATTTTTCTGATCGAGCTGGGCGTTATTGTAGCGCTGGTCAACAAGGCAGGCGGCTCGGCAGCCTTCGGCAAATGGGCTGCTCGCCACATCAAAACCCGTACCGGCGCTATGCTTGCCACATTCGTGCTTGGCGTGCTTATCTTCATCGACGACTACTTCAACTGCCTTACCGTCGGCTCGGTAATGCGCCCTGTCACCGACGGTCACAAGGTATCGCGTTCCAAGCTTGCCTACATCATCGACGCAACTGCCGCGCCGGTATGTATGATCGCTCCCATCTCCTCTTGGGCGGCGGCTGTCGCCAGCTACACCGAGGACGGTCAGGGCATCAAGCTGTTCATTATGGCGATTCCCTTTAACTTCTATTCCCTGCTGACCTTCGTGTTTATCGTCGCGCTTTGCCTGATGAACTTCGACTACGGCTCGATGGCTCTGCACGAATACAACGCGCAGTACAAAAACGATCTTTATACATCTGGCGACCGTGTAGAAGAAGTCAACGACGAACCCAACAAGCACGGCAAGGTCATCGACCTGATTCTCCCGATCATCGTGCTGATCGCAGTTTCCGTATTTGCGCTTGTTTACAACGGCGGAATTTTAGACGGAACACCCTTTGTAGACGCCTTTGCAAACACCGACGCCACCGTTGGCTTGCCCTGGGGCGGCTTGATAGCGTTGGTTTTCGCCATAATATATCTCAATGCCAGAAGAATCATCACACTCAAGGAGGCAATGGATTCCATTCCCAAGGGCTTCATCGCCATGGTTCCGCCTATTCTGATCTTAACCTTTGCGACCTCGCTTAAGAACATTACCGGACTGATGGGCGCCAAGTATTTTGTCGCCAATATGATGGAAGGCGCCGCCGGCAGCCTGCAAAACTTCCTGCCTGCGATCATTTTCATCGTCGCGTGCATTCTTGCTTTCGCCACCGGAACCTCATGGGGTACCTTTGGTATTCTTATCCCGATCGTCACCTATCTGTTTGCCACCAACCCCGATTCTCCGCTCAAGATCATCGGCATCTCCGCTTGTCTTGCAGGCGCGGTTTGCGGCGATCACTGCTCTCCGATCTCGGATACCACCATTATGTCATCTGCGGGCGCAAGGTGTAATCACATAAACCATGTGTCCACCCAGCTGCCCTATGCGCTGACAGTGGCGGGTGTGTCGTTTGTTTCGTTTATTATTGCGGGCTTTGTACAGATTTGGTACATCGCTCTGCCTATTTCCATCGCGCTGATGATCGGCACTATGGTCATCATCAGATTCACCCGCAAAAGTGAAGATATGATCGATAAAAAGAAGAAATAAGACGCATTTTGCAAGCTTCGCGGACGCTTTCGTCCGTCTAAAGCTTCACAAAAAAACAAGCACTGCCGGAGCTTCCGGCAGTGCTGACTATTATACAAGGACGTAAAAATATGCAAAAACAAAACTTTTTGCCTGATAAAATGAAAATACTCAGCGGCAGCGCAATAAAGGTGCTGGCGGTCGTAACAATGCTGATCGACCACATCGCGTCCCATCTGATCGACCCGCGCATCGTACTGTTCAGCTTCGCCGGTCATACGGTGAAGCTCTATATGATAATGCGGTACATCGGACGGCTTGCCTTTCCCCTGTTTGCGTTTTTGCTGGTCGAAGGCTTTGTCCATACCCGAAACCACGTCAAATACGGCGTCAGCCTGCTGATCTTTACATTGATCTCCGAGATCCCGTGGGATCTGCTGCACCACGGCGTCTGGTTCTCCTTCAAGGATCAAAGCGTTTTTGTAACGCTTCTGTTCGGCTTTTTGGGGATGTATGTTATAGAAACATTCAAAAACAAACCGGTGCTGCAGGTCGCGGCGCTGCTGCTGTTTGCCGCTATGACAGTTGTTCTGCGCGCGGATTTTTCCATCAAAGGCTATACTTTCATCCTGCTGCTTTACGCTCTGCGTCAAAATGAAGTGCTGCGTATCATCAGCGCCTTTGTGCTGAACAATCATTGGTGGTGTCTGCCGGCGTTTATTCCGATCTCGCTATATAACGGCAAGCGCGGCTTCATCAAAGGCAAAGTGCTTAAATATGCCTTCTATGTTTTCTATCCGGCGCATTTGCTGATTATTTACCTGATAAAATACTATATCAACTAAAACATTTTGCCTGAATAGGGCTTGTGCGGCATCTTTTCAAAATCATACGCTTCCAGCTCGTCAAGAGTGATATTTGTATGGCTGCCTTCGTGAACCATCAAATTAGAGCCGTTTTCGGGATCTTTCCCTACGTGTACCACCACGACCGGCTTATGCGTGCCGTATGCGTAACCTGCTTCCCACGCGGTCCCGCTGTCGCTGTAACCGCCGTGGTAAAGCATAACCACAACATCCGCCCAGTCGATAAACCGGCGGTCATTCATAAAGGTCTCCTTTGACCACCACGCCTGCTGCGAGGTCGCCTCGTCGCGCACCTCGTTCAGACGCGGGCTGAACACGGCAAAGCCGCGCGAAAACAGTATTCCCTCCGCGCGCTTAACGCAGGAAAGCTCATAATCATTAAAAAACGGACTTGCCAAATAAATTTTCAGTGGCATAAATCACTCACCCTTACATCATATCAATTACGGTTACAGAATAAAGGTCACATACTCCCTCGCCTGCCTTTTGAAAGTACGTATTGCCGATGCCTTTCATCAGCGACAGACAAAGAAGCTTTCTGTGATACCATAAAATAAAAACCTCCGAAGCTTTTCGCTACGGAGGCGTTTCTGGAGGCGACAGGCGGATTTGAACCGCCGCATCAGAGTTTTGCAGACTCGTGCCTTACCACTTGGCTATGTCGCCATTTCACAACAG
>JBGUOX010000160.1:0-8740 GCA_045129995.1 Ruminococcus sp. | reverse complement strand
GGGCGGCTTTTTTACCTTTTCCTTTATCTCCACTCCGGCGTGGCAGCCGACGATGTTTACGCTCATCCATCCGATCTCCTCTGCACTGAGCAGCACGTCGCGCTTTGCCTGAGCCGCGTCGATCCCGATTCGGCGCGCGCCGGGATACACGCCGCTTTCCGCAAGCAGGCTGCGAAGGCGCTGCTCGCTTACGGTTTTTTCTCCCGTGACGTCCATTGTCCAGACATAACCCGACAGCACGATCAAAAGAACAGCGCCTGCCAGAGCGCCGGCAGGCAAGCCTATCCTCCCCCTGTACCGCGCGGCGGCAAAGGGCAAACCGCGGCGCTTCAGCACCCTTGTGCGCACGCCTGCTCTGCGCGCGGTCTTGCGGATAAAGCGGTAATCGCGCGCGAACATCCTGCCGTGCAAGCCGTCCTTTTCGGGACGGGCGTTCCATACGCGGACGCCGCGCTGTGCGCAAAGATTGAGAAAACGTTCGGGAGCTTTACCGAAGGCGCAAAAATCAACAAAGCCCTTGAAATATCGGATCAATTCCGGCAGCATAGCATCACCTCAGGTCAAAAATTCTATATTGGAAATAAAACCGTCTATTTCCACGCAGGAGCCGGAAATGCAGCGCAGCCGCAAACCGCGTCCGTGAAAGCAAAGCACCATACGCGCGGTGCCGATTTTTATGTTCTCGGCAGTATAAAGCAAAATGCCCGTCGAGCCTTCTATGTTGACTTTGCGGTTGCCTGTCATCTCGAGCTGCGGCGCGCTTCCCATATCCATTTGCGGAAACCGAAATGTGTTATCTTTAGTCAATTTATCAGTCACCTCAATAATAAATATGAAGGTCGGTGAATAGATATTATCAGGTGATGTTATGTTTGTTAACGTGTCGGCGCGCAAAACGGCTGCGGCGGCAAAGGCTGCGGCGGCGATATTGCTTTGCGCACTGCCGCTGGTTTTTGCCGAAGAATGCCGTGAAGGCGCAAAGCGAGGGCTTGAGCTGTGCCTGAGCGTGCTTTTGCCGTCGCTGTTTCCCGTGATGGCGGCGACCGGCTTGATGGTAAAAAGCGGCGCCTGCGCTTTGACGGGAAGGCTGCTGCGCCGTCCGTCAAAATGGCTGTTCGGCGTAAGCGGCGCGATGGCGCCCGTCATTTTGATGAGCCTGATCGGAGGCTATCCCGTCGGCGCTGCCGGCATTGCCGCATTGCGACGGCAAGGCGCCGTTTCGGAGCAGGAAGCAAAGCGCGCCGCATTGTTTGCCGTAGGAGCGGGACCCGGCTTTGTGACGGGCTTTGTCGGTGCGGCGATATACGGCAACGCGGCCGTCGGGCGTATAATGCTTGCGGCGCAAAGCGCTTCGGTTTTGCTGCTGAGCGTTCCGGCAAGGTTCCTTGTTCCTGCCGGGCGCGAAAGCCGACAGGCCGACGGAAGGCTTCCGCCGTCGCTGCCGTTTGACCGCGCGCTTGTGGAGGCGGTAACGGAGGCGGCGCGTAATATGGGCGTTATCTGCGCTTTTGTGACGGTGTTTTCGGCGATGCTTGCGCTGACCGAAAAGCTGACAGCGAACGAAACGGCGCAGGACGCGGTTTTTTTATTGTCGGAGGTTTGCTCAGCCGCGACGCGGCTTGCTCCGAAAGCGCCTGTCGCCTTGGTGGCTTTCGCGGTCGGGTTTGGAGGCGTTTGCGTGCATTGCCAGATCTTGGCGGCATTGGGTGAGGTGAAGGTCAACAGGTTATTATTTTTCTTTTTCAGAATATTGCAAGGGGCTTTGACGGCGCTGCTGACTTATTTAGGGCTGCGCCTTACGCCCCAAACATCGCCGGTATTTTCTACCGTATCGCCGAACACCGCTGTTTACGGCGGCAGCACGCTTTCGGGCGCGGTGCTGGCAGGCGTGGTGATCTGCTTTTTTATTTCGGTAAGGCAAAGTGCGCGGCAACATTGAATTTGGGAGGACATTATGTGCGGAATAGCAGGATGGATCGAACGGGACAGCAATATGGCGGATCGCAGCAAGGTGCTGCGCGCTGTTTCGGAGAGTCTTGAAAGGCGCGGCCCCGACGAAAACGGAACGTATATAAACGGCGATACCGCTTTGATCCACAGGCGTTTGGCGGTCATCGACAGGGAAAACGGCAAACAGCCGATGACGGCGCGGCACGGCGACGCAAATTATGTGATCGTATATAACGGCGAGCTGTACAACAGCGCGGAGCTTCGCGAGAAGCTGAAGGCGGACGGCTTTCATTTTCGCGGCCACAGCGATACCGAGGTCGTGCTGAAAGCCTACATCAAATACGGCGAGCGCTGCGGTGAAAGGCTGAACGGTATCTTTGCCTTTGCGGTGTTCAACACGCGCGAGCGAAGCTTGTTTTTGTGCCGCGACCGAATCGGAGTTAAGCCGCTGTTTTATTACGAATACGACGGCGGTCTGGTGTTTGGATCGGAGATAAAGGCGCTGCTGCAAAGCGGCGTTGTTAAGCCGCAGATCGACGAGCAGGGACTCAACGAGATCTTCTTTTTGGGACCTGCGAGAACGCCTGGGTGCGGAGTGTTCAGGGGCGTGTTTGAGCTGAACCCGGGCGAGTGCGCCCTGTACCGCGACGGCAGGCTTACACGCAGAACCTACTACGAGATCGAAGCGCGCGAGCATTCCGAAAACGAAGCGCAGACGATCGAGCACACCCGGGTGCTTTTGACGGACGCGATCGAGCGGCAGCTTGTCAGCGACGTGCCGCTGTGTCTGCTGCTTTCGGGAGGACTTGACAGCAGTGTGATCGTAAAGGTCGCGTCGATGTATAACCGCGCGCACAAGCTTGGCAGAGCGAACACCTTTTCGGTGGAATACCGCGACAACGACAGGTTTTTTCAGACGAGCAGGTTTCAGCCGAACCGCGACTATGAATACATCAAGCTGATGTCGAAGGACGCAGGCACAAACCACACGGAGGAGATACTTGACAACCACTTGGTCGCCGACGCGCTTTACGACAGCGTGACTGCAAGAGACCTGCCGGGATACGCGGACGTGGATTCGTCGCTTTTGCTGTTCTGCCGCGAGATAAAAAAGGACTTTACCGTTGCGCTTTCGGGCGAATGTGCCGACGAGCTGTTCGGCGGCTATCCGTGGTATTTTAATAAGGAGATACTCTTTGAGGACTGCTTTCCGTGGTCGCGCAGTCAGGATGTTCGGCGGTTCATCTTGAAGGACGGCGTGTGTCCGCGCGGCGAGGAGTATGTGCGCCAGCGGTATTTGGACACCGTTGCCCGGGCGCCTAAGCTTGCTTCCGACAGCAGCGCGGACAGCAGGATGCGCGAGATGTTCTTTTTGAATTATTACTGGTTTATGCAGTGCCTGCTTGAGCGCAAGGATCGCTGCTCGATGTACAGCGGTTTGGAGGTGCGCGTGCCTTTTTGCGATTACCGGCTGGTGGAGTACGCCTATAATATGCCGTGGAAGCTGAAATCATGGGGCGGCAGAGAAAAAGGCATTGTGCGAAAGGCGTTTGAGGATCTGCTGCCGGAAAAAATTGTGTGGCGAAAAAAGAGTCCGTATCCCAAAACGCACAATCCGGTGTACTTTGAGACCTGCGCGCAGAGGGTTCGCAATATTCTTAATAAGAAAAATACTCTCACCGCGTTGCTTAACAAAAAGGCGGTGGAGAGTATTATTGAGCATCCCGAAAGCATTACCGAGCCTTGGTACGGTCAGCTGATGAAGGCTCCGCAGATACTGGCATATATAATTGAGCTGGACTACTGGTTTGAAAAGTACCGGGTTGAAATCGTATAGATTATGTGGTAGAATAAAGAAAATCTTTTTTGAAACGGAAAACATTATGAACCGGAAAATTTTTGAATGGAACGTGCGGCTGTTCACCGAAAACACCGCCGCGCGTTATACGCTTCATTTTTTCTATAGTATTTTGCCGCTGCTTATGTTTGTCGCCTACCCTGCCCTGCTGGTTTACGCGTTTTTCTTTATGCGCGACGCGCTGCCCAGGCTGATTTCGGTGCCGCTGGGAGTTTTTGCAGGCGTGACGGTTATGCGCATTTTGATAAACGAACAGCGGCCTTATGAACGGTACGGCAAGCCGCCGGTGTTTCCAAAGGACACCAAGGGCAAAAGCTTTCCCAGCCGCCACACCGCAAGCGCGTTTATTATCGCTATGGCGTTTTGGTACGTAAGCGTGCCGCTTGGCATTGTCGCGACGGTTATGGCGGTGATAATCGAGCTGTCGCGCATCCTTGCCGGAGCGCATTATATTCACGATGTTGTCGGCGGAATGGTGATCTCGGTCGTGACGGGGATCGTGTTTTTCTTTCTTTTATAGAATAAAGCGGTTGGCGTTGAACCAACCGCTTGTTTTTTAGTTTTCACTAAATTGAACTTGCAAATCCATTTATTTTTTGCAAATTAAAACTCGTCTATTTGATCTAATATATCATTTTCCTCAAACGCCTCGGGAGTTACCGCACGGTCGGTATAGGACTTTTTGTTGTCCTCGTACTGATCCTTGGTGACATCCGCGCCGTTCCATTGGTAACTGTAGCTGCCGACGGTATGCTCGTTCGCCTTGCCCGATTCGGTTTGCGTAAACACGCCGTTGCTGAGGGTGTATACGGAAAATACGGACATTCCGCTTTGCATATGACCGCTGATTATCAGCGAATCATCGGGGATATAGCTGTAGCCGGGACCGAGCTGCTGCTCGGTGACCGCTCCGTTGACAAAGGTGCAAACCTTCGTTCCCGCAGCCTTTGTGACGCCGGGGCAAAACAGCTCGGGAACGCCGTCGCCGTCAACGTCCGCAAGCGCGTATTTGCGGTAACTACCGTCGCTCAGCCCGTCGATATAGTTGCGGTAAGCCTGTTTCCACGCAGCCTCCGCAGCGCTGTTTCCGCTGCCGGAGCCTCCCGGCTCTTGCTCTATGTTTTCGATGACGCGCGGCGGATGCGCCTTGACATATTCGACGGACTGCTCCGCTTCGATCAGCGCGCATTTCGGATTTGCGGAGGACAGCTCGGAAGCGCTGATGACCTGTCCCGACCTGGAAGTAAATTCCTTGAGTACTTCATAGTGAATAAATGCGGTTTCAATGCTTTCGGCGTGCTCGTCGATGTTTTGCACGATATGTGCAATGCCTGCCGTAACCTTGGCTTCGCCGAGCTTAAGCTTTTCATTTAACACGGAATATTTCTGTCCGGCTGACGTTTGGCGGTTGTAAAGCGCATCGTTTGCCGCCGAGATACGCAGCGGCTCATTGTCATAATCGCCGTTTTTGAATTTTTGCTTGATGGCGTTGCACGCTTCGTTCCTGGTGCTGTTTACAATCAGATCCCAATAATCATTGTTTGCCTTTTCAACAAAGAACGAAAAATCCTTGAGCTTGTTATCGTTGTAGAAACAAACGTTGCCGTCGATGTGCTTTCTGATCCTGCCGCCGTACTCGACCTTAAAATTGTTGCCCATATAGTCGCGAACCTGCTTGACGGTTTTTTCGGAAAGTATCTCCAGCGTGGGGCTTTCAAGAAATACGTCGTCGATGTACACAACGCCGTTTTCCTCCAGAGTGAAGTAGCTGCGCTCGCTTCGCCAAAAGCCGTTGCGCGATTCGGCTGAGATCTCGTAGTCGCCCGGCTTAAGATTCATAATCGTAAAGCCGCCGGATTCATCCGTTTGCTTGGAAAAATGCGGCTCCTTTCCGTTTGGCAGGAAAATATCGACGATCGCAGGTTCATTAAGATCCTTAAGCTCGCCCTTCTCCATTTTTTGGATCGCTCCCATAACGGTGTTGACCTGTTCGGTAGAGCCGATCACTCGGGTATATTTTCCTGCCGCGCTTACCGCGGCGTAGGCGTCCAGCACCTTTTTGTTTTCATCGTTGACATTGAGCGAAGATGAATCGATTATCATTTTTTTGATTTTTTCCGAAGGAATGTCGGGATTTACGCCGAGCATCAGCGCGACGGTACCGGAAACGATCGGCGTGGAATAGGATGTGCCGCATTTTCCCGTTTGCCCAAATATATTCTTTAGGTCGTAGCCGGGAGCGTAAATATCTACGCGATCTCCGTTTAGAGAGTGATTGGAGCGGTTAAAATCCTGATTGACGCTGCCGACAACGATTATTCTTTCCTTAACGCTTGCGTTGGAAATATTCGCAAACAAGTCATAGTAAGCGTCAAAATTGTTTGTCAGCGGCTTAATGGTGCTGTCCTCCGGTTTCTCGCTGACAATGGTTTCTTCGCCGTTTTCGTCCGTTATATAGTACCATTCCTCATTGTTCATATTGCCGGCGGCTTTTACGATCACAAATTCTCTTTTCGCGTCGATAAACTTTTTCAGAAATACTTCCAAACTGTACGAACCGAATTTCAACGCATCCACATAGTCTTTTATCCCAACTTGCGCGCCGATGCTCAAATCGGAATAACCATTACTGAGATTGATGACTTTGCAGCCTTTGGAAAGAAGGGTAGCGAGCGCGTGCTTATACTGAAGCACGGAAACGTAATGATGGAAAAAACTGGAGCCCTGCGAAAAGCCATAGAGAGAAACATTGTTCGCTACGCCGTCGATGCCTTCGTCGTTTCCCTTTTTTGCCGCCAGAAAGCCTGATACGCTTGTGCCGTGAAGCAGAGATATTTCATACTGCTTTTTATCCTTTTCGCGCGGCAGACTGTTATAGAAGGTTTCTCCGCGATCGAACGCGTATGCAAGGTCGGCGTTATCGGTAACAAAGCAAGTATCGTACAAACCCACTTTTACGTTTTGATACGTCCTGTCCTCTTTTTCAAGCTCGTCAAGGCGGATCGCCTTGCGCCACCAGTTACCGCCCTTTGCGCTGTTTTTCGTGTTGTCGTCAAGGCTGAGCTTTAACACTCTGTGAAGCTGAACATCCGAGTTTTCCAGCGCGGCGGCGACCTTTTCTTTTTTCTCCAAAAGCCCGTCATAGTCCGTGCCCGAAAACTCAAGCTGATAATCGTTTGTAAATTCAATGCAGCCTACGATTTCGCCGCCGTTTTCCTTAACGGCTTTTTCGACGTCGTCATAGGAATACTTTTCGTCGGCTGTTAGCGCGAGCTGCTCCTTGACATATCCGAAGGCGCCGTCAAAGGCGATGTCCGCCTCCTCAAACTCCTTGAAGGACAGTCTGCCGTCGATCTCGCCCTGACCGCCGTTCTTCTTTCCGAACGGCAAAACGCCCGTCGCGAACAAGACGACCGTGACCGATGACAGCACAAACAGCACTGCCAAAACAACGGCGGTCACACGAACCGCCGTCCTCTTAAAAAACGGCTTTTTGGGTTTTTGCTGAGTTTTTGCGCCGACTTGCGCAGCGGCGCCGCACCGTCCGCAGAATTTAGTGTTATCAGGCAGATCCGCACCGCAATTTGAACATCTCATACCAATTCCCCCTAACGTCGTTTTCTACAATTTCGTAAGCCTATTATATCGAATACTATGCAGAATGTCAACAAGAATATACAGTGCAACAAAAAGAAAAGACCGGTTCATCGCAAACCGGTCTTTGATACTATTGGATGTAAGCTTTTTAAGCTTGCGCTTATTCGGCAGGCACCTCGGGAACCTCGCTGGTGCAGTGCGGGCAGCGGGTTGCGCGGATGTCGATCTCGCTGAAGCAGCAGGGGCATACCTTTGTGGTGGGCTCCGCCTCTTCCTCCTTCTTTTTGCCGATCGTCATCAGCTTGTTTACGCCCTTGACGATCAGGAAGATGATAAGCGCCATAATCAGGAAGTTGATGATGGCTGTGATGAATTTGCCGTACGCGATGTTGGCGCCGTTGACGTTAACAGCTAAATCGCTGAAGTCCATACCGCCGAAGATGCCGAGGATAGGCGAAATGATGTCGTCGGTCAGGGACGTTACGATCGCGCCGAACGCGCCGCCGATGATAACGCCGACTGCCAGATCCATGACGTTGCCGCGCATGACAAACTCTTTAAATTCCTTAAAAATTTTCATAAGATTGTTCCCTCTTTCCTTATATTTAGCAGAAGCTCTGCCACAATCCCCATTTGATAGTGAATTATGAATCGCGGATCACGAATCACAAAACGGCTTTATGGAAGGTCTTTTTACCCTTCTTGATGATGACATGACCTTTTTCGAACGCGGTCTGCGCAACGGTTGCGTATACGTCCGCGATCTTTTCGTCGTCAACGGAGATGCCGCCCTGCTCGATGAGGCGTCTGCCCTCTTTCTTGGAAGGGATCAGACCGCACTTTGAAAGCAGGTCAAGGACAGCGATGCCGCCGTCGGTGAAGTCGTCCGCCGAGAGTTGTGTGGAGGGCATATTGTCGGTGTTCTGCTTGCTGCCGAACAGCGCGCGCGCAGCCTCCTGAGCCTTGTCCGCTTCCTCTTTGCCGTGGATCATCTCGGTCAGCTCGTAAGCGAGGATCTCCTTTGCCTTGTTGATCTCGCTGCCCTGAAGCTTTTCAAGCTCCGCGATTTGCTCGAGCGGCAGGAAGGTCAGCATTTTCAGGCACTTTACAACGTCCGCGTCATCCACATTGCGCCAGTACTGATAGAACTCGTAGGGGCTGGTTTTTTCGGCGGAAAGCCATACCGCGCCCGACTGGGTTTTGCCCATCTTTTTGCCCTCGGAATTGAGCAGCAGGTTTATCGTCATGGCGTAAGCGTCCTTGCCCAGCTTGCGGCGGATAAGCTCGGTGCCGCCGAGCATATTGCTCCACTGGTCGTCGCCGCCGAACTGCATA
>JBGUOX010000159.1:0-29738 GCA_045129995.1 Ruminococcus sp. | reverse complement strand
AAGGTTACGGTGGAGATGTCTCCCTATGACCTGACAAGAGGAAGGATCACTTGGAGATCCAAATAATCCAAGGCAACACACTATTTTAGAAAGGAATGATTGTAAGTGAAAGTCAGACCTTCAGTAAAGAAAATGTGCGACAAGTGCAAGGTAATCAAGAGAAAGGGTAAAATCCTTGTTATCTGCGAAAATCCCAAGCATAAGCAGCGCCAGGGCTGATGTCGGTTAAAGATTAACAACTGATAATTCGTGCATTGATTGCAAGGTTGCTTTACTCGCAGCCGCTAAATTTCAAATTTAACTTAATTCTATATGGAGGTGCAACTGAATGGCTCGTATAGCAGGTGTTGACTTGCCGAGAGATAAAAGAGTTGAAATCGGTTTAACTTATATTTTCGGCATCGGCCGCAAAACTGCAACAGACATTATTGCTGCAACAGGCGTAAATCCCGACACTCGTGTCAGAGATTTAACAGAAGAAGACGTATCAAAACTCAGAGAGTACATCGAGCATCACTGCCGCGTGGAAGGTGACCTTCGCCGCGACATCGCTTATGACATCAAAAGACTGATTGATATTGGCTGTTACCGTGGCGTTCGTCACAGAAAGGGACTTCCCGTAAGAGGTCAGCGTTCCAAGACTAACGCTCGTACTCGCAAAGGTCCTCGTAAGACGATGGCCAACAAGAAGAAGTAAGGAGGCACGGTATTATGGCAGCACCCAAAGGTGGTAAAAAGGTTATTCGCCGTCGTCGTGAGCGTAAGCACATTGAAAAAGGCGCAGCGCATATCCAGTCAACATTTAACAACACAATTGTCACTATTTCCGATACACAGGGTAACGCTGTTTCCTGGGCAAGCGCCGGCGAGCTGGGATTCAGAGGTTCCAAGAAGTCCACTCCCTTTGCCGCTCAGTCGGCAGCTGAAACCGCTGCAAAGGCGGCTATGGAGCATGGTATGAAGTATGTTGAGGTTTATGTAAAGGGACCGGGTCAGGGCCGTGAGGCTGCTATCAGAGCGCTTCAGACCGCAGGTCTTGAGGTAACGATGATCAAAGACGTTACTCCCATTCCTCACAACGGTTGCCGTCCTCCCAAGAGAAGACGCGTGTAGTATTATTAAAGGAGGAAATTTTACATGGCTAAAAATATGCAGCCAATCGCAAAGCGTTGCAGAGCGCTTGGCATTTCTCCCGCTGTGATGGGTTACAGCAAAAAGACTTCCAACAGAAACCCCGGCGGCAAAATGAGAAGAAAAAAGAGCGAATACAGCATGCAGCTGACCGAGAAGCAGAAGGTAAAGTTTATCTACGGCATTCTCGAAAAGCAGTTCCACGCTTATTATGAAAAAGCTGAAAAGGCTGAAGGCAAAACCGGTGAAGAGCTGCTCTCCATCGTTGAGCGCAGACTCGACAACGTTGTTTTCCGTCTTGGACTTGCAGCTACCAGAAGAGAAGCAAGACAGCTTGTCAACCACGCTCACTTCACCGTAAACGGCAAGAAGGTCAACATTCCTTCCTACCTCGTAAAGGTCGGCGACGTTATCGGCGTTAAAGAGGCAAGCCGTTCCACAACAAGATTCAAGGCGATCGCTGAGGGCGAAAACGCTTCTATGGTTACTCCCAAGTGGCTTGAGAAGGATCAAAACCTCCTCGGCGGAAAGGTCGTAGCGCTTCCTCAAAGAGACGATATCGACTATCCCGTTGAAGAGCACCTCATCGTCGAGTTGTACTCCAAGTAATCTCTACATTTTTTTCACAGGCAGATTACAAACACATTCCTGCCAAAGCGTTTTGGCAGCTATAATGTAAGGAGGATTCGCGAATGATTGAAATCGAAAAGCCAAGAATTGAAACCGCAGAATTAACACGAGACGGAAAGTACGGTAAGTTTGTTGTCGAACCGCTCGAGCGCGGCTTCGGTAACACTCTCGGCAACAGCCTTCGCAGAGTGCTGCTTTCCTCACTTGAGGGCTGTGCTGTCACATCAATCAAGATTGACGGCGTTCTTCACGAATTTTCAACGATTCCCGGCGTGCGCGAGGACGTAACGGAAATTGTGCTCAATATGAAAAGTCTTGTTGCCAAGCTGTTCGAAACCAGCCCCAAGGTCGTTGAAATCAACGCCGAGGGTCCCTGCGAGGTAACAGCTGCCGACATCAAGGTGGACAACGAGGTAGAGATCCTCAATCCCGAGCTTCACATCGCCACTCTCGGCGAGGGCGCAAAGCTCAATATGGAAATCACCATTGACAAGGGCAGAGGCTACGTTCCCTCCGAACGCAACAAACAGCTCAGCGGCAACAACGTCATCGGCGTTCTGCCGATCGACTCCATCTACACACCGGTGCTCAAGGTCAACTACACGGTTGACAACACCCGTGTTGGTCAAATCACCGACTTCGACAAGCTGACACTGGACGTATGGACCAACGGCGTGATCAACGCCGAAGAAGCTGTTTCCTTGGCTGCAAAGGTGCTCACCGAGCATCTCAACCTTTTTGTCAACCTTTCCGACAAGGCTTCTTCCGCGGAAGTAATGGTCGAAAAGGACGACAAGGGCAAGGAGAAAATTCTTGAAATGACAATCGAAGACCTCGATTTGTCAGTTCGTTCGTTCAACTGCCTCAAGCGTGCGGGTATCAACACGGTTGAAGATTTGATTAACAAGTCCGAAGAGGATATGATGAAGGTACGCAACCTCGGCAGAAAGTCGCTTGAGGAAGTCGTTCAAAAGCTCAATTCTCTCGGTTTCAGTCTTCAGAAGGAAGACGAATAATGACCCTTTAAATTTTTCGGTAAAGGAGTGAATGAAATGCCGGGTACAAGAAAGCTGGGAAGAACCACTGCTCAAAGAACCGCAATGCTGCGTGCAATGGTCACTTTCCTTCTCGAAAATGGCAAAATTGAAACTACTCTGACCCGCGCCAAGGAAGTTCAGGCGATGGCGGAGAAGATGATCACTACAGCAAAAACCAATACGCTTCACAACAGACGCCTTGTTTTGGCTTTTGTCACAAAAGAGGACGTTGTGTCTAAGCTCTTTTCTGAGATTGCTCCCAAGTACGCTGACCGCAACGGCGGCTACACCAGAGTAACAAAGATCGGTCCCCGCCGCGGCGACGGCGCCGAGATGGCGATCATCGAGCTTATCTGATTGATTTTGCTTCAAAGCCCTTCCGGAACACCGGAAGGGCTTTTTAACTGTAGAAAAAGGCTGAATGAGATTTTGCATAAAAGATTGATTTGAAATAAGTATGAGTATACAAAAAACCGTTCTGCGGTGAATCCACAGAACGGTTTTGCTGATTTATTATTTGTAACGTTTTCCGTTTTTGCCTTTTTTGCTGCCGGCGTTGTAATTATCGGAATAGTCGTCCTTGTCGCGGTAACGTGTGTTATTGACAGGTACTGCCGCCTTATTTGCGCGAGCAGCTCCGGTTCTTTTGCGCGCCATTGTGAAAGACACAATAGTGTATATCATACACGCAAGACCGAGCACGAGCAGCGCTATGCCGCCTATCTTTAACCAATCCATCCAATTAGGATCTTTGCCGTTGTGATCGTTAGCCTTGATCTGCTTAAAGCTGGTGCTGCTTGACTTTCCGTCAGACTGCTTTCCCTGATTGCCAAAGCTTGCGCGAATGTTTTCCCAGTCGGAATCCTTCATAGTGGGTTCGCCGACAGAGGATTTGGAAACATCCTTGGGAGCAACCGTGGTGCTTGGAATGGACACGGGCGGTGTGTAGGTTTGGTCGCCTCCGACATATACGTCTGAGGGGCTGGAATACTCGTTTCCGTCACCGTCATAAAAGACGGTGTTTTCGTCATAGCTTTGTTCATTGTTGCCGGGCTCTACATAGCTTGGTTCGTTGTATCCGGGGTCTACATATCCGGGATCCACATGGCTTGGCTCAACAACGCTGGGCTCAACATAACCGGGATCCTCAGTATAAGAATCGTCGCCGGTGTTACCGCCCGGAGCGGATTCTTCGCCGCCGGGATTCGATTCTTCGCCGCCCGGAGTGACCTCGCTGATATTTTGTTCTCCCTCGCCCGGAGTTAACTCATCGGCGGATACCGCGCACATTGCGGCGGACGCAAGCATTATTGCCGACAAGAGAATTGTAATAAACCTTGAATGTTTACGCATTGAAACACCTTCCTTTCAAGGCAGTTTTCTTCCTATCTTTTCTTCGTGTTATTGATTTTCAGTGCTTCCGGAGGACTCCTTCGGCTTTTCAAAGAAGATCTTGGGATCATAGCCGTCTACGGCATTGTTCTTTTGGTAATCCAAATCGTCAACCAAATCCTTGAGATAATCCTTGTAAGTGTCATCCTTCATTTTGTGGATGATCTCGGAATCGTGGGTGCCGTCCGTAAGATAAGTGTTCTTTGCGGTCGCGGTGCTGTAGCGGAACACAAGATAGTAGGTGGCGTCTGTTTCCTTGCCTACCTTCAGGGTGACCGCCTTGCCTTCCTCCAGCTTCTTGAGCGCGTCGTTGATCTCATCTGCGGGCGCGTTTGTTTCGTCCTTTACGGCAGTGCCGGTGACCTTGGCGTTTTCGTCAAGACCGTTCGCGGTGATGTAATCCGTAACCAGCTTGTCCAGGGTGGTGCCGGCTTCGGTGGCGTCCTTCACTGCATTTACCTGCTTGGCATAGCTGTCAAGGGTGTCGGTGATCTTCTTTGCCTTTTCGTCGGTGATGGCGTTTACCAGAGCGCCGGATTCATCGGCGGTCGCATCGTACAGGCTGACGGGCAGGTAGCTGTACTGAATATAGTTTTCTTCGAAATACTTGCTGATCTCGTCCTTGGAAACCGCCTTGCTGCCGCCTTCGAGATACAGGGAGTCAAACAAGGTGTTCTTTGCCAGCGAATAGTGAGAGAAGAAGTACTTAAAGCTGTCAAGCGAAACGCCCTTGCCCTCAAGCAGCTTCTTCATACCCTGAACCCAGTACATCTCTGCCTGGTTGTCCGTCTGGGTAATTTTTGCTTCATCCAAAGAAGCGCCCAGCTTGTCGAGCTCGGCTTCCATAGCCAACAGCTCAAGACACTTTTTCTCTGCCTGCTGCTTGATCCACTTGGAAGCTACCTCGGTGTTGCCGTCGTCGTCGGTGATTTCCAGCTCAAGCCACTTGTCGCTGGATGCGTCGTAATCGTCAAGCTTGGATGCGTAGGTCTGCGCCTCGCTGTATGATTCATACAGAGCGGTGATATACACGCCGATGGGAAGCTCTTTAACGTCTGTTTTGTAAGACCATTCCTTGCCGAAAGAACATCCGGATGCAATGACGGAGATCATCATCAGCATCGCCATCAGCAAGGAGGCAAGTTTAACCGTTGGTTTCATCTTCTTTACCGTCCTTATCAATTATTACCCATAGAATATGGGTGCGTACTGTTTTATTATACACACTTTTTTTGCGAATGTCTATATCTTAAAGCAATTTTTATTCCTTTTTTGAAAAATTTCACGCAGTTTTCACTTTGAAACTCGGAAAATTCGCTTTAATGTACGTATGGAATCTGACCCCGGGGGACATTTGACAGCAAGATGCGGCTTAGCTCCGGCGTTGAGCGACGCCTTGCCGTTCAGCGAGATCAGCAGATCAGCCACAGCGGGCGACTTGATTTCCTTGACATACAGCAAAACGGTGTTCTCATTTTGGCGGATCTCATACACGCCCATCGCGTGCGCCTTGTTGCGTATAAGCGCGATGTCGATCAAGCCGTTCACGGCAGGCGGTATTTTGCCGAAGCGATCCCACAGCTCGTCCTTGACGTCCTCGGCGTCCTCGGCGCTGCGGATGTCGGCGATGCGGCGGTAGACGTCCAGCCGCAGGGTAAGGCTTTCCACATATTCTTCGGGAATGTGGGCGTCAACGGAAAGGTCGATCAGGCAGTCGAGATCGTCGTTCTTGGGCTGTTCGCCCTTTTCCTCGCTGACCGCCTCGCCGAGCAGCTTAAGATACATATCGTAGCCGACGCTTTCCATATGACCGTGCTGCTGTGCGCCCATAATATTACCTGCTCCGCGCAGCTCAAGGTCGCGCATGGCGATCTTAAAGCCGCTGCCAAATTCCGTGAACTCGCGAATGGCTTCCAGCCGCTTTTGCTGGATCTCGCTTAAAACCTTGCTGCGGCGGAAGGTAAAGTAGGCGTAGGCGCGGCGCGCGCTTCTGCCGACGCGTCCGCGCAGCTGGTGAAGCTGAGAAAGTCCCATACGGTCGGCGTTGTCAATGATAAGGGTGTTGGCGTTGGGCAAATCGACGCCGGTTTCGATGATGGTTGTACACACCAGCACATCGACCTCCTGAGCGATCATCTGCCGCCAGACCTCGCTTAGCTCCTGTTCCTTCATTTTTCCGTGACCTACGGCTATGCGCGCCTCGGGGATAGCCTCAAGTATGCGGTTGGCTACGCCGCTGATGCTTTCAACATTGTTGTGCAGGTAAAAAACCTGTCCGCCTCGGCGCAGCTCGCGCCGAATGGCTTCGTTGACGACCGCTTCGTCGTGCTCAAGCACATAGGTTTGCACCGGCTGACGGTTGAGCGGAGCTTCCTCCAGCACGCTCATATCGCGCAGACCGCTCATTGCCATATTGAGCGTGCGCGGTATCGGCGTTGCGGAAAGCGTTAAAACGTCCACGTTTTTTACAAGCTCCTTAAAGCGTTCCTTTTGCTGCACGCCGAAGCGCTGCTCCTCGTCGATGATGGCAAGCCCCAAATCACGGAACACAACGTCCTTTTGCACCAAACGGTGCGTGCCGATGACCATATCCACCTCGCCGCGTTTCAGCTTTTCAAGAATGACCTTTTGCTCCTTTGGCGTGCGGAAGCGCGAAAGAAGCTCAACTCGTATCGGGTAGCCCTCAAAACGCTTGGTGACGGTTTGGTAATGCTGCCACGCAAGGATCGTGGTAGGGCACAGCAACGCGCACTGCTTGCTGTCTGACACGCATTTGAACGCCGCGCGCAGCGCCACCTCTGTTTTTCCAAAGCCGACGTCGCCGCACAGAAGTCTGTCCATCGGCGCCGAGCGCTCCATATCGCGCTTGATCTCGCCGATGCAGGTCAGCTGATCGGGCGTTTCCTCGTACTCAAACTTAGCCTCAAAGTCGCGCTGCCACTCGTTATCGCGCGAAAAAGCATAGCCCTTTGCCTTCATACGCGCGGAATACAGGGCGATAAGCTCCTTGGCGATGTCCTTGACCGAGGTTTTGACCTTTGCCTTGGCGCGCTGCCAATCGCCCGAACCAAGGCGGTTGAGCTTGACGCGGCTGTTTTCCTGCGCGCCGATGTATTTTGCGACCATATCCAGCTGGGTGACGGGAACATAGAGCACGTCGCCCTTGGCATAGTCGATTTTGATGTAATCCTTGACGACGCCGTGGGTGTCGATTTTGCGTATGCCGCCGAAAACGCCGATGCCGTGGGTGCTGTGGACCACATAGTCGCCGGCGCTGAGCTCGGAAAGATTGTAGATTTGCTGACCTTCCTTTTGACGTCTGCGCTTGCGTTCGGGGCGGTACGCCGCCTGACCGTAGGTTATCAGGAAGCATTTTTCGGACGGCAGCTCAAAGCCCGCGCTGAGCGCGCCGGGCATAACAAACAGCTTGCCGCTTTCAAATTTTTGCAGCGCTTCGGTATATTCGGCGTGATAGCCGTCTGCGCGCAGACTTTCGGCAAGGTTTGCCGCCGCCTTGGCGGTTCCGGCAAGTATTACGCCGCTGCTGCCCGTGGCAAAAAGCCCGTGCAGATCTTCTGTGAGCTGCTTGTATGAGCCGTTCCACTGGCTGAGCTGCTTTGCCGACAGGCTGAAGGCGTCGCTTAGCCGAAGCGGTATGCTGCCGTGTACAAAGCTTTCCAGCACGATCACGCCGTGCGCCTCCATACATTCAAGGCACTCGTTCCACGTCAGGGAAAAGCGGTCGAAGCCGCGCGCAAGAACGCCGTCGGCAAGTCCCTGCTTTAGCTGTTCGCTGTTTTGAAAGTCCATCGCCTTGCCGCGTTCGCGCACGTTGTTAAATTCAGACACAAACAGCAGGCTGTCGCGCGGAATGTAATTGAGCAGGCACTCGGGTTTATCGTAAATTTGAGATATGAATTTGTCGGCATTGGCGATCACCGCTCCGGCTTTGAGCTGCTCCGCCTCGGCGTACAGCCGTTCGCGCGCCTTGGCGGCGGCTTTGCCGCGCAAAAGACCTGCCTTGTGTATGATCTTTTCGGCAAGAGCCTCGCGGTCGTCGATGATGATTTCGGTGGAAGGCGTAAGATGTATGCAGCCTGCCTTTTTAAAACGTCGCTGGGTTTCCAAATCGAAGTAGCTGAGGTCGCAGATCTCGTCGCCCCAGAACTCGGCGCGGACAGGATATTCGCTGTCGGGCATAAAAAAGTCGAGAATACCGCCGCGAAGCGAAAACTGACCGCTGCCGTCCACAGCGTCAAAGCGTTCATAGCCGAGCAGCACAAGGGCGCGCACCGCCTTTTCGACGGGTATCTCCTTGCCCTCCTCCAGCTTGATGGCGGTGTCAAGCAGCACCTGCTTGGGCACGGTAAGCTGGCAGGCGGCGTCCGCGCAGGCGATAACTACGTCACATTCGCCGTCGATCAGCTTTAGCAGCGCTTTCAGGCGCTGGTGTTCATATTCGCGCGAGCGGCTGCTGATCTCCTCCAAAAAGTTATAGTCGCGCTGCGGATAGACAAGCGCCGAAAGCCCCATGCAGCACAAATCGTTGCACAGGGTTTGCGCCTCGCGTTCGTCGGAGGCGATGCACAGCGCCGTTTTTTTCTTTGCACGGCAAAGCGCGTTTATGATGTTTGCCTTTGCCACGGGAAACAAGCCCGACACACAAAGGGATTTTCCCGTTTTGGTACTGCGCAGCAGGTTTTGAAACGCCGCGTTGCGCCCGAACGCTTCGGGAAGAAAGTTGGTTTTGTTCATATTTTTCCTTCGTTACACAGTTGAAAACGGATAGCAGAGCGTTAAATGAAGCGCTGACTGCCGCCGGCTCAATTATACAGATTCATTGCGCGGTCGATCTTGCCGTCGAGTATCAGCTCGACCGCCCGGTAAGCGTTGTCAAAGATGGTGTCAAGTGTTTTTCGCTCGTCGTCGGTGAACTTTGACAGCACCCAATCCGCCAGATCCCAGTTTGGATTCGGTTTGGCTCCGATGCCTATTTTGATGCGCGGAAAAGCGTCGCTGCCGCTGAGATAAATTATGCTGCGCATTCCCTTTTGACCGCCGTCGCTGCCCTTTTGACGGATGCGCATTTTGCCGACGTCCAGCGAGATGTCGTCAAATATAACGATGACGTTTTCGGGCTTGATTTTGTAAAAGTTCATCGCTTCGACTACCGCCTGACCGCTGTTGTTCATATAGGTCGTGGGCTTTACCAGCAAAACTTTTTTGCCGCCGACGGCGGCTTCGCCGACAAAGCTCTTGAATTTTATTTTGTTGACCTTGCAGCCCAGCTTTTCGGCGATGAAGTCCAGCGCCAGCCATCCGCAGTTATGGCGCGTGTTTTCGTACTTGCGGTCGGGATTTCCCAAGCCGACGATCAAATATTCCACGCTGCCGGTAAGTTTTTTTCCAAACATAGCTTTTCCTTTACTGTATAAAACTAATAAATACCGCAAAGGCGGACTTTTGCAAAGTCCGCCTGTTTTGCATTGTATTAATGATAGCACAAGCTCCTGTCGAAATCAGCTGAATGCCGCCGTGAAGGGCTTGTCGTTGTAAATTCTCGCAATTGCCTCCGCAAAAATGGGAGCGGTGGGCAGTACGGTGAATTTGTCGATCATCTTGTCCTCGGGAACGGGGATGGTGTCAAGAAGGATGACCTCCTTGATGGCGCTGTTCTTGATGCGCTCAACAGCCGGACCGGAAAGCACCGCGTGAGTAGCGCAGGCGTAAACCTCGGTCGCGCCGCCCTTTTCAACAATGGCGTTAGCCGCGTTGCAAAGCGTGCCGGCGGTGTCGATCATATCGTCTACCAGGATGACCTTTTTGCCCTTTGCGTCGCCGATGATGTTCATAACCTCGCAAACATTCGCCTTCGGTCTGCGTTTGTCGATGATGGCAAGACCGGTGCCGATTTTGGAAGCGAAGTTTCTGGAACGGGTTACAGAGCCGAGGTCGGGAGAAACAACGATGAAATCATCAAAATTGCCGCCGATTTTTTCCTTCATATGATTGGCGAGGATCCCGGCGCCGTGCAGATGGTCAACAGGGATGTTGAAGAAGCCCTGGATCTGGTTTGCGTGCAGATCCATGGTCAAAACACGGTCAGCGCCGGCGGTGGTGATGATGTCAGCGCAAAGCTTTGCCGAAATCGGATCTCTTGCTTTTGCCTTTCTGTCCTGACGGGCATAGCCGAAGTAAGGCATTACCGCGGTGATCCTTGCGGCGGAAGCTCTTTTCATGGCGTCGATCATGATAAGCATTTCCATCAGGTTATCGTTGACAGGGGTGCAGGTGGACTGCACGATAAAGCAATCGCTGCCGCGCACCGATTCGTGCAGGGAAACGGCGATCTCACCGTCCGAAAAATGGGTGCAGTCGCTTTTTCCGAGCTGCAGACCAAGACATCCGGCGATGCCCTGTGCAACGTCAACATTGGAGTTGCCTGAGAAGATTTTGATGTCTTTTCCGTGAAAATTCATTTTTGTTCTCCTTTTCTTGTCTCTGTAGGATTTTTATCAATGAATATATGAAAATGTAAACTGTTTTGCGTTCAGTCGCAGGTGTAGCCCTTTGCCCTGGCGATCTGATTGAGCTCTTCCAGCTGTTCGGGGTCGTTGGCTCCCAGAACGGCGTCGCTGCATTCGGCGGTGTAGGCGCCTACGGTGTCGCCCTCCTGAAGCAGCAGCTTTAAGGCGTCGGGCAGGTAGTACTCGCCGGCTTTGTTGTCGGACTTGATTTTGCCCAGCACGCCGAGCAGTCTTTGACAGTCAAACCAATAGCCGCCCGAGTTGACCTCTTTGATCTTGAGGGTTTCTTCGTCAGCGTCCTTGTGCTCAACGATCGCGGAAAGGTTGCCATTTTCATCGCGCACGATCCTGCCGTAGCCCGAGGCGTCGTCGAGCTCTGCCGAAATAACGGTGGCGGAGCAGCCCGCGGCGGTGTGCTGCCTAAGCGAGTTTTCTATCGTTTCGGCGGTCATAAACGGAGCGTCGCCGTTGAGGATGACAACGTTGCCCGAGTGTCTTTCAAGAAAGTCCTTTGCCATCATCACGGCGTGACCTGTGCCGAGCCGCTCGCTTTGATAAACGCTTTCAACGGGAAAGTCCAGCGTGTCCAGAAATTCCTCGATGTATTCCTTGTGATAGCCCTTTACTACGCAGATGTCGTCGACACCGGCTTTTTTCAGGGCGGAGATCACCCACTGCAGCATGGGCTTTTCAAGCACTAAAGACATAGGCTTGGGCTTATCGGACTTCATCCGCTTGCCTTCGCCGCCTGCAAGAATGATGGCGCAGTTGCTCATAGTATACCTCGTTTTGTTATTAAAAAATCACCGAAAATCCTTATAAAAAGGCTTTTCAAGCATTCTGTCGGATAATACTATTATCGCACAAAAAATGTAAATTTCAAGTGCATTTTTCAAAAAAACGACCATTTGACGCATTTTAAACGATTTATACAATATTAATAAAATTTGCGTGCGTTTTTTATAAGAAAAAATTTTGCAAAATAGGTAGCTATTTTCGCCAATCTTTGGTATAATATCTGTTAGGCTTAGATATGTTGGCAGGATTTTACATTTGTAGATTCGCCACAGCCAATTTAATCTTTTTTAATAGGAGGACTACCACTATGGCAAGAAAATGGGTTTACCTTTTCTCTGAAGGTAACGCAAACATGCGTGAGCTCCTCGGTGGTAAGGGCGCAAACCTTGCTGAAATGACCAGCATGGGACTTCCCGTACCCCAGGGCTTCACAATTACCACGGAAGCTTGTACTCAGTATTATGAGGACGGCAGAAAAATCAATGACGAGATCCAGGGTCAGATCAACGAGTACATCGTAAAGATGGAAGAGATCACCGGCAAAAAGTTCGGCGATGAAAAGAACCCCCTGCTTGTTTCTGTTCGTTCCGGCGCAAGAGCTTCCATGCCCGGTATGATG
Organism: Ruminococcus sp.; assembly: GCA_045129995.1. Taxonomy (GTDB): domain Bacteria; phylum Bacillota; class Clostridia; order Oscillospirales; family Acutalibacteraceae; genus Ruminococcoides. The sequence continues at coordinate 17,604 of JBGUOX010000159.1, read as the reverse complement.
GATACAATTCTTAACCTCGGTTTGAACGAAACCGTTGTCAACACCATTGCTGAGATGAGCGGCAACCCCCGTTGGGCTTGGGACTGCTACAGAAGATTCATTCAGATGTACTCCGACGTTGTTATGGAAGTCGGCAAAAAGTACTTTGAAGAGCTGATCGACGAAATGAAGGCAAAGAAGGGCGTTACTCAGGACGTTGAGCTTGACGCTAACGACCTCAAAGAGCTTGCTTCTCAGTTCAAGGCTGAGTACAAGGCAAAGATCGGCGCTGACTTCCCGGACGATCCCAAGGAGCAGCTGATGGGCGCCGTTATGGCTGTATTCCGTTCCTGGGACAACCCCAGAGCAAACGTTTACCGCCGCGACAACGACATCCCCTACAGCTGGGGTACTGCCGTTAACGTTCAGTCCATGGCGTTTGGTAACATGGGCGACGATTGCGGTACCGGCGTTGCGTTTACCCGTGATCCCGCAACCGGCGAAAAGAAGCTGATGGGTGAGTTCCTGACCAACGCACAGGGCGAAGACGTTGTTGCAGGTGTTCGTACTCCTATGCCCATCGCTCAGATGGCTGAAAAATTCCCCGAGGCGTTCGCACAGTTCAAGGACGTTTGTGCTACCCTTGAAAATCACTATAGAGATATGCAGGATATGGAGTTCACCGTTGAGCACGGCAAGCTGTATATGCTGCAGACCAGAAACGGTAAGAGAACCGCTCAGGCTGCTTTGAAGATCGCTTGTGACCTCGTTGACGAAGGCATGAGAACCGAAAAAGAGGCTGTTGCGATGATCGATCCCAGAAACCTCGACACCCTGCTCCATCCCCAGTTCGATACCGCTGCTCTTAAGGCTGCTACTCCTATCGGCAAGGGTCTGGGCGCTTCCCCCGGCGCTGCCTGCGGCAAGATCGTGTTCACCGCTGAGGACGCTGAGGCTTGGAACGCAAGAGGCGAAAAGGTAGTTCTGGTTCGTCTTGAGACCTCTCCCGAGGACATTACCGGTATGAAGGCTTCTCAGGGCATCCTGACTGTCCGCGGCGGTATGACCTCTCACGCTGCCGTTGTTGCTCGTGGTATGGGTACCTGCTGCGTATCCGGCTGCGGCGACATCGCTATGGACGAGGAAAACAAGAAGTTCACTCTCGCAGGCAAGGAATTTCACGAGGGCGACTATCTGTCCATTGACGGTTCCACCGGTAACATCTACGACGGCGCTATCGCTACCAAAGATGCCGAGATCGCAGGCGAGTTCGGCAGAATTATGGCTTGGGCTGACGAGAACAGAAAGCTTAAGGTAAGAACCAACGCCGATACTCCTGCCGACGCAAAGAAGGCAAGAGAGCTTGGCGCCGAGGGTATCGGTCTTTGTCGTACCGAGCATATGTTCTTTGAAGAGGACAGAATCGCTGCATTCCGCGAGATGATCTGCGCAGACACCGTTGAAGAGAGAGAAGCTGCTCTTGACAAGATCCTGCCTTATCAGCAGGGCGACTTCAAGGCTTTGTACGAAGCTTTGGAAGGCTGCCCCGTAACCATCCGTTTCCTGGATCCGCCGCTTCACGAGTTCGTTCCCACCGAGGAAGACGACATCAAGAAGCTGGCTGACGCGCAGGGCAAGAGCGTTGAGGACATCAAGGCTATCATCGCTTCCCTCCACGAGTTCAACCCGATGATGGGTCACCGCGGCTGCCGTTTGGCTGTCACCTATCCCGAAATCGCCAAAATGCAGACCAAGGCGGTTATCCGCGCTGCTATCGAGGTTCAGAAGGATCATCCCGACTGGAACGTTAAGCCCGAAATTATGATTCCGCTGGTATGCGAAATCAAGGAGCTTAAGTTCGTCAAGAAGGTAGTTGTTGAAACTGCCGACGCTGAAATCGCTGCTGCAGGCGTTGAGCTTGAATACGAAGTAGGTACCATGATCGAGATCCCGAGAGCTGCTTTGACTGCTGACGAGATCGCTACCGAGGCTGACTTCTTCTGCTTTGGTACCAACGACCTCACTCAGATGACCTTCGGCTTCAGCCGTGACGACGCAGGCAAGTTCCTGAACGCTTACTATGACACCAAGATCTTCGAAAACGATCCGTTTGCTAAGCTGGATCAGACCGGCGTTGGCAAGCTGATGGAGATGGCTCTCAAGCTCGGCAAGCCCGTTAATCCCAACCTCCACGTTGGCATCTGCGGCGAGCACGGCGGCGATCCTTCCTCCGTTGAGTTCTGCCACAAGATCGGTCTTGACTATGTTTCCTGCTCACCCTTCCGTGTTCCGATCGCAAGACTGGCTGCTGCTCAGGCTGCTATCGCTGACGAAGCTTGATTTCAGGCAACATTGCTGAATAAATAATTCAACCCTCCGTTTTCATAAGAAAGCGGAGGGTGATTTTTTGTTGCAAAAAACAGGCAACCCATCGGGTTGCCTGTCATACTAATGCTCATTCCAGCGCCGCGATCGCCGCTTCAATCAAGGCGATCTGCTCGCGTTCTTTTGCTGCCTGGTTCTTAACACCCTCTACGACAGCGGCAGGCGCTTTTGAAACAAAGCCCTGATTCTTAAGCTTGCCCTCGCTCTGCGCCAAACGCTTTTGAAGCTGCTCAAGCTCTTTGTTAAGGCGCTTAAGCTCGGCTTCCTTGTCAACCAGCTCGTCGAGCGGAATGTAAATTTTCGCATCGGCGGTGACGATGGTGACAGCGCCTTCAATGTCGAAGCTTTCGGCAACGGCAACGTCGCTTGCGGAAGCAAGCTTGATGATGAACGCCTTGCCGTCCTCGAAGGTCTGCGGGAACTTGGTTGCCACATAAACCTTGGCTTTGCGTGACGGCGGAACGTTCATTTCGCTGCGGCGGTTACGGATAGCGCGGATCGCGTCCATAATGCGCTGCATCTCAGCGGCGGCTTCCGGGAAGCAGAGCGCTTCATCATAGGAAGGATATGCCGCCAGCATAACGGTTTCGCCCTCGTGCGGAATAGTCTGCCAGATCTCTTCTGTGATGTAGGGCATAAACGGATGAAGCAGACGGAGGATTTGATCGAGAACATAGAGCAGAACCTGACGCGCATTTTGAGCGTCCTCGCCCTCGCTGTGCAGTCTTGCCTTTGTAAGCTCGATATACCAGTCGCAGTAGCAGTCCCAGATGAACTCATAAACCTTCTGAACCGCGATGCCAAGCTCGAATTTATCGAGGTTTTCGTTGACTTCCTTGGCTACGGTGTTCAGCGTGGATAGGATCCACTTGTCCTCGGTCGTAAGTGACTTGGGAAGCTCGTTTTTGACGTTGTAATCGTCGATGTTCATATGCACATAGCGCGCGGCGTTCCAAAGCTTGTTGGCAAAGCCGGAGCACGCCTCAATGCGCTTTTCGGAATAGCGGATGTCGTTACCCGGAGAGTTGCCGGTAACAAGCAGGAAGCGAAGCGCGTCGGCGCCGTACTTGTTGATGACCTCCAGCGGATCAACGCCGTTGCCGAGGGACTTGGACATCTTTCTTCCCAGCTCGTCGCGGACGATTCCGTGAATGAACACGGTGTCGAACGGCACCTGACCGGTATGCTCGATGGCGGAGAAAATCATACGCGCCACCCAGAAGAAGATGATGTCATAGCCGGTGACAAGTGTGTCGGTGGGGTAGAAGTAGTTTAAGTCCTCGGTCTTTTCGGGCCAGCCGAGCGTGGAGAACGGCCACAGCGCAGAGGAAAACCAAGTGTCGAGGGTGTTGTCGTCCTGATGCAGCGAGGTGCATCCGCAGTGACAGCACTTCTCGGGCATTTCCTTTGCGACGGTCACATCGCCGCACTCGTCGCAGTAGTAGGCAGGGATACGGTGTCCCCACCAGAGCTGGCGTGAAATACACCAGTCTTTGATGTTTTCCATCCAGTTGAAATAGATCTTATCAAAGCGCGCGGGAATAAACTTGGTTTCGCCGTCGCGCACCGCCTTGATAGCGGGCTTTGCAAGCGGCTCCATACGCACGAACCACTGCTTGGAAACCATCGGCTCAATGGTGGTGTGACAGCGGTAGCAGGTGCCGACGTCGTGAGTATGGTCTTTCACCATTTTCAGCTGACCGAGCGCCTCCAAATCGGCGACGATAGCCTTTCTCGCGGTCATGGTGTCCATTCCGGCGTACTTGCCGCAGTCGATGACCTCAGGCTCGTTTTCGGCAAGATTGCCCTTTGCCTTTAATTCTTCATATGCAGCAACGTCAGCAGCGCCGGTCATATGTCCGTCATAGGTGAACACACGGACGATCGGAAGGTCGCAGCGCTGACCTACCTCATAGTCGTTAGGGTCGTGCGCAGGCGTGATCTTAACCACACCGGTTCCTTTTTCCATATCGGCGTGCTCGTCGCAAACGATGGGGATCTCTTTATTTAACAGGGGAAGAATGACGTGACAGCCGTGCAGGTGCTTATAGCGCTCGTCGTCCTTGTTGATCGCAACAGCGGTATCGCCGAGCATGGTTTCGGGACGCGTGGTGGCGATTTCAAGCATTTCGCCCGTTTCCTTTACCTGATAAAGGATGTGCCAAAAATGTCCCTGCTGCTCCTCATACTCGACCTCCGCGTCGGAGATGGAGGTCACGCAGTGCGGACACCAGTTGACCATTCGGTTGCCGCGGTAGATTTTGCCGTCGTTATACAGCTTTACGAACACTTCCTTGACCGCGTTTGAGCAGCCCTCGTCCATGGTGAAGCGTTCGCGGCTCCAGTCGCAGCTTACGCCGAGCTTGCGCAGCTGGCGCGTGATGCGTCCGCCGTATTCGCGCTTCCATTCCCACGCGCGCTCCAAGAACTTTTCTCTGCCGAGATCTTCCTTGGTGACGCCTTCCTGACGCATGGCTTCCACGATCTTCGCCTCGGTGGCGATGGACGCGTGGTCGGTGCCGGGCAGCCACAAAGCGCAATAGCCGGACATACGCTTCCAGCGGATCAAAATATCTTGCAGGGTTTCGTCAAGCGCGTGACCGATGTGAAGCTGACCTGTGATGTTTGGCGGCGGCATAACAATGGTATACGGCTTTTTGTCGGGATCGGCTTCGGCATGAAAGTAGTTGCCCTTCATCCAGAAGTCGTAGATTCTGTCCTCAAACGAGGACGGATTGTAGGATTTTTCGAGTTCCTGTGCCATAATAACGCCCCTTATTTTCAAAGTATTACAACTTCATATTATCGCATTTTTTCGGCGGTTTGTCAACCTTTGAACCTTTCTGTTGTCAGCGATTTCGCGGCTGAGCACTTTTTCCTTGATTAAATGCCGCAAACGTGCTACAATATACAACGTACAATTATGTAAAAGAGGTATGACTTATGGAATACAAGTTTTCCGACAGGGTTTCCAACCTGAAGCCCAGTGCTATTCGTGAAATATTCAAGTATGCCGCCGACCCGTCGGTGGTGTCGCTGTCCGCAGGCAATCCCTCGCCCGACGCTTTTCCGGCAAAGGCTATCGAGGAGATTTCGGCGCGTGTGCTTAGGGAAAACCCCATTTCGGTTTTACAGTACAGCGTGACCGAGGGTTATGCGCCGCTTCGTCAGCATATGCTTGATTATATGAAGCGCGAGCACAACACCGGCAGCGACAATGACGATATTTTGATCACCACCGGCGCGCAGCAGATAATGGATCTGTGCACCAAGGCGCTTGTCAACGAAGGCGAGGTAGTGCTGGTTGAGGCGCCGTCGTTTATCGGCTCGCTGAACACCTTCCGTAGCTACAACGCAAAGCTTGTCGGCGTGACCGTAGAGCCTGACGGTATGAGTATGGTCGAGCTGGAGGAAAAGCTTAAGGCAAACCCCAACGCAAAGCTTATTTACACGATCCCGAACTTCCAGAACCCATCCGGCGTGACGATGAGCTTGGAGAAGCGCAAAAGAATGTACGAGCTTGCCAAGCAGTACGGAGTGCTGATTTTGGAGGACAACCCCTACGGCGATCTGCGTTACAGCGGCGAAAGCCTGCCCAACATCAAAAGCTTTGACGAGGACGGTATCGTTATCTATGCAGGTTCCTTCTCAAAGGTGATCTCGCCGGGTATCCGCGTGGCTTACACCATTGCGCCGAAACCGATTTTCCAAAAGCTGGTCGTTTGCAAGCAGGGCAACGATGTGCATACCAATATTTGGTCACAGGTTATCTGCGATGAGTTCATCACCAAGTATGATTTTAACGCGCACCTGCAAATGCTGCGCGATATTTATACAAAAAAGGCGCAGTTTTGTATGGATCTGCTCGACAAATACTGCGCGCCCGCAATCACCTATCACAAGATCGACGGCGGTCTGTTTATCTGGTGCGATCTGCCTGAGGATGTGGATATGCCCGCGTTCTGCAAGGACGCCGTGCTTCACAAGGTTTGCGTGGTTCCCGGCAACGCCTTCCTTACCAACGAAAACGACGAGTGCCACAGCTTCCGCATCAACTTCTCAACGCCCACCGACGAGCAGCTGGAGAAGGGTATCAAGATTCTGGGCGAGTTAGCCAACAAGGAGTAACCGAATATGGAAAATACAGAGAAAAAACAGGTCGTTTTCAGCGCCATTCAGCCCAGCGGCACAATCACCCTGGGCAACTACCTGGGAGCGGTGCGCAACTGGGTGATGATGCAGGAGGAATACAACTGCATTTACGCGCTGGCTGATCTGCACACTATCACCGTTCGTCAAAACCCTGCGCAGTTTCGCAAAAATATAATCGACGCCTACGCTTCGATCATGGCGTGCGGCATTGATCCCGAAAAAAGCATTTTCTTCATTCAAAGCCACGTGCATACCCACGCGGAGATGGCATGGATCCTCAATTGCTACACCCAGTTCGGCGAGCTTAGCCGTATGACTCAGTTCAAGGACAAAAGCGCCAAGCACGCCGACAACATCAACGCCGGTCTGTTCACATATCCCTCGCTGATGGCAGGCGATATTTTGCTTTACCAAGCGGACAAGGTGCCCGTCGGCGCCGACCAAAAGCAGCATATTGAGCTGACCTGCGACGTAGCCCGCCGCTTTAACGGCTTGTACGGCGAGGTGTTCAAGATCCCCGAGGGCTTTATTCCCAAAAACGGAGCGCGCGTGATGAGCCTGCAAAATCCGCTTAGCAAGATGAGCAAGTCGGATGAAAACGTCAACGGTTGTGTTCATCTGCTTGATTCGCCTGAGGCGATAATGAAAAAGTTCAAGCGCGCGGTGACGGACAGCGATATGTGCGTGCGTTATGCCGAGGGCAAGGACGGAGTGAACAATCTGATGACGATTTTCAGCACCGTGACCGGCAAAAGCTTTGAGCAGATCGAAAATGAATTTGCCGGAAAAGGCTACGGCGACTTTAAAACAGCGGTCGGCGAGGCTGTTGTGGAAGAGCTTCGCCCCATCCGCGAGCGGTACGAAAAGCTTGTCAAGGACAAGGCGTTTTTGGAGGATTGCTGGCACAAGGCGGACGAAATCGCTTTGAAGATCAGCAGCAGAACGCTGGCAAAGGCAATGAAGAAAATCGGCTATGTGCGCTGATTTCTCCAATCTATCATAACAAGAAAGTCGGCTTACACGCTGTGGTAAGCCGACTCTTTTTATTTTCTCAGTCTTTTAAGCGCGCCGTGTTTGTCGCCGATGAAACGGTCCATGCGGAAAAACGCGAGCATCATCAAAAGAATGTGCAGGTGGCTGACGTATTTGTTCACCATTTCAAATAACAGCAGCGAAAGGACAATGCCCACCAGCATCAGCTTGAATTGCAGCTCGGGCGTAACAGTCAGCGTCTCCGTTTTCTTTTTGCGCCGCAGATAGGAGAACAAAATAATGCTGTAAATAAGAATATTGCTGAGATAGCACAGACTTAAAATGCCCTTGTAAATCGCGCGATTGCCTGCGTACAGCAGGATGTCGTTGATATGGCTGCCGCCTAAGCCGTAGACGAAGCCCAAAAACGGAACGCCCCAAAGCTCGAGGTACTTGTGATAGAAATGCTTGGGCAACAGCGCCGGATTATCCGTGAAGCGGCTGATTCTGTCCTGAATCAACCCCTGCTGATAGTCGCGCGCCGCCTGCGGTGTGTCGCATTTTAAAAACGCATGGTAGCGGTTGTAATCCTCTTGGTTCCACACGCCCTGCTTTTCGTAGTTGGTGCCGAGATAGGTTATCCAGCCCATCGGCACCCGGCTTTGCTGCGCCAACGCTACCTTGGCGCTTTCCTTTTCGCCGGGAATGACGCGGTTAGCGACGAACGCGGAGCACAAGCCCGACACCAGCGCAAGACACAACAGCAGGCTGACAACAATAATCAACAAGTTCAGCCACTTTTTTGCCGTCAGTTTTGTTTGCACCATCTTGACAAAGGCGTAGATGACAAAGGAAATCATCACTACATAGCCGCCGGCATTAATATTGGCGCCAACGGAAATCGTCAGCGATGACAGCAACAGCAGCGCCAACCGTTTGCCTGCGGCATACGGCTTGTCACCGGTTGCCTTTAAAAACAGCCAAAAGGAGAGCGCATACAAAAACAGCAAGATGGTTTCGTGCACCACAACCTGCGTTTGAAACAAACCAATCGGCAGGATGTTGTAGACCATCACGGCAACAAAGGCTTTGTTTTTACCGATATAGCCGCGCGCGATATCAAAGATAAGCAGCGACGTGAGCGTGAACAAAATCGACATCAGCGTCGTGACCGCTTTGGGATCGTCGCCGAACAGCTTCACCCACGGCGCCAAAAACAGGCTGACATTAACCGTGTAGGGGTACATTGTGGCATAGAGTGTTTCGTCCGTAACGGCTCCCGTGTCCGCAATTTGCTTGGCAAAATACATATAGTGGCGCATGTCGTTGTGGTTGTTGACGTTAATGTCCAGCAGAAAAACAAGCGTCACCTTGGTCGCAAGCACAAACGCCGCCAGGATGACCAGCATCTGCGGCACCGACAGTTTTTTGACAAACGAAAACAGCCGCTTGAGCAGGCTGAACAGGCTGCCGCCGATGAAATAGAATACGCCGACGCCCACCGCGAGGACGGCAACGCCTATCCATTTTTTGCCATCGCCGAGCAGGTAGCCGCTGAACTTGACCATATTGACAAACAACACGCCTGTCAGGAGGATAAACGTGAAAACGTCTGTTATTTTTATAACTATTTTTGCCAAAATATCACCGCTTTTGTCATGAATGTAATTTTATCATACCATAATAAAAGCGGTTTTTCAAGATGTTCAAAAGAACATTATAGCAACGCCTGACCGATGCACTCCACCGCGTTTTTGGCGCAGAGCAAAACGCCGTGCTCGCGCACCTGAGCGGCGCGCAGCGCGTTTGCTCTGCTGTCTGAAAACTCGGACAGCACCCTCAGCAGCGCTTTTGGCAAAGCCGGATAGTCAAACGTCAGGTAATAAGCGCCGTTCCACTCGTAGGCGGCGCTTTTTGAGCTGCGGCAGCGGCTGCGGTACGCGGCTTCAACGGCTCCAAGAAAATTGCTTACCGAGGAAAACCGCCAGCAGCTTCCGCCGCCGCGAAGCAACGTGTAGCGGCGGACGCGGTTTTGCACCGTTACAAGCAAATAGCAGTCATCTCCCATCATCAGCGCTTCAACATTAAGGCGCTTGCCGCGGATGTCAATGCCCGACTTGTGGCAGGCAAGCCGTGTAAGGCGCAGCAGTATCTTGCGCGAATGGGCGTTTTCAAATCCCATAAGCTTAAAATCAAGCGCAAAATCCGCCATATCCTTGTTGCCCAGCACCACCAGCACGCGGCTGCCGTCGAGCTTATTGATCGTCAAACGTCACCATCCCCTTGCGATATTTCTTGTACTGTACATTAAAATCGGAATCATCATCTCTTCCATCTTATGCGGAAAAAAGTAATTTTGCAAGTGATTTTTATTGGAAATTATATTGCCAAATTAGAATAACGATGATATACTGAAATTGAAATAATAATCACGAGGGGTGGTTCCTTATGCCAAAATGGTTAAACGACGCAGTGTTTTATGAGATTTATCCGCAGAGCTTCTACGACTCCAACGGCGACGGCATTGGCGACATCAACGGCATCATCGAAAAGCTCGATTACGTAAAGGGGCTTGGATGCAATGCGATTTGGCTGAATCCGGTTTATGATTCTCCGTTTATGGACGCGGGCTATGACGTCCGCGACTACTACAAGGTCGCGCCGCGATACGGCACCAACGAGGATCTGGTGCGGTTGTTTGAAGCCGCTCACCGCAAAAATATGAAAATTTTGCTTGATTTGGTGCCGGGGCACACCTCTGACACACATCCGTGGTTTCAGGTGGCGAAGCGCGCAAAGCAAAGCGAGCTTTCCAACCGATATATCTTTACAAAAAGCGTTTGGGACGCGCCGCCCGAATATCGTTTGATGTGCGGAATCTGCGAGCGCGACGGAAACTATATGGTCAACTATTTCAGCTCGCAGCCTGCTCTGAACTATGGCTTTTATAAGGTGACTCATCCCGAATGGCAGCTGCCGTACGACCATCCCGACTGCCGCCGCACCGCCGACGCAATGATGGCGGTTATGCGCTTTTGGCTCGACAAGGGCTGCGACGGCTTCCGCGTTGATATGGCGGATTCGCTGGTAAAAAATGACGACGAAAAAATCGCCACGGCAAAGATCTGGCGGCGCGTGCGCGAAATGCTCGACCGTGATTATCCCGAGGCGGCAATGGTCGCCGAATGGTGCCATCCCGACCGTGCCATCAACAACGCCGGCTTTCATATGGACTTTTACCTCGATCACTACGGAAACGGCTACAGCCGCCTGTTCCGCTTTGGCGACTGGGGCGATCTGGCGGTGTTTAACCCAAACGGTCTGGGCGACCTAAAGGGCTTTGCCGAGGAGTATCTGCCTGCATATAACCGCACAAAGGACAACGGCTATATTTGCTTTATGACCAACAACCACGATATGCCGCGCGTTACGGCGTATTTGGACAAGCAGGCGATCAAGCTTGTGAACGCGTTTATCTTCACGATGCCCGGCGTGCCGTTCCTCTATTACGGCGATGAGATCGGTATGCGTTACCAAAGCGACCTTATCAGCAAGGAAGGCGGTTTTTCGCGCACCGGATCGCGCACGCCTATGCAGTGGAACAGCGGCGATAACCTCGGCTTCTCCACAAGCGAGCGGACATATCTGCCCGTTGATCTCAGCGATGACGCGCCGACGGTCGAAAACCAAAAGGACGATCCAAACAGCATTTACCGCATCGTGACCGATATGATAGCGCTGCGTCACAAATACGCCGACCTGCACGGAAACGGCGAGCTGGAATTTATTTTCCGCGACGACGCCATCCCGTTCGCATACCGCCGCGGCGGCTTGGTGATGTTCTTCAATCCGCTTGGCAAAGAAGCGGAAATCGCGACTGAGCTTGACGGCGACGTGGTATACAAGATCGGCGAAGCGGTGATCGCCGACGGCAAAGTGGCGCTTCAGCCGCAAAGCTTTTTAATGATAAATGCAAATCCGTAACGGATAATACAAAACGGCTCAACCGAGGTTGAGCCGTTTTGGTTTAGGGTTTTATTGCATTTTGTTGAAGTCGTTATCCTGCGCAAAGTTGTCAATGCCGTACAGCACCAAAATTTGGTCGGGTTTTTCGGCAGCCACCAAATCGGACAGGCGGCCGAGAACATACAATCGCAGATCGACCAGAATGACCTTGTGGTAATGGTCGGCAAGAAACGGCGCCATACAATGGCTGAAGCTGTCCTTGACTACAAGGAGCGTGCCGTCCTTAACATTATCGTTGGTGATGGTTGTAAGCGCATGGTTGCCGTCAAGGAAAATCGGATATTTGTCAGCGTCTTTGTCGTGCTCGTTAAAGAACATCGAGTGCGTAACGATGGGCGCTTCGTTGTCCTCGGTAATGGTGACGGTGATTTTATCCTCCTTGTTTGCCGGATTATTCCAAACCTCAAGGGTTTCGGACGGCGTAAGCAGAAAACCGCCGGTGGAATAGGTGGTGCCGCAAAAGCCTTCGTGCGACTCCAGGGTATAGCGGTTTTTGCCGAGCGGCTGTAATCCCATGGCGGCGCAGTATTGCAAATAGGCATTATATGCGCCTTCGGTCGTCCAGTGATGGTCGGTGCGGTAATAAAGCTTGCTGCCGTTTTTATAAGCTTCCTTAAACGCCGAACGCAAATCAATAAACCCTATGCCGTTGGCTTGGGTGCTTTCGGCGATCTGCTTAAAATACTCGTCGTCGTTGTATGTGTCGTGCACCAAGGGAAGCTTGTCCTCAACAATATAGCCTGTTGACGGCACAAACATAGCCGTCATCGGAATATCGCCGATGGTTTGTTTAAACATTCCCATTACCCAAAGGTTAAATTCCAAATCATTTTTTTCGGGAATGGGCTTGTTGATCAAATAATCATCCTTGCAAAAATAAACATTGTTGGCGCCGTTGTTGCCTTCCGCCAGCGTGGCGTAGGCGTTGGTGCCTACCCAAAGATTACGAACGGGGAAATGGTCGGCAAAGTAGGTTTCAAAGCTCTTGCCGAACTTGCCGTCGAGAATGTTTTCAACGGACGCCTTGGGAAATTCTTCAAGATAGCGTTTTTCGGAAGCGCTGAAGGTCTGCTTTGGAAGCGCCAAAAACAGCACCGCCATCGTAAGAATGAAGCCCGCAAACAAAAACGCGGGAAGATAGCCCGCCTTGGTTTGCGGAACGGGCGCGGTCGGCGTGCCGACGCTTTGGGTACGCGGCTTTTTTGAGGAAGATTTTCCCGGGTAGATTTTTGTCGCGTCCGGGCCGGAACCGAAATTATGCTTTACGCGCGGCGTTTCGTCCTTAAAGCGGCTGCCCGATGCCTTAGCGCTGTGGCGCGGCGCGGATTTTGAAGTGTTATCAGAAAAATGTTTCATATTTTTTCACCCCTTCGCTTAAAAACGGAAATACAGGAAGGGACTGTACTCCTGCCGTACCAGCGCGGCGGTGGCAAGCATAAGCACAAGCGCGCAGAACAGGGTTTCCGCAATCCAGATATAACGGGTGTTGGCGACCTTGAGATACAGCTTCGTCGCAAGCGGCGTGCTCGCGACCGCGGCGACGACCAGCATGGGGAGGAAGCTGATGATCGTATTAAGCGTTTGCTCGTTGCAAATGCCGCGGCTGCCGTCGAACAGATGCTGCAAAAAGACAAGCAGCTGGTTTATGTCGGTAAAATAGAACAGTCCCCAGCCGATCAGCACAATGAATATGGTGTAAACGTGCTGCAGCACAGCAGGAAGCTTGTCAAGGAAACGCTTTAGTACAAACTTTTCGAGGATCAGCAGTATGCCGTAGTAAAGTCCCCACAAAATAAAATTGTAGGCGGCGCCGTGCCAAAGTCCGGTCAGTCCCCAAACGATCAGCAGATTGATGATCTGGCGCGGAATGCCCTTGCGGTTTCCGCCGAGCGGAATGTAGACATACTCTTTGAACCACGTGGACAGAGAAATGTGCCAGCGGCGCCAGAAATCGGTGATAGACTTGGATATGTAGGGATAGTTGAAGTTTTTGAGGAACTCAAAGCCCATCATATTGCCCAAGCCGCACGCCATATCCGAATATCCGGAAAAATCGAAATAGAGCTGGAAGGTAAAGCCCAAAACGCCGATCCACGTGCCCAGCACGCCGTTGCCCTCGGTGTTTATTACGGCTTCGGTCAGCTTAGCCATTTGGTCGGCAATAAGCACCTTCTTTGCCAAGCCGACGCAGAAAAGCTTGACGCCCTTGGTGAACATAGCCAGCGTTTCGCGGCGGTGCGTCATCTGCTCGGCTACGTCGCGGTAACGGACGATAGGACCGGCAATCAGCTGCGGAAACAGCGCGACATAGGTGCCGAAGTTTACCAGGCTTTTTGACACCGGCGCGTCGTCGCGGTAAACGTCGATAACGTAGCTCATTGTCTGGAAGGTGTAGAAGCTAATGCCGATCGGAAGCGAAATGCTCACGGCAGGAATGTTGAAGAACGGCAGCATATTAAGGGTGTCCACAATCAGTCCGGTGTACTTGAACACGCCCAGTATGCCTATGTCGAGGATACAGGTCAAAATTAAAAATAGCTTTTTCTTCCTTGCGTTATCCCGGTACTTGTCCACCAAATATCCGCCGATATAGTTGAAGATGATGTTTATCACCATCAGGATAACGAGCTTTGGCTCACCCCAACCATAGAACAGCAAATTGATGAAGAACAGGAACAGATTGCGCCATTTGCGTGGCGTGATGAAATAGATCACCATCGTCAAAGGCAGATACGCAAAGAGAAAGACCAGGCTTGAAAATACCACTTTCTCAACTCCTTGTTTTTGTCACATACAAATTAATTGTATTATAATTCCCGTGATAAGTCAAGGCGCAAAAGCTTCAAAAAAAGCCGTCAAAACCTTGGCGTTTTCGTGTGTCTTTTTTATAACGCCGCTTCAAAATAAGGACCAAACGATTTTGCGACCGGCAAAACAAAAAAGACGGCAGCTAATACCGTCTTTTTGTTTCGCAATATGTTTGTGCGCCGGCTAAACGCCTTGACGCTTAATAGATATAAACGGGCGTATCGTAATCGGTGTGCTCGTAAATTATTTTCACCTTTTCATAAGGTGTGTTAACACATCCGTGCGAGCCGTTGCCCTCGTAAATATCGCCGCCATAGCTGGAACGCCAGCTTGCGTCGTGAATACCGTAACCGCCGTAGAAGCCCATCCAGTAGCTTACAAACGAGGAATAGCCCTCGCCGGTCAAGGTCGTGTCGCGAGCGCGGGATTCCAGCGTGTAAGAGCCGGTAGGCGTGTCGCAGTCGCCGCGGTTGCCGGTGACAATATCGGTGTCAACAAGCAGCTTGCCTTTTTCATAAAACCACATATGCTGCTGCGCGATACTTATTTCAATATACGTGCCTTTGCCCTGAATAGTGCTCTTCGGCGCTCCCTTGTCGGGATCCGCCGCGTCGCTTGCCTTCATCGAACAAGTGCTCCAGGTTCCCAGCGCGATCGTACCGTCATCCATTTCCTTGTACGGCTGAACGCGGAAGAAATATGTTTTGCCTGCCTCCAGCTTATCGGTGGAATAAGAGTTGTCTTCGGTGCCGCCCAGCTTTTTGTATCCGCTCTTTTCCGAGGTGGACATATAAACGTTATAGCCGTCCGCAAGCTTCTTTTCCGACCAGTAAAGCGTAACGCGCGTGTTGGCGCTGCGTGCGATCAGGTTGCCCGGTGCGCTCAGTCCGCTGATAAAGTCAATGGTTTTGCCCTTCGCGGAATATTTCACATCGTCGATCGTGCGGAACGGACACACCTTATAGCTGTAAAAATCGCCTTCGTGCACATCGGCGTCCTCAAAGTCGCGCTTTGTATTGTCCAGCGTTTTATAAAGAACATATTTTGACTTGGTGGTTTTGTCGGCGCGGTAAATGTCAAATCCGGAAATTTCGCCCGGACTGTCAGGCCAGCAGAATTTCAAAACCTCCGATGATCGCAGACTGTCCAGCGAAGCAACGTCCGCTGCCTGCGTCGCGGTTTTTATCACCGCGGGCTGGCTTTCGTAAATCATACCGTCGCTTTCCATAAATGCGCTGACCTTGATCCAGTAAGGAGATGTGTCCTTCAAATTCATCAGATCCGCGCTGTTGTCCTTTGATTCGGCATACAGCACAAATTCGTCCGATGCGTCTTTGTCGCAAACATAAACATAATATCCCGACGCGTTCTCGGTTTTGTCCCAGGTCAGCGTAATGCGGTTTGCTTCCGCGCTGGTTTTTTTAAGATTCTTCACGCTTGCCGACATCGGAAAATGATGCGCGGCGCGCGGCGCTTTATCGGCTGATGCTTTTTGCGCAGCCGCTTTATCCTGCGGCGGCGTATCGCTTTTTGCGGACAGTTGTCCGACAGACACTGTGGTGCCGATAACGGCAGCCCCCAGCAGAACAGCCAGCGCGACTCTACTTTTTTTCATATGGAAACTCCTTTGAGTGTTTTGATCTTATATGTTCAAAGGTATCTAACAGGTCTTTGACGCTTTAAATTATATTATAGCCGATATTGTCGCATTCTGTCAATTATAAATTATATAATTTATTCGTTTTTAAGGTCGAAAAAAGCTTGACCTTTATAAACGATTTATCTATAATGTTTATATTATCAAAAAATGAGGTTGTTTTAATGGAAAGAGAAAGCTTTCAGTCAAGACTCGGCTTTGTGCTTGTCAGCGCGGGCTGCGCCATCGGCATCGGCAATGTCTGGAAATTCCCGTATGTTGCCGGACAAAACGGCGGCGGAATTTTCGTGCTGGCATATTTGTTGTTTTTGGTGCTTATGGGTATCCCGGTGCTCACCATGGAGCTCGCGCTCGGACGCGCCACCCGTAAAAGCTCTGTGCTTGCCTACAAAACGCTCGAGCCAAAGGGCAGCAAGTGGCACCTGCACGGCTGGGTCGCCATCGCCGGATGTTATCTGTTGATGATGTACTACACCACCGTGTCGGGCTGGATGGTAGACTACGGCTACAAATTCGCCGTTGGACAGTTCAGCGGAGTCACAAGCGAAAATGTCGAAAGCGTCTTCAAGGGAATGCAGGAAAATCCCGCGGAAATGCTGATATTTCTCATTATTGTAGTTGCGCTCGGCGTTTTTGTTTGTAGCTGCGGCTTAAAAAACGGAGTCGAACGCGTCACCAAATGGATGATGCTTGCGCTGCTTTTGCTGATTGTCGTGCTGGCAGTGAACAGCCTTACGCTCAATGGCGTGGCGGACGGCTTGTATTTCTACCTGTTTCCCAATATCGAACGCGCCAACGACGTCGGCTGGTGGAACGTGATCAGCGCCGCGATGAGTCAGGCGTTTTTCACCCTCAGCCTCGGCGTAGGCTCAATGGAGATCTTCGGCAGCTATATGTCGCGTGACAACACGCTGACGGGGGAGGCGGCGCGTATCTGCGCGCTGGACACCTTTGTAGCGCTTATGAGCGGTCTTATAATCTTTCCCGCTTGCTTCAGCTTCGGCGTCGAGCCACAGGCGGGACCGCAGCTGATCTTTGAGGCGCTGCCGCAAATCTTCCTTCATATGCCCTTCGGAAGGATCTGGGGCACACTGTTCTTTGTGTTTATGAGCTTTGCAAGCTTCTCCACCGTAACGGCGGTCTTTGAAAACATCATCTCCAGCGCGATGGACAATTGGGGATGGTCGCGTAAGAAGTCCTCACTGATCAACGGAATAGTTCTGTTCGCGGCAAGTCTGCCGTGTTTGCTCGGCTTCAACCTTTGGAAAGACGTGCAGTTTTTCTGCGGCAATGTGCTAAGCTTCGAGGACTTCATCGTCAGCAGCATCCTGCTTCCTGTCGGCGCGTTGGTCTATGTGCTGTTCTGCGGCTTCAAATTTGGCTGGGGCTTCGATAATTATCTCGCCGAAACCAACACCGGCAAAGGCATAAAGCTTGCAAAGGGCTTAAAGCACTACATTCGCTTTGTCCTTCCGGCGATGATCCTGATCAT
This sequence comes from Ruminococcus sp., assembly GCA_045129995.1. Classification (GTDB taxonomy): domain Bacteria; phylum Bacillota; class Clostridia; order Oscillospirales; family Acutalibacteraceae; genus Ruminococcoides. The sequence continues at coordinate 133 of JBGUOX010000159.1, read as the reverse complement.
CCTCATCAGCGGACTTATCGCCGCATTCGAATAGAACAAAACAGTATAAAGGGGCTGTCGCATTAAGCTCCAACAAAGAAAAAGACCGGGTAGCCCGAAAGGGTTGCCCGGTCAGTGCTTTCGTAGTATAATT
>JBGUOX010000158.1:0-22714 GCA_045129995.1 Ruminococcus sp. | reverse complement strand
AAATTATACTACGAAAGCACTGACCGGGCAACCCTTTCGGGCTACCCGGTCTTTTTCTTTGTTGGAGCTTAATGCGACAGCCCCTTTTGATTTTTCAGCCTGCGCAGCGGTTCTTTTTTATGCTCACAAAAACGAACGCATTTCGTTGATGTGCGCCTGCTCCACGTCAAGCATTTTCTTCGCGAGCAGCGTGATGTTGGGATCGGTGCGGTCGTAATCGCGCAGGTGCTGCGCCATTTTATTGACGCCCATCGTATTGCCCTTTATCATCATTTCCGCTATGTGAGAACCCGACGGATCGCGCCGCAGATCTCTTGCCGCCGAAAGCCTTGCCATTGTTTTTGCCATCGGACTGACGTGATGCACTTCCTCGCCGAGATTGCGCAGCATATTTCCCGCCGTGCTGTAAATTTTTCCGTAACGCACCATTTGTCCGCACAGAACGCTGTCCATGGCGGAACCGCAGTTGCCGGTTCGTACATCCTTGATACCCTGACAACCCATTTCTGCGCTCTGCATAATGTATGTCAGCATTTCCGCGTCGTTAATCATATAATTCACCTCTGTAAAAATTATTCATCAAAAACTGCGTTTTATACATTGCAACATTCGTTTTTTTATGCGATAATATTAAAGGTGATCATTATGATAAAAGCTGAATTATTTGATTTTACATTACCCTATCCCGAAAAAGGCGAACGGCGTGTGCGCGTTTATGTTCCCGAGCACGAGGACGGCGAGCTTTTGCCGGTCATTTATATGACCGATGGACAAAACCTGTTTGACGAGGAAGCATCTTCCTGGGGCTGCTGGTACACGCGCGAAGCGATGGAAGCCGAGCGGCAGATCAGCGGAAAGGCGGCGATCATCGTCGGCATCCACAACGACAACCCGTGGCGCGACAACGAGCTGACGCCTGCCGGCATCGGCACGGTGATCTGCGCCGATGAGATGGATGGCTATACCGCCTCGGAGGGCGAGATCTTCGACGCGTTTATGTTCAACACGGTCAAGCCATATGTCGAGCGGAATTTTCCCGTTAAAACAGGCAGGGAAAACACGGCTGTCTGCGGAAGCTCATCGGGCGGCTTGCAGGCGTTTTTTGCCGCGCTCAGCCACACGGACGCTTTCAGCGCCGCCGGTGTGTTTTCTCCCGCGTTTTTGCTTTACAGCGAGGAGGATATGCGCCGCTGGATCCTAAGCCGTATCACTGCCGAGATGCCGTATTTATACATTTATACCGGCGCCGGCGATGATTTGGAAATGCGTATTTATCAGAGCACGGAAGTTGTGTATGATATGCTGACGGAGTGTTATCCGATGCATCTGCTCAACGAGGTGGTGCTGTTTGAAAACCAGCATCACGAAAAGGCGTGGGCGCAGATTTTCCCGGACTTCATCCATACTTTTCTGAATAAATAAAAAGGAGCCCGAAAAGGGCTCCTGATCACACATTGCAATGACTTATCAAACAATGATCTCGCCGTCTACGGTTCCGCTCAAGCCTGCCGCGTTGCTTTCATCGGTGTCGATGTGCATTGCGGGAGCGTATTTGGGGCTGACGCGGACAACAACATCGCCAAAAACGGTTTCTCTGCCGGTGCCTTCGCCGACCTTGACGGAAACGATCTGCTTATCCTTAAAGCCGTTCTCCTCGGCGGTTTTGGGATCGAAGTGAATGTGACGCTGAGCGGCGATAACGCCCTGAGCGATCTCGACCTCACCCTTGGGGCCAACGAGCTTGCAGCCGGGAGTTCCCGCAACATTGCCGGACTCTCTGACGGGAGCAACTACGCCGAGCTTTCTTGCGTCGGTCAGTGAAACTTCAACCTGATCCTCGGGACGTTCGGGACCGAGGATGGACATTGTCATTTCGCCTCTGGGGCCGACGACCGTTACCTTTTCAAAGCAGGCAAACTGACCGGGCTGGGACAGATCCTTTTTGTTTGTCAGCTGATAGCCCTCGCCGTAGAGGACGTCAAGTGTAGCTCTGCAAACGTGAACGTGATGTGCAGAGGTCTCTACCATAATTTTCATAATTTTACCACCATTCTGTTATTTTTCTGAAAAATCTTTCATTATGCTTATTTTACTACGAAACAACGGATTTTTCAACCATATTTTGATAAAAGGGGATTTAAAATGTTTAACAGTTGGGAAGAACTAAAAAACGCCTGCGCCGCTTGCGAAAAATGCGCGCTTTGCGAAACCCGTCACAACGTTGTCGTCGGCGTCGGCTCTCCGAAAGCGGAGGTTATGTTTATCGGCGAAGGTCCCGGCGAAAACGAGGACTTGCAGGGCGAGCCGTTTGTCGGCAGAGCCGGCAAACTGCTTGATAAAATGCTAACCGCCGTGGATCTGGACAGAAATAAAAATATTTATATAGCCAACATCGTCAAGTGCCGTCCTCCGCAGAACCGCGATCCAAAGCCGGAGGAGCAGGAGATGTGCATCGACTGGCTGCGCAACCAGGTCAAGCTGATCCGACCGAAGATCATCGTTTGCCTGGGCAGGATCGCCGCCGCGAGGATCATCAAGCCCGACATCAAGATCACGCGCGAGCACGGGCAGTTCATCGAGAAAAACGGCGTGCTTATGATGGCGATGCTGCATCCTGCGGCGATTTTGCGCGATCCGCGAAAAAAGCCCGAAGCATTCAACGACTTTTTGATCCTGCGCGATAAAATCAACGAGATTTGCGACCATACCTACGACGAACAGTGAGGGATACCATGCCGCTGGTTGAATTTAACAATGTACATAAGCGCTATCAAATGGGCGAGGTAATAATCAACGCCGTGGACGGCATTTCCTTTTGTGTTGAGGAAGGCGAGTTCGCGGTGGTCGTGGGCGCATCAGGCGCAGGAAAAACAACGGTTTTGAACATCCTCGGCGGAATGGACAGCGCGACCGAGGGCGAAATTTTGGTGCGCGGCAACGACATAAGCCGCTATTCCGACCGACAGCTGATAGAATACCGCCGCTTTGAAATAGGCTTTGTGTTCCAATTTTATAATTTGGTGCATAACCTGACTGCGCGCGAGAACGTGGAGCTTGCAACGCAGATCTGCAAGGATCCGATGGACAGCGATAAGGCGCTTGAAAGCGTCGGGCTGCTGGACAGGCGCGACAATTTTCCTGCGCAGCTTTCCGGCGGAGAACAGCAGCGCGTTTCAATTGCGCGTGCGCTTGCCAAGCGGCCCGCGCTGCTGCTTTGCGACGAGCCGACCGGCGCGCTGGATTATAACACGGGCAGACAGATACTTTCTTTGCTGCAGGACACCTGCCGCAAAGAAAAAATGACCGTGGTGCTGATCACTCACAACAGCGCCATCACCCCGATGGCGGATCACGTCATCGAAATGAAAAGCGGCAAGATCGTCCGCGACGTTTACAACGAACACCCAAAGTCCATTGACGAGATCGAATGGTGATCTTCGATTTTGATCGTTGACCTTCCGCTGAAAAGAAAGGTGGTGAAAATATGACAAAAGCTCTTCTGCGCAACACATTTCGCGAAATTCAGTATACCAAGGCGCGTTTTATCTCCATTATGGCGATCATCGCGCTGGGCGTAGGCTTTTTTGCCGGCATCAAGGCGACAAGTCCTTCGATGTACAACCTTGCCGAAACCTACTATCGCGAATCGCGCCTGATGGATTTTCGTCTTGTTTCCACCGCCGGATTTGCCGAGGAGGACATAAAAGCCGTCGCCGCGCTGGACGGCGTGGAAAGCGTTATGCCGTCATATTTTTGCGACGCGATCGTGCAGTCGGACGGCGGCGGAGAGGTAGTGCGCCTGATCGCCATGCCGAAAAAATACGAAAAAAACAAGGTGCTCAACACCTTTCAGCTCTCTGACGGCAGAGCTCCGCGCAAAAGCGGTGAAATCGTGACGGAAAGCGCCGCGTTTGCCGGAAGCCGCCATCATATCGGCGAGATCGTCAGATTTAATCCGATCGCAGGCGATACCAAGATAACCGATTTGCTGAAGGTCACGGAATTTACCGTTGTAGGAAAAACAGAATCGCCGCTGTATATTTCCTATCCGCGCGGCACCACCACCGTCGGAGACGGAAAGCTGGATGAATATATGTATATTTCGGCGGAGGATTTCAAGCTTCCGCGCTACACCGAGCTGTATGTCAAGGCGGATTTTTCGTATGAGGTTTCCGCGTTTTCCGAAACCTACGAGGAAAAAGCGGCTGATATGAAGGAAAAGCTGCGCGAGCTTGCCGACGCGCGCGAAATTGCCTTTACTACCGAGGTGATCCCCAATGCCGAACGGCAGCTTGCCGACGGCAGAGCTGAATTTGACGCAAAAAAAGCGGAAGCCGATGAGAAGCTCGGCGACGCATATGACAAGCTGACGGCAGGCGAGGAAGAATACAATACCGCCATTGCAGAAGCGGAGCAAAAGCTTGCCGACGCTCAGCAGCAAATAGATGACGGTGAAGCCGCGCTGGCGGAAGGCGAAGCGGAATATGCTTCCGCTATTGCAGCCGCGGAACAGCTTATCGCGGACTCCTCGGCGCAGCTTGCCGACGGACAGCGGCAGCTCGATGAGGGCAGGGAGGCGCTGCGCGCTCAGGTGGAAGCCGCCAAAGCGGCGGCAGGCGACGATCCGCTTTCGCAAATCACCGGCGATGTGACCGACGCCATCGGCTCGGCTCAGACAGGAGCCGCAGGCGCTCAGCTTTTTGCAGGCAGCGCACAGCTTGCCGCCGGAGAAAGCGAGCTTGCCGTACAGCGGCTTAACGGGCAAACTCAGCTGCAGGCGGCTCGCGCACAGTTAAACGCCGCAAAAAAGCAGATGGAAAGCGGCAAGGCAGAGCTGGAGGAAAAGAAAACAAGCGGCGCGCAGCAGCTTGCCGACGCGCGTAAGGAATATGAAAAAGCCAAGGCGGAAGCAGACGAAAAGCTTGCCGAGGGCGAACAGCAGATCAGGGACGGTGAAGCGGGACTTGATAAGCTGAGAGAGCTGGAGTCGAAGTGGTATGTTTTTGACAGAAACGACAACCCGGGCTATTCCAGCTTCGGACAAAACGCTGACCGGCTGGACGCTGTCGCTTCTGTTTTTCCGCTGTTCTTTTTGCTGGTAGCGGTGCTTGTGTGCGTCACCACGATGACGCGTTTGATCGAGGAAAAGCGAACCGAGATCGCCACCCTCAAGGCTCTGGGCTACGGCGACGGCGCGATCATTTTAAAGTATGTCATCTACTCGTCCGTAGCGGCGGTGATAGGCAGCGCAGCCGGTGTTGCCGCAGGAGTTTCCTCGCTGCCGTTCATCATCTATAACGCGTATAAAATTATGTTTTACATCGGCGACATCACGCTGGTCATCCACTGGCCGTCGGCGGTGCTGGGAACGCTGACGGCGATCCTTTGCACAACGGCGGTGTCGGTCATCGTCTGCGCCAAATCCCTGCACACAAAGCCGGCTCAGGCAATGCGCCCAAAGGCGCCGAAGGCAGGCAAGCGCATTTTGCTGGAGCGCATCACGTCGCTGTGGAAGCATATGGGCTTTACCGCAAAGCTGACGGCGCGAAATCTGTTCCGTTACAAGGTGCGTCTGTGTATGACCGTCATCGGCGTTGCGGGCTGCACCGCGCTGATCGTGGCGGCGTTCGGATTGCTCAACAGCTTTGTGCCGCTGACGGAAACGCAGTTCGGCGAGGTGTTCCGCTATGACGCGGTGGCTGTTCCGAACAAGGCAGGCACAGCAAAGGAACTGGCGTATTTGAAGGATCTCGCTGAAAAAACCGGAGAAACGGAATCTGTGATGCTGTCCTTGCAGGAGGAAGCAACGCTGAGCTTCGGCGGCAAGTCAACAAAGGAGAATACATACATTTCCGTGCCGGAGCAGCCTGACAGGATAGGAGAAATCATCACCTTGCGCACGCGGCGCGACAAAACGCCGCTGGCGCTTTCCGACAGCGGTGTGCTGATCAACGAGCGCATTGCCGCCGACTTTGGCTTTGGTGAAGGCGATACCGTGACTCTGCGCACGGAAAACGGCGAAGCTCAGGTCACGGTGGACGGCATTTACGAACATTATATACACAACTACGTCTTTATGAAACCGGCGCTTTACGAAAAACTGTTCGGCGGAGAGCCGCGTTATAATATTTTGCAGGTAAAGCTGCACAGCGCGGAAAGCGGATCGGAAAGCCGTTTCAGCACGCCGATGCTCAGCGACAGCCGAGTTGTTGCGGTCACCTTTATGCGCGAGAATATTGAGGAATTTAAGAATATGCTCAACTCGCTGGATATGGTTGTAGTGGTTATGATCGTCTGCGCCGCGGCGCTTGCGTTTGTGGTGCTTTATAACCTCACCAACATCAACCTTGCCGAACGCCAGCGCGAAATCGCGACCTTCAAGGTGCTGGGCTTTTTCAACCGCGAAACCTCGCGATTTATCTACATCGAAAACATCATCCTCACCTTTTTGGGCATTCTTGCAGGCTTGGGCTTGGGCGTTATTCTTTCGGGATTTATCATACGCACGGTGGAAATCGACAACGTGATGTTTGGCAGGGATATTTTCTTTACCACTTACCTTTATGCCGCCGGACTTACAATGCTGTTTTCGCTGCTTGTGAACGCCGCGATGTCGTTTAAGATACGCAAAGTTAATATGGTGGAAAGCCTGAAAAGCGTAGAGTAGCGTATATGTTAAAAAATGCTTGATTGCAGCGGACTTTTGTGATATAATCAACTGGAATAGGCAAAATATCTGTGAAAGGACAGTTTTGATGATAAAGGCGAATCAGTACCGCACGGTAAGCTGCGGTGAATTACGAGAAGAAAATATCGGTCAGCAGGTGCGCGTAGCAGGTTGGGTAGAGAACATCCGCGACCACGGCGGCGTTATGTTTTTGGACATCCGCGATCAGTACGGCGTGCTGCAGGTCGTTGTTCACAACGACGAGCTTTTGAAGGGCATCAATAAGGAATGCACCGTCACCCTCGGCGGCGAGGTGGTTAAGCGCGACGAGGACACGATCAACAAAAAGATCGCTACCGGTTATGTAGAGGTACACACCGACGACATCACCGTGCTGGGCAAGTGCAAAAACGTGCTGCCCTTCGAGGTTGCAACCTCGACCAACACCGGCGAGGATGTGCGCCTGAAATACCGCTTCCTCGACCTTAGAAATCCCAAGGTCCATAAAAACATTATGTTCCGTTCGCAGGTGGTTTCATTCCTGCGTCAGAAAATGACCGAGCTTGGCTTTACCGAGATCAACACCCCGATCCTGTCTACCTCATCTCCCGAGGGTGCGCGCGACTATTTGATCCCCAGCCGCAAGCACAAGGGCAAGTTCTATGCGCTGCCCCAGGCGCCGCAGATCTTTAAGCAGCTGCTGATGGTTTCGGGCTTTGACAAATACTTCCAGATCGCACCCTGCTTCCGCGACGAGGACGCGCGTGCCGACCGCTCTCCGGGCGAGTTTTATCAGCTCGACTTTGAAATGGCGTTCGCCACTCAGGAGGATGTCTTTGACGTAGCCGAGCAGGTGCTGTATGAAACTTTCGCAAAATTTACCGACAAGGCGGTGTCAAAGCCGCCGTTCAAACGCATTCCATTTGCCGAGTCTATGCTTAAGTACGGCACCGACAAGCCCGATCTGCGCAATCCGCTTGAGATCGTGGAGATCAGCGATATGTTTGTTGAAACAGACTTCGCGCCGTTCCGCAAAAAGTGCGTGCGCTCCATCAACGTGCCCGGCGCTGCCGCGCAGAGCAAAAAATGGTTCAAGCGTATGGAGGAATTTGCGCTGTCCATCGGTATGAAGGGCTTGGGCTATGTCAAGGTGGAGGACGACCTCAGCTTTGACGGTCCTATCGACAAGTTTCTCAAGCCAGGCGACCGCGAGGAGCTGATCGCGCGCAACGGAAGCAAGGCAGGCGACGTCATTTACTTCATTGCCGACACCGCTGTGGAAGCTCCGAAGCTCGCCGGTCAGATCCGCACCGAGGTTGCCGAAAGACTTGGACTGATCGACAAAAGCCGCTTCGAAATGTGCTTTATTGTGGACTTCCCGATGTTTGAGCGCGACGACGACGGCAAAATCATCTTTACGCACAATCCCTTCTCGATGCCGCAGGGCGGTTTGGACGCGCTGCTTAATCAAGATCCCGAAACCATACTCGCTTATCAGTACGACATCGTGTGCAACGGCGTTGAGCTTTCTTCGGGCGCTGTGCGTAACCACGACGTTGACATTATGAAAAAAGCTTTCGAGATGGCGGGATACTCCGAGGACGACCTTAAGGCGAAGTTCTCGGCTCTGTATAACGCCTTCCAGTACGGCGCGCCGCCTCACGCAGGTATGGCGCCCGGCGTTGACCGTATGCTGATGCTCCTCACCGAGGAGGAAAACATCCGCGAGGTCATCGCGTTCCCGATGAACTCCAACGCGCAGGACGTGCTCCTCGGCTCACCCGGCGAGGTCACCGAGCAGCAGCTTCGTGAGGTTCATATCAAATTAAGATAACAGATCAAAGAAACGCCAGGCTTTGCCGGGCGTTTCTTTTGCTGTGCGGGAAAGTTCCGCAAACTTGTCTGTGTCCGTTAAATTCCTATTGAAACCCACAGGAAAATAGTGTATAATAATATGGATAGTTTATAAAATCAACTTCAGAAGGTGATATTATGGTAACAAGAGAAGATGTGGAGAACATCGCTTTGCTTTCCAAGCTGTTTGTGCCCGAGGAAGAGCTTGACGGACTGACAAAGTCTATGCAGGAGATCATCGACTTTGCCGACGCGATCAACAACGCGCCTGTAAGCGACGAGGGCTTTGACAACATCAACAACCTTTCCAACGTGTTCCGTGAGGATGAGGTGATCCCGTCCTATCCCGCGACGGAAATCCTGAAAAACGCGCCTGAACAGGCGGAAGACCATTTCCTGGTCAGAAACAGAGAGTGAGGTGCGGTATGGGATCGATTGCTAACATTCACGAAATGCTCCAAAGCAAGCAGGTTTCCTGCACGGAGCTGACCAAAAGTTATTTGGAAGCCATTGAAAAAGCCAACGGCGAGCTGAACGCTTATGTCTGCGTAACGCCTGACGAAGCGTTGAAAACCGCCGCGGCAGTGGATAAGAAAATCGCCGCGGGCGAGGAGATCGGCTTGCTTGAGGGCGTGCCGATGGCTTTGAAGGACAATATGTCCACCAAAGGCATTGACACCACCTGCTGTTCAAAGATCCTCAGCGGCTACAAGCCGATTTTCGACGCTACCGTTTGGGAGATTTTGAAGGCGCAAAACGCCGTTATGCTCGGCAAGACGAATATGGATGAATTTGCGATGGGCTCATCCTGCGAAAACTCGTGCTTCGGCGGCGCGATGAACCCGTTTGACACCGGCCACGTAGCCGGCGGCAGCTCCGGCGGCGCGGCAAGCGCGGTCGGCGGCAATATCGCCGCTTACGGCTTGGGCTCGGACACCGGCGGCTCGATCCGCCAGCCTGCGTCCTTCTGCGGCGTTGTGGGCTTAAAGCCCACCTACGGAGCGGTTTCACGTTACGGTCTGATCGCTTACGCAAGCTCGCTCGACCAAATCGGTCCCATCACCAAAAGCGTGGAGGACGCGTCTTTGGTGTTTGACGCTATCGCCAAACAGGACAAGCGCGATTCAACCTCGCTCGGCGCGGTCGGCGGCACGACCTTTGACAAGCTGAACAACGACATAAAGGGTATGAAAATCGGCATCGCGCGCGAGTATCTCGACGGAGTGCGCGACGATGTTAAGGAAGCGGTGCTTGAGGCGGCGAAGGTGTATGAATCCCTCGGCGCGGAGATCGTCTATTTTGATTTGCCCGTGCTTAAATTTGCCCTGCCCGTTTATTATATCATCGCCTGCGCCGAGGCGTCATCTAACCTCGGCAGATACGACGGCATCCGCTACGGATATAAAACCGCGCACTACACCGGCACGCACGATATGATTTGCCGCACGCGAAGCGAAGGCTTCGGCGAGGAGGTCAAGCGCAGGATCCTGCTTGGAACCTATGTGCTGTCAGCAGGCTATTACGACGCGTACTATAAAAAAGCGACCGATCTGCGCGGCACCATCATCAAGGCGTTTAACGACGCGCTGACGCAATGCGACGTTATTTTGGCGCCCACCGTGCCGATGACCGCGTTTGAAAAAGGTCACGCTACAAGCGATCCGGTAGAAACCTATCTCACCGACATCTGCACCGTGCCGGTCAACATTGCGGGCTTGCCCGGAATCTCGGTTCCCTGCGGCTTCAACGCACAGGGAATGCCGATCGGTATGCAGCTGATCGGAAAAAGCTTTGGCGAGGCGACCATTCTTAACGCGGCTTATAAATACCAGCAGGCGGCGCCCGATAAATTTATGGATACAAAGTGGGGTGTAAAGCTGTGAAATATGAATTAGTTTCGGGTTTTGAAACCCACATTGAATTATCGACCAAAACAAAGATTTTCTGCGGCTGCACCACGCAGTTCGGCGGCGACCCGAACACTCACTGCTGCCCGGTGTGCATCGGCTTGCCCGGCACTCTGCCGGTGCTTAACCGTGAGGTCGTGCGCTTTGCGATCAAGGCAGGCTTGGCGGTACACGGCAAAATTGCCGAGGTCGCCAAAATGGACAGAAAAAACTATTGTTATCCCGACCTTGCAAAGGCGTATCAAATCAGCCAGCTGTATGAGCCGCTGATCATCGGCGGCTATATCGAGCTGAACAACGGCAGGAAAATCCGCCTGCACCACATCCACATCGAGGAGGACGCAGGCAAGCTGATCCATCAGCACGGCGACACCTATGTGGACTACAACCGCGGCGGCGTTCCGCTGATCGAGATCGTTTCCGAGCCGGACATCCGCTCAATTGACGAGGCAAAGGAATATGTGGAAAAGCTGCAGCAGGTTATGCGCTGGGTAGGTATTTCCGACTGCAAAATGCAGGAAGGCTCGATGCGCTGCGACGTAAATATTTCCGTTCGCCCCGAGGGTACCGAAGCCTTCGGCACCCGTACCGAAATCAAAAATATGAATTCCATCACCAATATCGCGCGCGCGATGGAGTATGAATACGAACGTCAGGTCGATTTGATCGAAAGCGGCGGCAAGGTGGTGCAGGAAACCCTGCGCTTTGACGACGCCACGGGCACGACCTCTTCGATGAGAAGCAAGGAGGACGCGCACGACTACCGCTACTTCCGCGATCCGGATTTGGTTACTATCAACGTGCCGCGCGATGAGGTAGAGGCGCTGCGCGCGGAAATGCCCGAGCTGCCCGGCGATAAATTTGAGAGATATACCGACGAATATGATATTCCCGAAAAGGACGCGGCTCTGCTGACAAAGTATCGCAATATCAGCGAGTATTTTGACAAGGCGATCGAGGGCGTCAAGTCGCCGAAAACGGTTTCCAATTTCATTATCGGACAGATCTTCCGCCGTGTGGAGACCGAATCCGACAAGGAGATCTTTGACGTTGCGGTGTCTCCCGAACAGCTCGGCGAACTGGTAAAGCTGCTTGACAGCGGCAAGATCCGCAATAACCTTGCAAAGTCTACTCTGGAAAAGATGCTTGACAGCGGCAAGGGCGCGCTGGAATTTATCAGCGAAAGCGATATGGGCGGCGTAGATGATAACGCGCTGCTTGAGCTGTGCAAGTCTGCCGTGGAAGGCAATCCCAAAGCCGTTGAGGACTACAAAAACGGCAAGGAAAAGGCGATCAAGGCGCTTGTAGGCAATGTAATGAAGAACAGCCGCGGTAAGGCGGACGCGATGGCGGCGGAAGCCAAAATCAAAGAATTGATCGGTTAAACAGAATAAATCCGAAAAAAAGGAGCTGACTCGCGTCGGCTCCTTTTTGACTATATGGTTTCTTTTGGATCAACAAAGACCGTTTTATTTTTGACATAAATCACCATGCCCGGCTTGGCGCCTGCGGGCTTGCTTACGTTCTTGACGAGCGTGTAGTCAACGGGCACATTGCTGCTTTCGCGAGCCTTGCTGTGATATGCTGCAAGCCGCGCCGCTTCCAAAACGGCGGTTTCGCTTACGGGTTTTCCGTCGCAGCGGATGATTACGTGTGAGCCGTGAATATCCTTGGTGTGCAGCCAGACGTCGGTTTTTGCGGCGGTTTTCAGCGTAAGAGTATCGTTTTGACGGTTGTTTCTGCCGACAAGAACCGTAAAGCCGTCGGAGGTCTGATACTCCTTTGGCGCAAGCTTAGCCTGTTTTTGCACCTTTCCTTTCGGACGCCGCAAATATCCCTGCTCGGTCAGCTCCTCACGGATCTGCGACAGATCACGCTCGCTTTCGGCGCGGCTGAGCGCGTCAAGCACCGACTCCAAATAGTCAAGCTCGCGCCCGCCCTTTTCGATTTGCTCTGTCAGCACGGTTTCGGCGGTTTTTGCCTTTTGATAGTCTTTATAGTATTTTTGCGCGTTCGCGGCAGGGGAAATTGCAGGGTTCAGCTTGATGCGCACCGTGCCGTTGTTTTCGTCATAGAAGTTTTCAACATCCGCAAAGGACGCGCCGCGTTCGATTCGGTATAGATTGGCGTGAAGCAAATCGCCGTAAATGCGCAGCTGTTCGCGGTTGCCGCACTGTGCCAACTCTGTGCGCTGTTTATTGATTTTTCGCGCCGTGCGGTCAACGGCATTTTGAAGCAGCTTTTGCAGGCTGTGACCTTTAACGCGCATACGCTCGCGCGCGTCGCGCTCCTCATAAAATTCATCTACCGTTGCCGAATAGCCGTCCGTAGCCTTGGTTCGGGCAAAATCGCCGTACTGTAAAATCGGAAAGAAGGAAAAATCCATCGGTCTGCCGTCCTCGCGGTAGACGATGCAAGGCTGTTGGCTGCATTGCTCCGCAGCGGATTTGAACTCGCCCAGCACGGCGAGCAGCTTGTCGCGCAGAGCTCCCTGAACGCGGTTGGTCGCGCCTTCCGCAACACGAAATTCCAGCTCGCGAGCAACGATGGGCGAAATGCCCTCGATCACCTGCATAAGCGCTTTCGAAAGCACGGCTTCGCTTGGCAGCGCGTAGGCTGCTTCGGCGATCTCCTCCGGGCTGTGCTCCAAAACGCTCAGCTTATTCTGCCTCTCCGGCAGTTCGTATTTGATGTTGGGCAGCACGAAGCGACGGCTGCTGACGGTCAGATCCACGCGTTTTAGGGCGTCGATGATCACTCCGGTGGCGCGGTTGACAACTATCAGGTTGCTGTACATTCCCATTATTTCACAGACAATGCTAAGTTCTTCCGTTTCGCCAAGCTCGTTGATGCACTCAAAGTCGAGAAACAGCACGCGGTCGCTTCCCAGCTGGCGCACGCCGGTCAGCTTGCCGCCGCCCAGCCGTTTGCGCAGCAGCATACAGAACATCGGCGGCTGTGTGGGATTTTCGGGAGTGTTTACGCAAAAATTCACGCGCGGTGAATTGGCGCGTGAGGAAAGCAGTAGCTTTTTTTGCCCCGAAAAGGTGCGCAAAATCAATACCAGCTCGTCGCGGTTGGGCTGGTAGATTTGATTGACGCGCGCGCCGAGCGCTTCCTTTTCGATCTCAGTTTTGATATGCCGTAAAAAAATGCCGTCCAATGCCATAAAAAACCTCGGTGTCAGTTTTAGCTGTTCGTTTACTTGTGATATTTTCCGTTGTTTATGATTTCAAACGCGCGATATATTTGTTCGCTTAAAATCATTCGCGCCATTTGATGGGGAAAGGTCATTCGGCTCATACTGAGCCGCAGATCCGCGCGGCGCTTGACCTCCGGGCTTAAACCGTAGCTGCCGCCGATGATGAAGTTCACGGTGCTTTTGCCGGTGACCGCAAGGTTTTCAAGCGTCTGCGCCAGCTCCTCGCTGGACATCAGCTTGCCTTCAATGCACATTGCCGCAACAAAATCCTGCGGCGAGGTTTTTTGCAGTATCCGCTTTCCTTCGGCGGCAAGAACCTCGTCGATCTGCGCCGGGTTGGGCGTGTTGCTTTTTATTCGCTCCTCGGGCAGCTCAATGATCTCAAAGCGGCAGAACGCGCCGAGGCGCTTTGCGTATTCGGCGACAGCGTCAGTAAAATATTTTTCTTTGATTTTGCCGACGCAAATAATGTTTACCCTCAGCATTAAAATATCACGCTCTTTATACAAGTCGTCGCCGGAGCTACATCCAGCGTGAAGTCGTTTTTAAATTTCATTCCGGCGCGTTCAAGCTCGCATACCGAGGTGCGCATCGCCACGTCGGGAGTGTTGTTTTGTTCGCTGAGGTGTCCCAGCATCAGGCGCAGCGTGCCGCCCTTGACAAGCTCTGCCAACTCGGCGGCGCAGGCGTCGTTGGAAAGGTGTCCTTTGTCCGACAATATCCGTTTTTTCAGCGGATATGGATATGGACCAGTTTTCAGCATTTCAATATCGTGGTTGCTTTCCAGCACAACAAAGTCGCTGTTTGCCGCCGCCGCGCGCACTCCGTCGGTCATCACTCCCATATCGGTGGCGATCAGCGCCGACTTGCCGTCGGGCGCCACCACGCGGTAACAGCAGCTTTCGGCGGCGTCGTGCGGAGTGTTGATGCGCTGCACAAGCATATCGCCGAGGGCGATTTCGTTGTTGATCACAAATGCGTCGGTGGAAGGGTCAAGCTTGCTGCTCATTGCCAGCGCGCGCAGGGTTCCTGCGCTTGCAAAGACCGGCAAACGGTATTTCTTTGCCAGCACACGCAGCGCGGCGCAATGGTCGGTGTGTTCGTGGGTAATAAAAATCGCTTTGACGCACCGTATGTCCACATTGTTCAGGATGAGCGCCTGCTCGATCTGCTTGCAGTTTTTGCCTGCGTCGATCAGCACGCCTTCTCTTGAGGAGCCGATATAATAACTGTTTCCCTTACTTCCGCTGAACAGCGGTACCGCTTTTGCCATTTTCATTTTCCTTTCCGCTTTTTCCGCTAACAGTATACCACATCACGGCGGAGGTTGGCAAGCCCCCGCAAAAGCCCGTTTTCCTGAGGGATCGCAGGGACGGGAACCGTTGGATTTTGATTGTAAAGTGCTAAAAATTGTTTGCATCGAAGGATTATTAACAAAATTTGGTTACTTTTTATAAAAAATAGACGAAATATTCGTTTAGAAATTTTTCAATTTGCTTGAAATTCACAGAATTTTTTGGTATGATATATAGTAGATAGTTATAAGATAGGATAATTGTAAAGAAATCACGGATTTGGCGCAGGGAGGCAGAAGAAATGAATTATCAAATTCATGATGAACGCAGCGAATATACACGCTTTTGCGAGGGCGACAGCGTTCGTGCCTACGAATATTTCGGCGCGCATTTTGAACAGCGCGACGGAAAGTCCGGCGTGATGTTCCGCGTTTGGGCGCCAAACGCCGAAAGTGTTTTGGTCAGAGGCGATTTTGCGGAGGATAACCCGAACGGTTTGATGATGGAAAAATGCGACGGCGGCGTTTGGGAGCTGTTCGTCGCGGACGTGACCGAAGGTCAAAGCTATCAGTTCGGCATCGTTACATCCTCCTTTGAGCAGGTCGTTAAGTCCGATCCCTTTGCTTTTTATGCGCAGACGCGACCGAACACCGCGTCGGTGGTGTACGACCTTGAGGGATATGAATGGAACGACAGCCAATGGCTGGAGCACCGAAAAGCCACCGATTCGCTGAAAAGCCCGATGAACATATATGAGGTCCATCTTGCCACATGGAAACGCGATCCCGACGGCAGCCTTTACAGCTACCGAAGGTTTGCCGATGAGCTGACCGCTTATGTCAGCGATATGCACTATACACACGTTCAGCTGATGCCGATAATGGAATATCCGTATGACGGCAGCTGGGGGTATCAAACGACCGGTTATTATGCCGCGACGTCGCGCTACGGAAAGCCGAAGGACTTGATGTACCTAATCGACAAGCTTCATCAGGCGGGCATCGGCGTGATCGTGGACTGGGTGCCCTCTAATTTTCCGAAGGACGCGTTTGCGCTTGCCAGATTTGACGGCACGGCGCTGTTTGAGAACGAGGATCCCAAGCTGGGCGAACGCCCGTCATGGGACACCTGCCTGTTTGATTTTTCCAAGCCGGAGGTGCTGAGCTTCCTTGTTTCCTGCGCCTGCTTCTGGTTTGAAAAATATCATCTCGACGGATTGCGAGTCGGCGCGGTTTCATCTATGCTGTATCTTGACTACGGCAAAGAGGATGGCGAGTGGGAACCGAACAAATTCGGCGGCAAGGAAAATTTGGAGGCGATCGAGTTTATCAAGCGCCTTAACACCGCCGTACACCTGTTCCATCCCGATGTGCTGATGTTTGCCGAGGAAAACACCTCGTGGTCAAAAATCACCCACAAGATCGAAGAAGGCGGTATGGGCTTTGATTACAAGTGGAACCGCGGATGGATGAACGATATGCTCAACTATATGACGCTTGATTCCCAGTGGCGGCCGTTCAACCATGACAATCTTACATACAGCTTCTTTTACGCTTTTTCAGAGCATTTTCTGCTGCCGCTGTCGCACGACGAGGTTTCGACGGGCAAGGGTACGCTGCTTTCGCGAATGCCCGGCAACAGCATGGACAAATTTGCCGATCTGCGCGCGTTTATTACATATATGTACGCGCATCCCGGCAAAAAGCTGTTGTTTATGGGAACAGAATCGGGACAGATCATTGAGTGGGATTACCGCGTTCCGATCTTTTGGAATCTGCTTGATGAAGAAAAGCACCGCCAGCTGCAAACCTTTTTCAGGTCGCTGAACCAATTCTATCTGGACAACCGTCCGTTCTATGAGCGCGACGCCAGCTGGAAAGGCTTCGACTGGATCCATCACGACGATTATACAAACTCGGTCATTGCGTTTAAGCGCACGGACGAGGACGATAACGAGATCATCGCCGTGTGCAATTTCCGCCCGATCCTGCATCAAAAGTATTTTATCGGTGTGTCGAAAAACTCGGTGTATGCCGAGGTGTTCAATTCCGACTGCGCCGAGTTTGGAGGCTCGGGTGTTGTAAACGGATCGGAGATCCGTCCGGTGCCGATGAAGATCCACGGCTGCAATCAGGGACTTTCGCTGACTTTGCCGCCTATGGGCGTGATCTATTTGAAGTGCGTCGGATGATCCCGGCTTTGCGCGTATATATTTTTACAATTACACCGGGGAACCGGTGAATGCCGGATGATCGGTCTTTGCCTGACCGCCGGCAACCAAAAATAAGAAAGCCAAAATTATTGGAAACATATTAATCTATAAATAAGAAAACGGAGGTTTTTTCATGCAAATGTTCCCAAAACAGGAAGTAGTAGCGATGCTGCTTGCAGGCGGACAGGGTTCAAGACTGGGCGTGCTGACAAAAAAGCTTGCCAAGCCTGCCGTGCCGTTTGGCGGAAAGTATCGCATCATTGACTTCCCGCTGTCAAACTGCGTTAATTCGGGCATTGAAGCTGTGGGCATTCTTACCCAGTATCAGCCGTTGATCCTCAACGAGTATATCGGAAACGGTCAGCCGTGGGATCTTGACGGTATGCATTCCGGCGTCAACTGCCTCAGCCCTTATCAGGCGATCAAAGGTGCCGACTGGTATTCCGGCACCGCCAACGCAATCTATCAGAATATCAACTACATCGAGCGTTACGATCCCGATTATGTAGTCATCCTTTCCGGTGACCATATCTACAAGATGGACTACAATAAGATGCTTGAGTTTCACAAGGAAAACAACGCTGCCTGTACGATCGCGGTAATCGACGTTCCGCTGTCGGAAGCTTCGCGCTTTGGCATTCTCAACACCAACGAGGACGGCTCTATTTATGAGTTCGACGAAAAGCCCGAGCATCCAAAGAGCACCAACGCTTCCATGGGCATCTACATCTTCAGCTGGAAAGAGCTGAGAAAATACCTCACCGAGGATGACGCTAAGGAAGGCTCCAGCCATGACTTCGGCAAGGACGTGCTTCCCGCAATGCTCAA
This sequence comes from Ruminococcus sp., assembly GCA_045129995.1. GTDB lineage: Bacteria > Bacillota > Clostridia > Oscillospirales > Acutalibacteraceae > Ruminococcoides. The sequence continues at coordinate 4,749 of JBGUOX010000158.1, read as the reverse complement.
CGCAGGCGAGAGAATGTTTGCTTATCCGTTCGAGGGCTACTGGAAGGACGTCGGCACGATCGACAGCCTTTGGGAAGCCAATATGGATCTGCTCGATCCCAAGGTCACACTTGACCTTAAGGACATCTATTCACGCAACCCGATGATGCCGCCTCATTATGTATCTCCCGAAGCTAACATTCAAAACTCTTTGATCGCCGACGGCTGTGAGGTAAAGGGCAATCTGGAATTTTCAATCCTGTTCTCCGGCGTTACCGTCGGCAAGGGCGCGACCGTAAATTCCTCTATCATTATGCCCGGAGCAGTGATCGAGGACGGCGCAACCGTTCAGTTTGCTATCGTTGCTGAAAACACCGTGATCGGCAAAAACGCCAAGGTCGGTCAAAGACCCGAAGAGGTGGAGGACCGCGACAACTGGGGCATTGCCGTTATCGGTGAAAACACCCACATCGCAGACGGAGCGTTTATTAAGGCAAAGGAAATGATCGACAGTGAAACGGAGGTGTCGGGTAAATGAGAAGTAACGACGTATTAGGCTTTATTTTTGCGGGTACGCTGGACGATAAAATTCCCGAACTTGCCGCTTCCCGCACAACGGCAAGCATTCCCGTAGGCGGCAAGTACAGAGTGATCGACTTTGTGCTTTCCAATATGTCCAACGCGGGCATCAACAACGTGGGCATTGTTGCCAAGAGCAACTTCCTGTCGCTGACCGACCATGTCGGTTCAGGCTCTGCATATGACCTTTCCAAGAGAAGAAGCAGCCTTACGCTGCTGACTCCTTATGGCGGAAAGTCCTTCTCCAGCTACGTGGAGACCATTTATAATATGCACGGCTATCTTGAAAACTGCCGCGAGGAATATGTTATGATCGCTCCCGGCAACGTGATCACCAATTTTGATTACACCGATTTGTTTGACTTCCACTCCAAGAAGGGCGCGGACATCACTCTGGTGTATAAAAACACCGTGGCGCCGTCCGGCTATGAGCGTCCGATGACCGTTGACGTTGACGAAAACGGCAAGGTCGTCCAGCTGTTTGTTAAGCCCAGCGCTACCGATGAGGTCGTCAATCAGGTGTTCGGCTCTATCCTGATCAGGAAGGAGCTGCTGATGGAGGAGATCCGCAAGGCGCTCAGCCTTAACCAGCTCGACTTCAAGCGTTTGCTGCAGGATATGACCGGCAGATACAACGTATACGCCTTTGAGAACAAGGGCTATACCGCAGCCATCAGCTCCATCAACGACTATTTCAATTTCAATATGGATTTGATGCAGAAGGAAGTTCGCGATGAGCTGTTCAATCCCAAGCGTCCCATCTATACAAAGGTACGCGACGACGCTCCGTCAAAATACGGCTTGCAAAGCAGCGTTAAAAATTCCATCATCGCGCAGGGCTGCGTGATCGACGGCGAGGTTGAAAACTGCGTTATCTCCAAGGGCGTTTATGTAGGCGAGGGCGCAAAGCTCAGCAACTGCATCGTGATGCAGGACACCAAGATCGGCAAGAACACCAACCTCAACTATGTCATCATCGATAAGGACGTTACCATCAAGGACGAGCGTTCGCTGATGGGCTTCGAGTCGTATCCCATCTACATCGCGAAAAAATCCGTCGTATAACAGCGGTAGGTTTTGCGGGAAAAGGAGAAGACTGTTATGAAAAAAGCCATTGCACTGCTGCTTGTCTGCCTGATGCTTTGCACAGTTGTTTTCGCGGGCTGCGGCTCAAATGATTCAAAAAGCAACGGTAACGATACGGGAAAAACCGACGCTTCAAATTCGGCTTCCGATTCAGGCGGGGAAACGTCCGAGTCTGAAGGACTGAAAAAGAACGCCGATGGTTTGATCGAAATATACACGGCAGAGGATCTTGTCGCTTACCGCGAGTTTGCCAACAACGAAATGAATGAAGCCCATAAGAAAGATATAACTGAGACGTCTTGCAAAACAGGCTTTATTCTGATGGCGGACATCGATATGTCATCGGTGAGCGATTGGGAACCGATCGGTCGTGACGCTGTCGTTTCGGGGGATTCGAGATCTGTCGGTCTTATGGAAGAGACAGTGATCGACGGCAACAATCACACAATCTCCAATTTTAATATATCCGGCAACTACTGTTCACTGTTCTATTGGATGGGTTCAATGGAGGTAAAAAATCTGACCTTTAAAAACTGCACGCTCACCGCATCGGATCGCGGCGCTATGATTGCCAGTTCGGTCGGAGATTGTAAATTTACCAACATCACGCTTGAGGACAGCGTAAAGATAATCAACACCAAAAAATACTATGCCGGCGGCTTGGTGATCGAAGCAGAGGACACAGTTTTTGAAAACTGCAACAGCGCGGCGACCATTGAGGGAAACAATAAGCATTTTCTTGTTGCGAATTATGATAAATACGACAAAAGCGTTGTGTTCAACAATTGCAACAACACCGGCAGTATATCCGACTGAAAGAATTGATCTCACCTTTTGTGATATTAATTACTATAAAACAATATAGGAGGAAACACCAATGAGAATTTTATACTGTGCATCTGAGGCGAATCCTTTCTGCGGCAGCGGCGGTCTTGCCGATGTTGCGGGCAGCCTTCCGCATACCCTTTGCAGAAAAGGTCAGGATTGCCGCATCGTTGTGCCGCTTTACGGCACGATTCCGCAGGATTTGAAAAATCAGATGAACTTTATCACCAACTTCACCGTACCGGTTGCGTGGAGACATCAGTACTGCGGCTTGTTCTGGGCACGCTGGAACGACTGCACCTACTACTTCATTGACAACGAATACTACTTCAAGCGCGGCACCCTCTACGGTCACTATGACGACGCGGAAAGATTTGCTTTCTTCTCGCGCGCTATCCTTGAGATGCTGCCCTATATCGACTTCCATCCCGATATTATCCATACCAACGACTGGCAGACAGCGCTTGTTCCCGTGTACTATTATCTGTTCTATTCTCACAGACCCTGGTACTACAACATCAAGAGCCTGTTTACCATCCATAACATTCAGTATCAGGGCGAGTACGGCTGGGAAGTCAATACCGAGTGCGTCGGTATTCCTGCCAGCGAGTGCAATATCCTTGAAATGAACGGCAAGCTCAATATGATGAAGGGCGCCATCGAAACCTCCACCCGTGTATCCACTGTTTCTCCCAGCTATGCGGCTGAGATCAAGGATCCGTGGTACAGCTGGGGCTTGCACGATGAGCTGAACCTCCGTCACTACAAGCTTTGCGGAATCAAAAACGGCATCGACCTTGCCAGCTACGATCCCGCTACCGACTATCAGATCTACTGCAACTACACCAAGGAGGATATGAGCGGCAAGGGCGAAAACAAGCGCCGTTTGCAGGAGCGTCTTACCCTGGAGGTCAACTGGAGCATTCCGCTGGTTGCAATGGTCACCCGTCTGGTATCGCACAAGGGCTTGGATTTGGTTCGTATGGGCTTGGAAGAGCTGATGAACACCGAGAATATGCAGTTTGTTATCCTCGGCTCGGGCGATAAGGAATATGAGGACTTCTTTAATCATATGCAGGCAAAATATCCCGGCAGACTTATCTTCTGTCACGGCTTTGTGCCTGAGCTGGCGCGCAAGATCTACGCCGGCGCAGACATCTTCCTTATGCCTTCCGCGCAGGAGCCCTGCGGTCTGTCACAGATGATCGCGCTTCGTTACGGCACCATCCCCGTTGTTCGCGAGGTTGGCGGCTTGAAGGACTCCGTATTCGACTCCGCCGACAACTACGGCAACGGCTTCACCTTCAAAAACTACTATACTGCTGATATGCAGCACGCTGTTCGCCGCGCTCTTTGGGGCATTCAGGACGATCAGGGCTGGCATCAGCTGATGTGGCGCGCTATGATGAGCGACAACAGCTGGGAGCGTTCCGCTCAGGACTACATCAACGTGTACAGCGACACCCTCAACTGGGCGTAAACATAACGGTAAAGGAGCGCATATCAAAAGTATGCGCTCTTTTTCTTCTTGTTTTATTTGAAAAGGATGTGTTTAAAATGAAGAAAATCTTTAAGGCGCTGGCTGTCGCGTCTGTTCTTGCGCTTGCGTTAACAGCCTTTGCCGCCTGCGGCAACTCGGAAAAAAGCAGCGCCGCCGAGAAAACCCAAGCGTCGGAAGAAAAAAACGAATCCGCCGAAGATAAAGACACGGCGACCGAAGCGCCGGCAGAGGCGGCTGTGGACTATGACAAGCCCGACGTTACGATCGAAGAAGGCGACTACGACGGAATGAAGACCTTTACCGATGATATGCTTGCAGGCAAGTACGACGGCAAGGTGGTCAAGGTGACCGGCATCAGCACACGTTCTCAGCTGAGCGTCAAGGGTTCGATTATGCAAAGCAACGGCAGCGGAAGCAAACACGGCTGCACATATATGATAAAGGACGCCGAAACCATCGACGCGTATCCTGCCGAGGACGCAAGGGTAGAGCTGACCGGCGTTGTGAAGATCGGCGAATACGATGTGCGCTATCTGGAAGTGCCGCAGGATAAGCTGACCGTTTTATAAGAATATAGCGTTAAAAGCATATAACAGAAAAGCCGCTGTCGATGCAGCGGCTTTTGCTTGATGATGATTTCAAATTAAGCTTTTTGATCTGAATAACGCGAGCGGAAAAATTTTTTAAAAAATTTTGGCTCTATAATAAATGTTGGGGTAACAAATAGAGCCTACAAAAAATAATTCAAAAAAGTAGAGCATATTTGCACCAAATCCGTT
>JBGUOX010000157.1:0-3713 GCA_045129995.1 Ruminococcus sp. | reverse complement strand
TAACGCAAAACTTAATAACATAAAAACAACTCCTTTTCCGGGAGCAACAAAAAAGCTGATGCCCCCGTATGTAATCACATACAGACGTCATCAGCAAAAATGCGGTTTAGGTTTCCCAAGGGAGAACATCATTCCCTGCCATTATTATATCAGGCTCACGTTGAATTGTCAATAAAAATTCTGATTTTACGAAATAGCAAGAGAAGGTAGCGCGCATGAAGCTTATTCCGCTAAACAAGCAAAGCAAAAAAGAACAGAAGAAATATCATGCCCGCAGCCGCCGGGATTGGAACGGCTTAAAGCCGGCCACAAGAGCGGTTAAGAGCAAAAAAGTGTATGACAGAAAGAAACTGCGTAAACCCGAAATAGATTAACGGGTGCAGAATTGTAAGAAATATATCAGACGGGAGAACGTCAAATGAAATTCTATATGCCGACAAAGGTTTACAATGAGCTTGACTGCGTGACAAAGCACGGCGCAGAGCTTTCCGCGCTCGGAACAAAAGCGCTGATTGTCACCGGGCGCAGCTCGTCAAAGAAAAACGGCTCACTCGACGACGTTATCACGGCACTTGAAACGCACAGGGTTCCTTTTGCTGTTTTCAGCGAGGTTGAGGAAAATCCATCGGTTGAAACGGTGATGAAAGCGCGTGATTTGGGACTATCCTCCGGCGCGGATTTTGTCATCGGAATCGGAGGCGGATCACCGCTCGACGCGGCAAAGGCGATTGCCGTCATGCTGAAAAACCCCGATAAAGATTGGCGCTATCTCTATGAAAACGCCAACGCTAAAGCCCTGCCGATTGCGGCGGTTCCCACCACCTGCGGCACCGGCTCAGAGGTGACGGGCGTTGCCGTGCTGACGCGCCACGATTTGAAAACAAAGGTCTCCATGACGCACCGCATTTTTCCGACGATCGCGCTGGTTGACGGAAAGTATATTTTGAAAGCACCGCACCGCATTATTGTCAACACCGCGATTGACGCGCTGTCGCACCTGATTGAAAGCGTCATCAACACTCTCGCGGACAAATACAGCGATATGGTCGCGTTTGCCGGACTGAACGCATGGCGTGAATGCAAGCCGTTTATTGAGAGCAAAACGACATTGACCGTTGAAGCCGCGCAAAAGCTGATGCACGCGTCCACGCTCGCCGGAATGTCCATCGCGCAGGTCGGCACCACCATTCCGCATGCGCTGAGCTATATGCTGACCTATCAGGGCAATGTTCCGCACGGAATCGCCGTCGGCATTTTTCAGGCGAATTATCTCTCCTTTGCCGAGGGAAGCAGAAAAGCCGCTGTTCTTCAAGCGGCAGGTTTTGCAAGTATTGATGAACTGAAAGGATTTATCCGAACGCTTGCGCCGGTTTCCGTTGATAAAGCGCTGCTCGAAAAATCCGCGCAAGCGGTGTTAAATAACCCTGTCAAGCTACGGCTGTGTCCTTACCCGATTGATAACAATGTAATGGCGAAGCTGATTAAAATTTGAAGCGTGTTCATTCATAAAAATAGTGTCGTTTGTGAGGCAGCGCACCAATTCGTAAATTTCCTCTAACTTTTCGGTTTCGGTGGATTCGGTGTAGAGTCCCTTTTCCATCGCTCGGTACAGCGGCGTACCGGGCACGACGGTCAGCATAGAGGTGTTGACCATCGTGGGGTGCAGACCGTCATAAAGCTTGCGAATTTCATCATCATTCCTCCCGGTTACAAGTTGCTTTTCCTGCTGCGGATAGCGGCGTAGATGTCCATATCGCCGTGGCGTATCTCCCTGTCGAGCGCGGCGATGATTTTGTCCTTCCTCTGCAAGAAGTCAGTGCCTGTCAGGTTTACGCCTGTAATGGTATGGTGCGTGATGAAAGAGCAGTCGCAGGTCAGGTTCTCCACAAAGAGCTTTAGTTCTTCGAGCATTTCTTTCTCGGACAGCGGAGAGAATTCTCCGCGCTGTGCTTCATCAAGCAGTGGCGTTCCCGGGAACAAGGTAAGACCGCCTGTGCCGACGAGCATGGGCTTGCATTGGCTGAAAATGATTGCCGAATTAATCGCGTGGTCGCGGCTGTGCTCTCTGCCTGCCGTGCCGTTGAGGAAGGTCATCCAGAAGTCGATACCTGCTTCGTGCAGCTTGTTGCACTGCTCGATAATGTCCGAGGCGTGGTAGCCCTTGTTGATACGGTCGAGCGTAGGGTCATCGCCGCTCTCAACACCGAGGGAGATTTCTTTTACGCCGAGTTCGCGCATTTTCTTTAATTCCCCGACCGTCTTGTTGCGAATATCGGTGACGCGTGTCGCGGCGTAGATATACTCCATCTTCGGCAGATATTTATTTATCATCACGAGAATCGGCTCTAACTTCTCAAACGACAACGCAAGCGGATTGGCGCTCAACAGCTGGATTGTCGTAGCGTTCGGAGCAATGGAAGCTATCTCCTGCAAGTCTTCCTCAATCCACTCCATCGGTGACATTTTGAAAGGCACGTCGCGGTACATGGTGCAGAACTTGCATTTGTTGTGTGTGCAGCCCTGTGTGATTTCCAACAACGGAAATGTGGGCCAATACGGATTACGGTAAACGGTTCCTGTAAAATGCATAATCATCATCCTTTCAAATCTTTAACTGTATTATATCCCTTAACATTGACAATTTCTACTTACAGAACTATAATTATGACAGGTTATATTACAGAATTAAGTTTTTGTAAGAAAAGAGGATAAAATGGCTGAGATTACAAAGTTATGGATAGCGGACAAAATGAAGGATTTGATGAAGCAGAAGCCGATTGACAAAATCCGCGTGACGGAAATTTGCAAGGCGGCTGAGATTGAACGCCCGACCTTCTACTACCATTTTAAGGATAAGTATGATTTAGTCGCTTGGATATTCTTCCAATCGGCAAACCAAACGGATGTGGTATCGCTTGAATCGGCGGCAGCCGGTATGAAACGGATGAAACAGGATTTCCTGTTCTACAAGCGCGCGTATGAGGATTCCTCCCAAAACGCGCTGTGGGCGTATATGCTTGAATACTTTGTAAAACGCTATGAGAAAATCGCAAAAGAAAAGCTGCGTACCGATGTGCTCGATACACAGCTGAAATTCAGTATTCGCCACTACTGCTACGGCTCCGTCGGGATGACGAAGGAGTGGCTGTTATACGACAACACCACCTCTGCCGAGGTGGTTGTTGAGATGATGTTCAATTCTATGCCGAAAAATATAGGTGAAATTCTTTTATAATAGTAAAACTACACCCTGTAAACATAGTCCGCTTTTCTCGGAGCGGGTTTTGCTTCTAAGCTTTTGAGCTGCACCGAGAGCGTGGCGTGAGTCATCTTCGGCATTTTCCGCAGCAGCTCATTAAAACGCAAGGGTCCGTCCTGCAAATAGAGCAGAATCAGCACCGCCCATTTGCCTGAAATCAAGCTCTGCGCGGTGGCGTAGGGACATTTTCCAAAGCGTTCGCCAAGCGTCGTTTGCTTGTCCATAGGCTTAACCTCCTGTCACTTTTTTGAACTGCTTTAATTATACGACTGTTTTGCAAAAAGCACAAGTACGATTTTTGATGATACCCGGTATCTTTTTTGATACCTTCCTTTTTGAAAAATATTAAAACAGCTTCCGGCATTGTTTTGACGTGACCCCCAAAAGTTGGACTTAGTATTGAAAGCGTAGTAGTTTAACGACTACTGCGCTTTTGTTATGCAGCCAAAAGGTT
>JBGUOX010000156.1:0-22445 GCA_045129995.1 Ruminococcus sp. | reverse complement strand
GGTGCCGGTGACCGGACTCGAACCGGTACGGTATCGCTACCGGCGGATTTTGAGTCCGCTACGTCTGCCAATTCCATCACACCGGCGTGCAACATTGTTATTATACTATAAAGTTTTCAAAAAATCAAGTGTCAATTTTATATTTCCGCGCTGTGCGGCGGGTTATTAAAATCAACAAAAATAGTTACAAAAATTTTATCTACTATTCACCATAATTCTTAGCTATAATTCTATTATCGAAATTAAAATAGCAAAAAATTTGATACAATGAAAAAAATATGATAAGGTAGTGTATCTATGACGAATAAAAATCTGATTGACCTGGAAGCAATGACCGTTGAACAGATTGACAAAATCGTGCGCAGGGCGCGTAAAATTATGCAAAGTCCGGCTGATTATCGCCACGCCTGCGACGGCAAGATCCTTGCAACGCTGTTTTATGAGCCGAGTACACGCACACAGATGTCATTTCAGACCGCTATGCTAAAGCTTGGCGGCAGAACGATCGGCTTTGACAACCCGATGAATTCTTCCGTTGCCAAAGGCGAAAGCCTGAAGGACACCATCTCAATTATAAGCGGCTATTCCGACATCATCGCCATTCGTCACCCGGTTGAGGGTACGGCGATGGCGGCGTCGCTGTATTCCGAGGTGCCGCTGATCAACTGCGGCGACGGCGGTCACCTGCACCCCACTCAAACGCTGACCGATATTGTGACGCTGAGCTGTGAAAAGGGCAGGCTCGACCATATGAAAATCGGCGTATGCGGTGATTTGCTCAACGGCAGGACCGTTCACTCGCTGATCAAAACTTTGGCAAAATATGAAGGCAATTCCTTTGTGCTTATTTCCACAAAAGAATTAAGCGTGCCGCTGTACATAATTGATATTCTTGAAAAAAACAACTGCCGGTATGAGATCTCTAACAGTCTTTCCGAAGCCATCGTAGATTTGGACGTGCTGTATATGACGCGCATCCAGCGTGAACGGTTCGGCAGTCCCGAGGAATATGAGGCGCAAAAGAATGTGTTTGTGCTTGACCGCGAAAAGCTTGACAAGGCAAAAGAGGATATGATCATTTTGCACCCTCTTCCCCGCGTCAATGAGATCACCGTCGATATTGACGACGATCCGCGCGCGCTGTATTTCAAGCAGGCGCAGTACGGTATGTACGGCAGAATGGCGTTGATTTTGATGCTTTTGCAGGACGAGGATTTCCTGATCGCATCTCGCGACACGGAAATCAGCATAAATCGCTGCAGCAACCCAAAATGTGTGACGCAAAGCGAGGCTTATTTGCCGAACTTGAGTTATAGAAAGCTTGGCATGCAGATGTGTGACTTCTGCGACAAGCGCATTGATTAAGGAGGACTTTATGGCAAAAGAAAAGGAACAGAAAAATAATAAAATAGGTATGATAGGCACCTTTATCGTTGCCGCCATCGCCTATATCGTATTGGGCATTTTCATGGTGACGCACTCAGACAGTATCATCAACGGAGTCAATATCGTTTTCGGTATCGTTATGCTTATGTACGGCATCATCAACATCATTGTGTTTTTCGTGAACAAGGATCCCGAATCCAACCTGTTTATGGAAATGGCGATCGGCGTTATCGCCGTGGCGCTGGGCATTTTCTCTCTGCTCAATGAAGACTTGATAATCAAAATCTTCTTCTACACCGTCGGCGCCGTGCTTATCATTGACGGTCTTGTTAACATCAAACGCGCGTTTACACTTAAGAACATGGAGTTTTCACGCTGGTTCGTGCTGCTGATCTCGGCAGCGATCGGCATTATTCTCGGTCTGCTGTGCATCTTCCTTTATATGGGAATGGGACAGGTCATTGTGATTTTTGTCGGTATCGCGCTGATCTACGAAGGCGTTGCAAGCCTGCTGACAATGCTGATGGTTTCGCGCACAAAAAAGAAAATCACCAAAGAGATCATTCGTATGGAAAAAGACGACAGAAGATGATCGTCTTGCCTTATATCATTATCATTTAGGAGTATTACTATGAAAAAAATGGTTAAAAGATCGCTTTCCGTTTTGCTTTCGGCTTTGATGCTGAGCAGCTGCGCGGCATTCTCCTTTGTGAACACCGGCGCTGCCGTTGTCGAAGCTTCCGAGGTATCCTCGTCATCGCTCCCCGATAAAATCGAGGACGGCGCAATTCTTCACTGCTGGAGCTGGAGCTTTAACACCATCAAGGAAAACATTCCTCAGATCGCAGCGGCAGGCTTCAAATCCATTCAGACCTCGCCTGTCAACAAGGTTTGGGACGGCAACAAAAACGGCGATATGTCGCTGAAAAGCTCAAACAAGGGCAACTGGTGGTATCAGTACCAGCCGATCGACTACACTATCGGTAACTACCAGCTCGGAACCGAGGACGAGTTTAAGGAAATGTGCAATGAGGCGCACAAATACGGCGTCAAGGTCATCGTTGACATCGTAGGCAACCACTGCACATCTGAATTTTCCGCTATTTCTCCGACCGTTAAAAATGTTGCCGGCAGCTCTACCAAAACCTTCCACAAGGTAACGCAGATTACCGACTGGTCCAACCGCTATCAGGTTACGCAGGGTCACCTCACCGGTCTGTGGGATCTAAACACCCAGAACGAAGCCGTGCAGCAGATGATTTATGATTATATGACTCACGTGCTTGAGGACGGCGCAGACGGTTTCCGCTTTGACGCGGCAAAGCACATCGAGCTTCCCGACGACGACGCAAGCTACGCCGGAGATTACTGGACAAAGATCCTTGACAACGACGCCGAGTTCCAGTACGGCGAGATCCTCACAGGAGCAGACAGAGCTGCCGACTATGCAAAGCTGATGAAGATCACCGCCGAGGCATACGGCACCAACCTCAGACTCGCTCTTGAGAAAAAGAAAGTCACAGCCACAACCGCCAAAAACTACCGCTTGACCGGCGTTGACGCAGGTCAGCTTGTAACTTGGGTTGAGTCGCACGACACCTACTGCACCGACGATGATCCTACTAAACCGCAGTTCAGCTCATGGATGAAGATCAACAACGAGCAGATCCGTCAGGGCTGGGCGTTCATCGCCGCTCAGGGCGACACCACTCCTCTCTTCTTTGCACGTCCTCACGGAAGCCAGGCTTACGACCCGAACGAGTCATCCCCAACCAGCAAGACAAACTTCAACAATAAGTGGGGCGACAATACAGTCGGCATTGCCGGCGACGGCAACTACTTCAGCGACGAGGTCGTTGCGGTCAACAAATTCCGCAACGCGATGGTCGGCGAAGGCAAAAACCTTGTAGACGTCATCAAAGGCGGCAAGGTGACCATGATCGAACGCGGCACCAAGGGCGCGGTTATCGTCAGCGTTTCCGATTCCGACAATAACATTAATGTCGCTACCAATCTTGCTGAAGGCGAGTATACCGATCAGGTAAGCGGCGCGACCTTTACTGTTTCGGGAGGCAAGCTGACCGGCACGGTAAAAGCAGGCAAAGTCGTTGTATTGTACACACCCGAAGAAGATACGCCGCTGATCGGCGACGTCAACGGCGACGGCGAGATCACAGTTGACGACGCAACGATGCTGCAGCGTCACCTTGCGGAATATACCAACGATGACGGTTCCGCAATTATCGACGAAACAGACATTGATCTGTTTACCCGCTGCGACGTAGACGGCGACGACAGACTTACCATCAAGGATGTCACACACATCCAGTGCAAGATCGCTGAATTTGAATAAACCTAAAAACATTAAAACAGGACGAGCCTGACGGTTCGTCCTGTTTTTCTTATTTGATGCTTATGCTCAATTTCGATTTCCGACAGAGATACATATTCGCTGCTGTTCAGCAAACCCGGATGACATCATTAAGTGCGACCGAGCAGATCAGACATTCGCCCACTTCGAGCTCAAGGCTTTGCCTCATAGCTTCGCGATAGAGCAGAAGCTGCTTTGTATACAACGCCGCAAGCTTATTTATATCGCGCACACGGTCGGTTTTGTAGTCGACGATAACAAGCTTTCCGTCCTCCTCGAATGCGAGGTCAACAGCGCCCTGCATCACGATTTTAGCTTCGGTATCGGCGTTGTCGTCAAACACAAGCGACGGCACGATCTTGACTGTAAAGCGTTCCTCGCGATAGAGCTTCGGCGACTGAATTACGCGGTCAAAAAGCGGTGAGTGCAAAAGCTTTCCAAGCCCGTTGCGGTCGATGAGCGCCGCCTGCTTTTCGCTGAGGAGGCGTGATTCCGTCAGACGAACGATCTCCTCGTCGATGCTTTGCCGCGCGAGCCGAAAATCGCAGTACTGCAAAAACAGATGATGCGCGTTTCCGCGCTCAACGGCTGATGAGCCTGTGTCGCTGAGAAACTTCGGCTTGACTATGACCTTCTCAAAATAATCTCCCTGAGAATGGGCGATTTGAGAGGCGCTGACCTTTTGCGGCAGCTCGGTCGCCGCCGCGCCGGGATAGACAAAGGACAGGTTTTCGCGCAGCAGCTCGACATAGTCCTTCCCTGCCGACAAAGCCTCGGCGGCTTGCGCGGCAACAGCCGCTGATTCCGTCTGCTCTTCAAACGGAGAAGCAAGCTGATCTATGTCGTTGATCAGCGAAAACTTCCATTCGGGATAACTTTCGCGAAGTGTTATTTGCTGCGCGCCGCCGAGCATTTCAGCGCGCACCGACGGATTGACAAGCGCGCAAAGCGTCACCCAGTCGAGTATCCTTTTGCCGCCGGTGATGGTGTACGGATCGATGATGTTCCCGAAAATCGTCTGTGAAGCTATGCCCTGAATATACTGTTCCGCTTTCGTAAGCGCGCCGACGATGATCATTTTTTCTCTCGCTCTGGTAAGCGCGACATACAGAATACGCAGCTCCTCGGCTATTTCGTTGCGCTCGATCTCGATCTCGACCGCCAAACGCGGCAAGGTGTTGTACCGGCACACGCCCTGCTTTCGCTTGATACCCAAGCCGGCGTAACTGTCGATCAGCACATCGGCGTTCAAATCGCTTTTATTAAAGCGCTTTGCGGTGCCTGCCAAAAAGCATACCGGATATTCCAAGCCCTTTGACTTATGAACGCTGAGTACGCGCACACCGTTCAGACTGTCCGCGTCGTTAGCGGAAGCCTGCGGAAATTCAACTCCGCTGTCAATTATGCGATCCAGATAGAACACGAAATCCGACAGAGTTTTGTTGCCGTAAGCCGAATATGTGCGCGCGAAATGCCGCACCATATTAAGGTTTTTCAGCGGAGCTTCGCCGCCGCTGACCGCGCAGGTGACGGCGCCGAGCGAAGTGACTTCGAGCACCCTGCCGATCAGCTCGTCCACCGTGGTAACGCAGGCGAAGGAGCGCAGCTCTTGGAGCGTTTCCAAAAAAGCGTCTGTTTTGCGGCTTTGCCGACGGAAAGCCAAAAGCGCGCTGTACAATGAAACGCGGCGGTGCTTTGCGCGGATCTGAGCCAATTCGTCGGGCGTAAAGCCGAACACAGGGCTGCAAAGCACCGACAGCAGCGGAATATCCAGCGAAGGATTGTCAATGACGCGCAGCATATTCAACAGCAGCTTGACCTCAACGGTTTCAAAAGCGCTTTCCTTTTCTTCGCTGTACGCGGGGATTCCGTTTTCTATCAGGGTTTTTACGATAACAGCCGCGCTTCTTTTTGCAGATCGCAGCATCACGGCAAAATCGCCGTAGGTCGCCCTGCGGCGCGTTTCGCCGTCAGTAACGGTAAAACCCGACGCCATAAGCTCACGGATGCGGCGCGCGATAAACTGCGCCTCCAGCGTAACGCTGTCCGCGTCCTCAAACGCCGAACTGTCGATGATCGCCAGCTCGGTTTCGCAGCCCTGCTGCGGTTCATAGCTTGCGCCGACGTTGAGATACTCGTCGCGCGTGTATGACATTTGCGCGGTGTCCTTAAGCATTAGGCGTGAAAAAATAAAGTTGACGGTATCGCAGACCTCTTTTCGGCTGCGAAAATTCTTATCGAGAATAATAGTTGACGGGTATGCAGGCGCCTGTGTGTCAAACCGGGGATAGCTTTCCTTGCGGTCAACAAAGATTTTCGGCTTTGCCTGACGGAAACCATAAATGCACTGCTTTACGTCGCCAACGGTAAACAGATTGCTTTCGTTCTTGGATACGCAGTTGAAAATAAGATTCTGCACATCGTTTACGTCTTGGTACTCATCCACGATCACCGCGTCGTAACGCGCGGAGATCTCGTCGCCCTGCGCGGTTTTTTTATATCCTTTTTCCTCGTCATACTCCGCTAACAGCCGCACGGCGAGCAGCTCGATGTCGGAAAATGTGAGTACGTTTTTCTTTTCCTTTATTCTGTCCAGCTGTGAGATGTATTCGCGTGTCAGATCGAACAGCACGCGCACAAGGCTTTGCAGCTCGTGCAGCTCCTGCCCTGCTTCGGCTTCCGAGCGGCAGAAGTATTTTTTCAGCCTTCCCAGCGTTTCCTTCAGGTTGTCGCGGTTCGCCGCCACGGCAAGCTTAACGGGATCGTCTTTATATCCGTTTGGCGCGCGAAGCTGTGCAGGCGAAAAGCCCTGAACCGCCGTTACGATCTCGTCCCAGTTCTTGCCGAGGAGCTTTTCCTGCAGGTTTCGGCAAAAAACAAGATCATCCTCGATGATCAGGCGAAGCTTGTCTCCGAGCTTTTTATCCGCTTCCAAAAGCAGCTTAAGCGAATTTTCGCACAAATTGACGCAGTAGGCTGCCGCGGGATCAGCGTAGCCGATCATAATTCTGCCCCAAACGGAACGGGAGATGCTGCGTTCGCCGTAGCCTGACAGCATTTCATCCAGCCACTGCTGAGGGAACGGCTGAGTTTCAAGAAAGCCGTGGATCTTCAACACGGTTTTTCGAAGGTTTTCGTCGCCGCCCTTTCCCGAAAAAGCGTCGAGCAGCTGCGGAAACTGCGGATCGTTCTTATTGTAATACGCTTCCAGCGCGGCGTCCATAGCGGCAGCCTTCATCAGATCGAGCTCGGGCTTGTCGGCGATGCGGTAATCGGCGCTTACGCCGAGCGTATGAAAGTATTCCTTGACCAGATCGCCGCAAAAGCTGTCGATGGTGCTGATCGAGGCTGTGTAGAACAGCCGGCTTTGGCGAAGCAGCTGCGGATCGAAGGGATTCTTCTCCAGCAAACCGTTCAGCGCCGCGCTGATCCGCTGCTTCATTTCCGCGGCAGCGTCACGGGTGAAGGTGACAACAAGCAAACGGTCGGCGTCGACCGGATTCACAGGGTCGGTGATCATCCTGATAACACGTTCGACCAGCACGGCGGTCTTTCCCGAGCCTGCCGCCGCGGACACCAAAATTGTGCCGCCGGTCGATTCGATCGCAGCCTTTTGCTGCGGCGTCCATTCTCTGGGCATTACTGCTCACCTCCCTGTTCGCTGTCAAGCCGCTGATAAACCTCGTCTGCCTTCATGGAAAATACGTTGACCGGCTCTCCCTGACGATATGCGCACACGCTTCCGTAGGCGCAGTATTGGCAGGCGTCGGCTCCGCCCTTAAGCGGCTGAGCCGCGATGTCGCCGCCGTAAAGCCTTTCGCCCATTTTTGCAACGGTGTCGTTTATCTTGCGGAACAGCTTGCCCATTTGCTCCAGGGTGGCAAGGCTGTCGGACTTGACATTGCTGCCGTTCTTGATTTTGACGGGGATATACTTTGCGCCTTCTGTTTTATCCATACCTTTTATAACACGGACGTCGTCCAGCAAAAGTCCGTTCATCTTAAAATCCGAGTTGATCTTGTCAGAGATTTTTTGCTGAGTCAGTCCGTCCGCGCTGATGTTTGGCACGACCGCAGGCATATATAATATACCTGCCGGTGTGATGTCGCCGTAGCGCTGTTGTCCGTTTGCTTGGATAGAGCATAGATAAAGCAGCATTTGAAGGTTCAGTCCAAACATTATATCAGACAGACGGAAGGTTTTCGGTCCGGTTTTGTAGTCGATAATACGCAAAAATGTGTCGCTGTCGGTGCGCATAACATCAACTCTGTCCACGCTGCCGCAAACCGCAATGTTTTGCCCCGTGGGCAGCTTTACGGTGTATGCCGGAATGTCCTTTCCGATTTTCAGCTCGCAGTCGGCAACGGAAAAGTCGCTTTGCGCAAGCTCTGCGATAATGTGCGTCAGCAGCAATTTAAGGTTGTCGCACAGCACCTCCAGACGATATAAAAAGGACTGCGCCTTTGTGTCGCTGCCGCCGAGATAGCCTTCAAGATAATCGGAAACCGCCGCACGGATGAAGGTCATTATTTCCTTTTCCGAAAGCTGTGAATATTCTGTTTTGGAATATTTCGTGAAAAACAGCTCTAATATGTAGTGCACCATTGTGCCGTATTCCAATTGGTCGATCTCCGCTTTTCTTCTTTCCTTGATGCCAAGCCCATAATTGCAAAAATAGGAAAAACGGCATTTGCTGAAGCTTTCCACCTGCGAAGCGGAAACCGTGAGCTGTTGACCGAACAGCAGACGGGCGTTGGCAGGGTTTTCTATTTTAAACGGCGCTTTGTCAAGCGCCCGCGTAATGGCGAGTCTGCCGGAGCTGTAACGAGGATCGCTGTCAAAGAAATCTGCTAAGCCCTTAAGCTCGCTGTGTCCCAAAGCAAGGGAACGCGCGTATTCTTCAAAAGCAGGCGTCAGAGCGGTCATAGCGTCGTCGCGGCTGTCATAATCGGTTTTGTCGCGCACGTATAAACGCGGAAACACCTTAGTGATCTCCGCAAAAATGCTTGAAGGCTTTTTCCGTTCGCCCTCCATCGTCACCAGCGGACAGCTGACAAAAAGGAAGTCGGAAGGCGACAGCACCACGCAATACGCCATAAAGGTTTCAAGGTTGGCAACATATGAATAGTCGTCGCTGATTGGAATATCGTTGAGCAGAAGCTGCTTTACCTCATAGTCGGAAAACAAGCCTGACGTATGCGGCACCGCAGGAAAATCGCCGTCGGTGCAGCCAATCAAAAACGCCGCCTTTTGTTTTGTGCCGCGAACACGCTGGGCAGTGGTGACGGTGACGGAATCAAGCGTCTGCGGAATCGTTGAAAATTCTATATTGGAAATTTGAAGCAACAGCAGCTCGTAGTAGCGTTCAAGTGAAAGCGGAAGCTCGCCCACCGCCGCAACGGTTTTGTCAAGCGCGTCCATAAGCAGCGCCCAAACCCGGATCTGTTCTTCTCCCAAGCCCTTGTGCGGACCTGACTCAAGCTCGTCATACAGGCTTGAAAGCGCGTCGGGAACGCGCAGGGTTTCAAGCAGCTGATACAAAAGCACGGTGATCTCTTTGCCTGTCTTTCCCTTTGCCTCCTCGCGGAACAAAAGCAGAGGCTCCGTAACGGACTTTCGGACGTCTTCGGCGATTTGCAAGCGCTGCCTGTCTTGGTCGGAAAAGTCCTCGGCGTAGCCCTTTGGATTCTGCGTAAACGGCGCGCAGACGCCCTTTCCGCTGAGATTCCAAACGTACACATAATTCTCAAATATGCTTATTTCTTCTTCGGAAAATTGAGTCAGTCCTGTTTTAAGCAGTGACAAAAAATCCTCGCGCTGAAAGCCGTCTGTCAACAAACGGAAAACAGCATTGATAAAGCGCACCACCGGCTTGACGCCGATTTCCGCCTGAATGTCCATAAAATACGGGATCTCGTATTTTTCAAAGGTGATGCCCAAAATTCCGCGATACGCCGCCGGATCGCGGCAAATAACGGAAATATCGCTGTATAAAAGCCCTTTGTGCAGGATCAGCTCCTTGATGCGACGCGCGACAAACTCACATTCCTCTATCAGATCAGAGGCGGTGTAGAGAACGACACTGTCGGGAATCTCCTCGCTGACCTGCGGACTGCGGCGAAAAACGCCCTGTGACAGCAGTTTCAAAGCTTCATCCTCAAAGCGGCGCGGTTCGTCCAAATGAACAGGCGCTTTGATGTCGATGAAATCGCGCTTTGCCAAGCTGATCAGCTGTTCCTCCGTGATGCGGGACACCTTGAAAACGTCCTCGCTTTTGTCGCTGTTTGAGTCAAGCGTCAGCGCCACATCGACCTCGCGGCAGCGGTTGAGCAAAATGCGGATGATCTCAAGCTGCGCCGCGGTGAAACCGCTGAACGCGTCAACGAACAGCACACTGTTGCGGAAGATCTCTTCGTTTTCAGTCAGCAGCTGCTTAAGCCGGTCAAGGTTGTCAAGCGGATCGATATAGCTTTGTGAAAGAAGGGCGTTGAAGGTGTCCAGCACCAGCGCGGTTTCGCGCAGCTTTGCGGAAAGCGTTTCATCGCTGATTTTTTGCGAAGCCTGCCGCAGCATATCGGTTGTGATACCGCTTTTTTTGCAGGAGGAAAGGATCTCAAGCATCATTTCCGCTACGGCGCGGTTGCGCTTTGTCGGCAGCATTTTCAGTTTTTCGCTGAGCTGCTCCAGCGCAAGGCTCATCAGCACCGTGCGCGTACCGTTATCAATTACGTTTTGCAGCACAGTGCGCGTTTTCTGAAATACATTACGGCACATTCCTTCAAAGCCGAACACCTCTACCGATTTGCTTTTTGCCGCGCCCAGCAAATCGAGCAGCGACTTTTCGGCTTCAAAGGTGCTTTGGTCGGGAACGAGCATCAAGATTCGGTTTTCGCCCTGACTAACCAGCTCTTGGATTCGGTTATAGATGGCGGCTGTTTTTCCGGTGCCGCCGGCGCCCAAAATCAATCGAAGCATTAAATCACCTCAACAGCTCCTTTTCCTGAATTTCAGGAAAAGGAGTGACATATGTTTTCAAACAATTCAACAATAAAGAATTTATAAACGTGCTTTTCGTTCTTCACAACACGGTATTCGCTGTCGGACAGCGCCTGCCGCGCCTGTTCATCCGGCTGACTGCTGACGCACAGCGACGGAAACATTACGCACCACCAGTTGTGTCCTTCGCCGTTGCCGATTGTGATACGCAAAGCGTCATACATTCCGGCAGGCAGCGTGTAGCTGTCATAGTGACGCGTCGTAAAATACATATTCACAAGCTCCGCCTTGACCGGATATTCATAGCCTTGCGCCTTGACCTCCCCTGCCGCGACGTCGGCAATTTCCTGCAAGCGCCCGCGGCAAAGCTTTTCCGCCTCTTCCCTTGAGCCTGCCTGCTCAAAAAGCTGTTCGGAATATTCCAGCACCCTGTCGCGCACCTGGAGCTTTAGCGTTTGGTCGGCTTCACTGTCGGAATTTGCGAGAATGTGCAGACGGAAAACATCCTCGGGAAGTTCGGCGCACGCCGCCTGAAACGGCAGCAGAGAAAAAATCACGGTAAGTATAAATGCCGCGCAAGCGGCTTTTAAAAAGAGCTTCATAAAAATCACCTGTCCTTAATTTCTTAATTAGAATTATGGACAGGTGTTTGTAATTTATTCAACCATACATCCGTTTTTGACAGGACGGCACAAAAAGGTCTCCGGATATTGCGCCTTAAGCAGCTCAAAGCATTTTTTTGCCTTGCCCTCGCTTGCGAACACACCGAACACAGCCGAGCCGGAGCCGCTCATACCGGCTCCGCGCGCTTTGCAGTCGAGCATTTGCTTTTTGATAGCGATCACCTCGGGGATCTGCAGCGCAAGTTCAAAGTCGTTGAAGATCGTGGAGGAGATCATAAACAGATCGCGGCTGTACAGCGCCTTTACCATTTCATCGGTATAGCAGGGATGCTTTGCCAAAGCGTCCGCCTTTTGATAAGCCTCGGCGGTGGACACGCTTACTGTGTCGGGCTTGCATATCACAAGATACGCGCCGCGGAAGGACGGAAGTCGCGTCATGGTCGCGCCGATCCCGGTGCAAAGGCAAGTGCCGCCGTTAAGACAAAACGGTACGTCGGCGCCGATTTTTTCGGCAATATCAAGCATAGCCCCCGGGCTGAGCTTTGTGTCAAACATAACGTTGAGCCCCATTATCACAGCGGCGCCGTCGGCGCTTCCTCCGGCAAGCCCTGCCTGTGTGGGAATAGTCTTGTGAATGTCGATATGCACGCCGGTCACAGGCAATCTGCATACATCAAAAAAACGATACGCCGCCTTTGCGCAGATATTGCTGTCGTCGCACGGAACGCCCTCGTAATCACAGGAAACAGTCACCATGCCGCTGTCGTTGTCGGTCAGGGTTATTTCGTCATAAAGATCGACGGTCTGCATAACGGTGGACAGCTCGTGATAGCCGTCGGGACGTTTGCCGAGCACATCGAGCGAAAGATTAATTTTAGCGGGCGCTTTCAGCTTGACTTCCATTTTTCAGCTCTCCTAAAAATTCTCTGATTCGTGCAAGCGCCACCTGCAAATGCTTGAGCGAGTAGGAATAGGACACGCGCACAAAGCCCTCGCCGCATTCGCCGAATGCTGTGCCCGGCACCACGGCAACGTGCTTTTCCATGATCAGTCGGGTGCAAAACTCCTCCGAGCTAAGTCCGGTGGACTTGATGCACGGGAACACATAAAACGCTCCGAGCGGCTCAAAGCAGGAAAGCCCCATATCGTTAAAGCTGTCAACCACCAGGCGGCGGCGCATATCGTATTCATCGCGCATACGGTTAACGTCGCGGTCGCCGTTTTTAAGTGCTTCGATCGCGGCGTACTGCGCGGTAGTGGGCGCGGACATAATGCCGTACTGGTGCAGCTTTGTCATTTGCGAAATGATCGGCGCGGGACCGAGAGCATAGCCGAGACGCCAACCGGTCATGGCATAGGACTTGGAAAAGCCGTTGATAACAACGGTGCGCTCATACATTCCGTCGATGGACGCGATCGAAACGTGATTTTTTCCGCCGTAGGTCAGCTCGCAGTAGATCTCGTCGGACAGCACCATCAAATCGTGGCGCTTAACGACCTCGGCGATCTCCTCCAAGTCGCCCAGCTCCATAATGGCGCCGGTGGGATTGTTGGGGAACGGCAAAACCAAAAGCTTTGTTTTGGGCGTGATAGCCGCCTCCAGATCAGCCGCCTTCAAGCGGAATTTATCTTCGTTTTTTGTGTTGATGTTAACGGGCGTACCTCCTGCCATCACGCACAAGGGATTGTAGCACACAAACGCCGG
Source organism: Ruminococcus sp. (assembly GCA_045129995.1). Lineage (GTDB taxonomy): Bacteria > Bacillota > Clostridia > Oscillospirales > Acutalibacteraceae > Ruminococcoides. The sequence continues at coordinate 9,364 of JBGUOX010000156.1, read as the reverse complement.
CTGAGGAATGATCACCTCGTCGCCCTTTTCAACCAGCGTGCGGAAAGCAAGGTCGATCGCCTCGCTGCCGCCGACGGTGACAAGCGTTTGCTCGGAGGGACTGTATGTAAGCGAAAATCGTCTTTGGTAATAATTGGTGATCTCTTTGAGCAGGTCGGCAAAGCCGCGGTTGGGCGAATACCACGTTTTGCCCTTTTCAAGGCTGCGGATGCCCTCGTCGCGGATGTGCCACGGCGTCTGGAAATCAGGCTCGCCGATGCTCAACGAAATAACGTTATCCATCTCATTGGCAATATCAAAAAATTTTCTGATACCGGAAGGACTCAGCGATCTGATACTGCTGTTGAGATAACGGTTATAATCCATCACAGAATCAAGCTCCTCTCATCCTTGTCGCCGTCAAAGTCGGTAAGGTTCATACCTCTGTCCTTATAGCGCCTCATAATGAAGTGAGTGCCGGTGGACAGCACACCGTCAATGGTAGAGAGCTTTCTTGCGACAAACATCGCGATGTCCTGCATCGTTTGTCCGCGCACGATAAGAGCAAAATCATAAACGCCTGCCATCAGATAAACCGATTCCACCTCATCGAACGCCATACACATCTGCGCCATTTCATCAAAGCCGGTTTCTTTTCTGGGCGTTACCTTAAGCTCGATGAGCGCTTCGACGTAGCTGTCCTCAACGTCCTCCCAGTTGACAACCGCCTGATAGCCCTTGATGATGCCTTTGGCTTCATATTCTTTGATTTGCGCCTTGATATAATCCTCAGGTTCGCCGAGCATCGCGGAAAGCTCCGCGACAGAGAACTGAGAGTTGGTGCATAAAAGGTTGAGCAGTTTATCCATAGTAATACCTCCAAATTAAATGCCGGCTGCTTTTACAACAGGCTTTTCTACTGTATTGATAAGATTCACGCACACGGACGTTGCAACGCAGTACAGCTCGTTGTCCTCCGAGTAGTATTCCAGCGTGCAGTGATCCGCGTGACGGCGGTGGTTAAGGATGACGGTTTTGTCAACGTCGATGACCGTGAAGTTTTTTTGCGCGACATCACCGAGAACGTGCCAGTTGTTGCCGTAGAAGAACGCAAATGCGCCGCGGCGTGTGACCGTCATAACAAGCGTGATGTGCGCCTTGCCTACGCGCAGCACAAACGCGCCCATACCGGCAAGCGGAAACCTGCGGATCTTTGCCGCAAGCTCGCCCTGCGGCGTGCGCACAACAAGATTCAGCTTGGTCGAAAGCTTTGTTTTGGCGTTTGCAACACGGTACTTTTCCCTGCCGCTTTCATCGTACAGGGTAAACGCGATGTCGCTGCCCGAAAGCTCCCGTTTTAAGTAAAGCTTCATAAGACCGCACCTTCTGTTTGAGAAAAAATAACCACAGGTATAAGAAAAAATATACCTATGGTTATTATACATCATTTTATGAGTTTATACAAGCCTAATTTTGTCGTACGGTTTTCAGGAAACGACCTCTTTGACCGTTTTGAACATCAGCTTAATATCGGATAAAAACCCGAAGTTTTTTGTGTATTCAAGATTATACTTCATTTTTTCGGGCAATACCTTATTCACATACACCTCGTCGGCGTCATCCGCGGAAGCAAGCAGCTTTTCCTCGTCCTTATACATAATAGACGCCAAGGAAGTGATTCCGGCGGGCAGCAGCAGCGTGGCGTAGTATTCATCGCTGTAGCGGTCAACATAGCGCGGCACCTCGGGGCGCGTGCCGACAAAGGACATACTTCCTCCCAGTACGTTGAGCACCTGAGGCAGCTCGTCAAGTCGGTACTTGCGCAAAAATCTTCCTATTGGCGTTACGCGGCTGTCGCTGTCGGTGGTGACCTGAGTGCCAAGCGCTTCCGCGTTTTCAACCATAGTGCGGAATTTAAAGATCCTGAAACGCCTGCCGTAGGTCGTGACGCGCACCTGGCGAAAAAAGATATGCCCCTTTGAGGTCGATTTGACGATAACCGCGATCACCAGCATTGGGATGATCAAAACGATGAGCATAAGCAGCGAAACTATAATGTCGAATAATCGCTTAAAAACACGCGCAGCGGTTTTCTTTTTAAGTAGATCATAGTAACCCTTTACCGTGTCGTTTTGAAACGGTTCGGGCAGCTTTTCGAACGCTTTCATGGCACTCTCCTTATAATATATCTGCTTGCATTATAGCGCGTTTTTATGAAGTTTTCAATAAAAATGTCAAAAGCTTTACCATTTACCACAAGAACGTAAAAACCGACGGAAGCCATCCGTCGGTTTTTAGGTAATTTTATGGAGTAATCAAGCACATAGAAAGGAAATCTTTATTTATTCTCTTTATCTTGCTATTATAATAGCACATAAATTGTAGAATGTCAACAGTTTTTTTAAACTTTTTTAAGCATTTATATATTTTTTATTCCGAAGCGAAAAACCCTTGACTTAATACGAAAAACAATGTAAAATGAGAATAGAAAATATGATATTTCGCATACTTTCTTTATGGGTTGGTTTATTGCCTGCCCGATGCGTGAATGATTTTAAAATAACCCTACACTATTTAAATCGGGAGCCAGGCTCTTTGAGTGGTGTGCAGACCTCCCGCTTTTCGGAAGAAGGGAGCCTGAAGCTTAAAGGCGGGCACCCACCTGTTCTACTCGTAGGCAGGTTATTTATTTAAATCATACGGTCGGGCGGGTATTTTTATGTAATTTTTCCGCGGCCTCGGCTGCGGATCGGTTTTGACAGGAGTAATACATATGAAAGTCTCTGTTTTGGGATGCGGCAGATGGGGCAGCTGCATTGCGTGGTACCTTGACAAAATAGGTCACGAGGTACTCAGCTGCGGTCTTGCCGACGCTCCCGAATTTATTCAGCTGAAACAACATCACCGCAACGACTACCTTGTGTTCCCCGAAAGCATCGAGGTTTCATCGGATCTTGCTTATGCGGTGGAACGCGCAGAGGTGATTGTGATTTCGATTTCTTCACAATACCTCCGTTCTTATTTTACGGACATCGCCAAAAACGATCTTGACGGCAAAACGATCGTTCTTTGTATGAAGGGCGTGGAAGCCTCGACCGGCAAGCGCCTGAGCGAGATCGTCGGCGAATTTGTTGACGAGGAAAAAACGCCTATCGCGGTTTGGGTGGGTCCCGGACATCCTCAGGATTACGTTAAGGGCATTCCAAACTGTATGGTCATCGACAGCAATAACCGTGAGGTAAAGAAAAAGCTTGTCAACGAGTTTACAAGCGAGCTGATCCGCTTTTACATCGGAAACGACCTGATCGGCAGCGAGATAGGCGCCGCCGCTAAAAACGTTATCGGCATTGCCGCCGGAATTTTGGACGGCTTGGGCTACACCTCGCTGAAGGGCGGACTGATGGCGCGCGGAACCCAGGAGGTAGCGCGGCTGATCGAAGCGCTGGGCGGCAACAAAATGAGCGCGTTCGGACTTTGCCATCTCGGCGATTATGAAGCGACTCTCTTCTCCCCCTGGAGCCACAACCGTATGTACGGCGAAGACTTCGCCAAAGGAAAAAAATTCCAAAAGCTCGCCGAGGGCGTAATGACCTCAAAGGCGCTGTACGGCTTGGGACAGCAGTATGGTGTGGACTTGCCGATCGTTTCCGCGGTTTATCGCGCGCTGTTTGAAAACTCGGACATTATGGACGAGATCCAGCAGCTGTTCCTGCGTTCGGTAAAAGATGAGTTTTAGAAGGTAAGAATATGAAAAAAAGCAAAAATAAGGCGCTGCCTTCGGTAAAAACCGCCGCGCCGAATAAAGCCCAGTCAAAAACAGTTGTAACGCAGGAAAAAGAAAGTATGACAGAATATGTCATCGTTAACCTGATCTGTCTTTTCGTCTTTTTGGCGTTCGGATATATCGCGGTCATGAGTATGTTCCAAACAAGCCACATTGACCCTTCCAAGTATAAAGGCGAACACATTTTATTCCAGATGGACATTGTTCCGCTGAATATCATAGTCACCGCGCTTTTCTTTGTGTTTTTGTTCGCGATAAGACGGTTCTATGATTTCTTCGCCAAGGTCAATATCCGCGTTATGGAGATCGCGCTTGCGGCAGTGTCGGTAACGCTTGGATTGATTTGGGTGCTTAACGTGCGTTCCGTACCGTCGGCGGACAGCGCCAATGTGTTTTTTTCCGCAACCGGAGCTGCAAAGGACGACTTCACCCAACTGCAAAGCAACTCGCAATTCTATTTCCATGAGTTTTACAAAGACCTTTCCTACTATCACTTCTACCCCTTCCAGCTGGGCTTTGTGTTCCTGTGCGAAATAGTTTACCGTATCTTCGGCACCGACAGCTCGATGCCCATTCAAATCATCAACGTGCTTTGTGTAGCCGCTTCTTACTTTGCGCTGGCGCGTATGACCGGGCTGCTATTCAAAAGAAAGGCCGCGGAGTTTATCGCGATCGTTTTGCTGCTCGTGTGCTTCCAGCCGATTTTGTTCTGCACCTTCGCATACGGCAACATCGCCGGTATGTGCGCGGCGATTTGGGCAAGCCTGCTGCTGATAAAGTATTTCCAAACCGAAAAATACGGTTGGGCGATCGGCTCGGGTGCTTTGCTTGTATTGGCAACGCTCGCAAAATATAACAATATGATCTACCTTGTCGCGTTTGTCATCGTGCTTCTGGTGCATATCGTCAAGAAGAAGAAATGGCAAAGCGCGGTTATCGCGGCGGCTATGGTTGCCGCAGTGCTGTTATCCAACACTCTTGTAATCAAGATGTACGAAAGCCGCGCCGAAATGCAGTATGAAAGCGGCGTTTCGCAGGTTCTGTACCTTGATATGGGCTTGCAGGATTCCTCTATGGCTCCCGGATGGTACACCACCATCGGCAAGGACACCTACCTGAACCGCTTTTTGGAGCCTAAGCTTCGCCAAAACAAGGACGTCACCGTTGCCGACGCAAACAAAGCGGCGTGGGATGACATCGGAAATCGCTTGAACGCGCTGACCTCCGACGGCGACGGAATGCTGGACTTTTTCAGTAAAAAGATCCTCAGCCAGTGGAACGAACCTACCTTTGAAAGCGTTTGGGTAAGCAAGGTCAAAAGACACACCGCTTCCGAGGAAGATATTAAGCGGCTGAATCCTAAAATGGACAACGAAAAAATCAAACAGCTGAAAGCGTCCGGATATGAATTGGAATCCGGTCAGATGGAAGGCATTGTTAAGTCCGTGTATGAAAAGAGCCTTGGTCAGATACTTGAATTTTATTTCAACATCTATATGCAAATAGTTTATATAATGTTTGCGGCAGGTATCTATCTGCTTTTCATCCACAAAAAGACAAATATCGAAACCGTGATCCTGCCGTTGGTGCTGCTTGGCGCGTTTGGCTATCATATGCTGTTCGAGGGCAAATCGCAGTACATTTTGACCTACATTCCCCTGCTGATACCCACCGCGTCATACGCGTTTATGTCGATGCTGAACGGTAAATATGAAAAAGTCAAAAAAATCTTCGAAAAGGTAAACCACCATCCCGATAGATTCGACGACATATAATTGCTTCATAAAACAACCGAGGCGGCTCTTACGAGCCGCCTTGATCTTTGTCTTTTTTCTGTTTTGGCTGTATATTGAACGCCTCCGTCATACGGCGCTTGACCGCGCGCCACACACGACGGAAAAACCGCGTGTAATACCAAAAATTGACATATGCGCGATAGCGCAGCGAATTGATTTGATACGCCTTCCCTTTGCGGAAAAAGCCGGACACCACCGCGAGTATCTGCTCGTCTTTTATGCCCTTTTCCTTGGCAAACTGATTGTCGCCGCACATCACATACGATCCGTCTTTGCCGAAATCAATGACGCGGTGAAGCACATACTGACCGTTATTGCGCCGATACAGCGGAACGTCAAAAAGATGCAGCCTGCCCTGCGGCTTTTTCAGCACAACAACGTCCTTGCCGTCGCGAAGCATAGGCAGCATACTGGTACCGTTCGGCGTAAATGTAACGGTTCCGCCCGATTCAAGCTTTTCAAGAATGATGTCGATAACGGCGTCAAGCGTTGTTTCTTTATTCAAGCACATCGGCTTCCTTTACCTTTTCCAAAAACTTGTCAATGTCAGCCGCCGCCTTGTCGGCGCTGACGTCGTATTCTTCAAGCATTTTCTCAATCAGCTCTTCCCTTTCGGCGCCGTTCTGCAACAAGCCGAACAAAAACGCGCCGGTCTCATTAAGATTTATAATGCCGTTGAAATCGAGAGTCATTTTGCCGACCGGCACAACAACATAAGAATCCGCGACCTTGCGAAGAATAAAATCCTTTTTTATTTTCATAAAAACACATCCTTTGCCATATGGGATTATTATAATACAGTTTCAAAAAAAAAGCAAGCGCTCCGCTTTTTCAGCGAAGCGCCTGTTGATTTATTGGATTAGTAATTATTAATACATTCCGCCCATATCGGGAGCAGGAGCAGCCGCGGGAGCAGGCTCCTTGATGTCAGCAACAAGGCTCTCGGTGGTGAGCACCATTGCGGCGACAGAGGAAGCGTTTTCAAGCGCGGAACGGGTAACCTTGGTCGGGTCAACGATACCGGCAGTCATCATATCGGTATACTCCTCGGTAAGCGCGTTGAAGCCGTAGCCAACCTTGTCTGCCTTCTTGATATTTTCAACGATAACGCTGCCCTCAAGACCTGCGTTAACGGCGATCTGGCGAAGCGGCTCCTCAAGAGCTCTGAGCACGATCATGGCGCCCGTCTTAGCGTCGCCGCTGAGGGTATCAACGAATGCCGCAACAGCAGGGATCGCGTTCATACACGCAATACCGCCGCCTGCGACGATGCCTTCCTCAACAGCCGCCTTGGTAGCAGCCAGCGCGTCCTCGATGCGAAGCTTCTTTTCCTTCATTTCGATTTCGGTAGCTGCGCCTACCTTGATAACCGCTACGCCGCCGGCAAGCTTTGCAAGACGCTCCTGCAGCTTTTCGCGGTCAAAATCGGAAGTGGTGGTTTCGATCTGCTGACGGATCTGAGCGACTCTGCCCTTAATTGCGTCCTTGTCGCCTGCGCCGTCTACGATGATTGTGTTTTCCTTTTCAACCTTGACCTGACGGGCTGTGCCCAGCTGATCCATGGTTGTGTCCTTAAGCTCCAAGCCGAGGTCGGAGGTGATGACGGTACCGCCGGTGAGTGTGGCAATATCCTGCAGCATTTCCTTTCTTCTGTCGCCAAAGCCGGGAGCCTTAACTGCAACACAGGTAAAGGTGCCGCGCAGCTTGTTGAGCACGAGTGTGGTAAGAGCCTCGCCCTCGACGTCCTCGGCGATGATCAAAAGCTTTCTGCCGCCCTGAACGACCTGCTCAAGCACGGGCAGGATCTCCTGAGTGTTGGAAATCTTTTTATCGGTGATCAAAATCAGCGGATTGTCAAGCTCGGCAACCATCTTGTCGGTATCTGTGACCATATAAGGCGCGATGTAACCGCGGTCAAACATCATACCTTCAACTACCTCGCTGTAGGTTTCGGCGGTCTTGCTCTCCTCAACGGTGATAACACCGTCAGTGGTCACCTTTTCCATTGCCTCGGCGATCAGCTTGCCGATAAATTCATCCTGCGAAGAAACGGTAGCGACACGCGCGATGTCGGCTGTGCCGGAAACCTGAACGCTGTTTTTGATTACTGCGTCGACCGCAACATTGACAGCGTCGGCAATACCTTTTTTAAGTACCATGGGGTTCGCGCCCGCGGTAACGTTCTTCATACCCTCGCGGATAAGCGCCTGAGCCAAAAGCGTAGCGGTTGTGGTGCCGTCGCCTGCAACATCGTTTGTTTTTATGGAAACTTCCTTAACGAGCTGCGCGCCCATATTCTCAAAGGGATCGTCAAGCTCGATTTCCTTTGCGATGGTAACGCCGTCGTTTGTGATCAACGGAGCGCCGAATTTTTTATCGAGCACCACATTTCTGCCCTTGGGGCCGAGTGTGATCTTAACGGTATCGGCAAGCTGGTCGATACCCTTCATCAAAGCTTTTCTTGCGTCTTCGCCGTATGCGATTTGTTTAGCCATAATTCATTACCTCCAAATTAAACTGCTTATTCAACCGTTGCGAGAATGTCGGACTGACGAACGATGGTGTATTCCTCGCCGTCGATCTTAACGTCGGTTCCCGCGTATTTGCTGGCGATGACCTTATCGCCGACCTTTACGTACATTTCAACCTCGTTGCCGTCAACGACGCCGCCGGGGCCAACCGCAACGACCGTAGCAAACTGCGGCTTTTCCTGTGCGGCAGATGAAAGGATGATGCCGCTTTTGGTTTTTTCCTCGGCTTCCTCCACCTTTAAAACAACTCTGTCAAGTAAAGGTTTGATACTCATAAAAAATAGCCTCCTATTTTGAAAATACATTATTTTAGCACTCCATATCTCTGAGTGCTAATTATATTGTATACCTTTTTTCAGAAAAGTCAAGCGAAATTTGACTTTTTCTTACCTTTAACTATAATTATGTGATTTTAACTATTTTTGTGTTGACTTTTTATGCGAAATATATTAAAATTGATTCGTATAAGTAAATTATGAAAAGAGGATGATCATCATGATAAAACTCAAAAGAATTGTCTGCGTTATGTGCGCGCTGGCTTTTGTCTTTGCGCTGACCGCCTGCAACAAGGACAAAAAAAGCAAGGATGTTGACGAAACCAAATCGAGCGTTGCTTCCGACGTCGGAAAAATCACCGATAAAGGCTACGAGCTTCCTTACACCTATCCCGACGGATACGTTGCCGTTGCAAAAATCGTGGATGATTCAACCTACAAAACCGTTGAGACCACAGAGCTTGAAAACACCCGTTACTGGCTGACTACCACAAAGTCGGTCGATGAGGTGAAAAAGTTCTACGAGGACTACTTCAAAACCCTGCAGCCTGTCAAGGCGAAAAAGTCAACCGACAAATCGGTTGCCTATTTTGACAAGGACAAGCGCATAATCATTTCCAACCTGACCGTTTGGACTGCGAACGACGAAACCAACTACAAGTTCGGTATCGAGCCCTGCGAAAAGCTTGAGGACAGCACCGTTTGGGAAGCAAAATAAACCGACAAAAAAACCGTGATTTTTAGTCACGGCTTTTTTTGCGCTTATTTTATTTGATTTTACATTCTTTGAACGTCCTCGTCGTCAAGCGACTTCAAGCCGTTGTCATCTATCAGCTTTTGAGCCGCGGGCACGTCGTCCACACGGAACACAACGTAAAGGTAACTGCCATGATAACTCATTAATGGAAAATATCTTCGGTATTATGAAACAAGAAATGTATTACGGAAAAGTATATTACAGCTATGACGAGCTTAAAAACGCTATAGAAAAATACATCA
>JBGUOX010000155.1:0-4540 GCA_045129995.1 Ruminococcus sp. | reverse complement strand
AAGGCCGGCGCCTTGCAAGGACGACAACGCAGTATTGCGGAAAATAGACCGCAAAGATTGGCTACTTTTTATTAGGTATTAGTATTACCTGTTTTTCCGGCTGTCAAGGTAGTCCTGAAGAATAATTGTCGCGGCAACCTCGTCAACAACATTTTTGCGCTTTTTTCCGCGGGTGTTCGTTGTATTCAAAAAATTATGCGCTGTCACCGTTGTTCCCCGTTCATCCTGCATAACAGCTTCAAGTCCCGTAAGCTCCGAAATTTTCCGCGCGAATTCCCTTGCTCCGCGCGCGCTTTCGCCTTCCGTACCGTCCATATTTTTCGGCAAGCCCACCACAATTAATTCAGCCTTGCACTCTTTAGCCGCCTTGGCAACCTTTTCGGGCAATTTGTTGGGAGATTTTTCAAAAATGACAGTGTAGGGTGAAGCTAAAAATTCGGTTTTGTCACATACTGCAATTCCTGTCCTTGCTTTTCCAAGGTCAACCGACATTATAATCATAATAAAAATCCTTTCAGCTTGATAAATACATTATAATTCAAAAGCGTAAAATATACAATCATTTTATTTTAGCTCTGCGCTTGTGCGTTACTATTTTGCAAAACAAGCTTAAAAACCTCATTCACACAGTGACAAAAGAATAGTCCGCGCGGTGTTATAATAAATTCACAAGTTAACGAAAGTTAGGATGTTGAAAATGATGAACTCACCGGGGCGGATGCGCCGCCGCAAAGCAGGCGCGCAGGAAATAGCTGTAAGAAGGGCGGTGACGTCGGCTGTTTACGCGGCGCTGGGAGCCGTGATATCACGCGGCGCCGTGCTCGGCAATTTGTCTCCGTTCGGAATATCCTTTGCCGCGGCAGTGCCGGGGAAATATGTTTTGCCCTCGATTCTCGGTTCGGCATTCGGCTATGTTCTGATGATTCCTACCGACAGCTTCCGCTATATCGCGGCGGTGGCGGCAGTGGGCGCGGCAAGATGGCTGCTCGGCGAGTTTGACCGCATACGAAAGAGCAGGTTTTTCGCTCCTCTGACCGCGTTTGCCGCCGTGCTGTCCACAGGGCTCGCGCTGTTGTTCGGCGGACTCGGCGGAATAGATTCTTTCTCGGTATGTCTGATTGAAGCTGTGCTTTCGGGCGCGGTGGCGTTTTTCCTCGCGACAGCCGTAAGAGTTTACGACGAGCGCCGCAGCCTTGCCGCCTGTTCAATGCAGGAAAGCGCAAGCCTTGTTATGACCGCCTGTGTGCTTATGCTTTCGCTGTCGGGCGTCGCAATCGAGGGTGTTTCGCTCGGAAGAATAATAGCCGTAACCGTTATTTTGCTTTGCGCGCGTTACGGCGGAGTGGGCGGAGGCTCCGTAAGCGGCATAGCCACCGGCGCGGTGTTCAGCCTTGCCGACCTGAGCAACGGCTACATCTGCGGAGGCTTCGCGTTCGGGGGTCTTATGTCCGGGCTGTTCGCTCCGCTCGGAAAATTCGGCTGCGCAGCTTCCTTCGCGATTTCCAATTCGCTGATGAGCCTTGCGTTCGGCAGACAAAACGTGCTTGCCGTAACGCTGATTGAAAGCTTGGCAGGCTCCGCTGTGTTTCTTCTGCTGCCCAAGGAGCTTAGCAACCTTATCACGCCCGTTTTCAGCCGTGAGGAAAACGCTTCGCTCGGCGAAACGCTCAGAAGGAACATTGTAATGCGGCTGGGCTTTGCGTCAAAGGCTATTTCCGAGGTTCGCCGCGACGTAAAAAATGTTTCCGAAAAGCTCGGCGAAATGTACTCGCCGTCGTTTGAAAAGGTTTGTGAAAACGTTGCCGGCGAGGTGTGCAGCGGCTGCGGAATGAGAATGTACTGCTACGAGCACGAGCGCGGCGTAACGCGCGACGATTTTTTCAGGCTTGAGGAGCCGTTAAGAAAGCAGTCGTCAATCAGCGACGCCGACGTTGAAAATACTTTTGTCAAGGCGTGCTGCAAAAAAGGGGAAATTGCCGACAGTATGAACACAAACTACCGCAATCTGCTTGCCGCTCAGGAGGCTTCGCGCCGGGTGGCGGAAATCCGCAGCGCGGTAGCCGGTCAGTTTTCGGGCGTAAGCGACATTCTCGGCGATATGGCGGATGAATTTCGCTCAACTATGAAGTGCGATTCCGAAGGCGCCGAACGGATCGAAGCGGCGTTGGCTGCGGCAGGCTTTCCCTGTGATGAATGTATTTGTCTGATAAACAGCAGCGGCAGGGTGAATGTTGAGCTTGAATTCCCGGAAAACGCGGAGCGCGTTCCCAAAGGTCTTATAATGCGCGAAGTCAGCAAGTGCTGCGGAAAACGCTTTGACCTTCCCGTGCTGAGCCGCGCGGGAAACCGCGTACGCGCCGCGCTGTGCGAAACGCCGCTTTATGATGTAGAAATCGGAAGCGATCAGCACATAGCAAACTCGGGAAAGCTTTGCGGCGACTGCATAGATTATTTTAACGACGGCTTCGGCACAACCTACGCCATAATTTGCGACGGTATGGGCACGGGCGGAAGAGCCGCCGTTGACGGCAATATGGCAACCTCGGTAATGGGAAGGCTGCTTAGGTCGGGGCTTACTCCGTCAAGCGCGCTGCAGGTTGTCAACACAGCGCTGATGATAAAAAGCGATGACGAAAGCCTTTCAACCATTGACCTCGCCGGAATTGACCTTTACAGCGGAAAAGTAAAGCTTCAAAAGGCAGGCGCTCCGCTGACCTTCATCAAAAAGGGCGGCAGAATAATAAAAAAGGAAATGCCGTCGCTTCCGGCAGGGATACTCAACGGCATAAAATTCAAAACAGATTCGGTTAAACTGAATACGGGAGATATGGTGGTTATGGTATCAGACGGCGTTGTAACCGGCGACGAAAAATGGCTTGAAAAGCTGATAAAAAGCTGGAACGAAGGCTCAACCCAGGAGCTTGCGCGCGCTGTTGTTGATGAGGCAATACGCCGCAGGGCTTCCTCGCGCGACGACGACATCACCGCCGTGGCAATGCGCCTTACCGATTACGGTGATTAGGGTTTGTTTAATAATAAACAAGCCCTGATAAAAACCGGACAAGCAGCGAACCCTTACGGTTTACCTGTTTGCCCGGTATTGAATTAATTTATGTTAAATTATAAATGCCTGTGATGACGGGAATATTTGATTCATTGTCAAGCAGAATAAATATGAACGGCTTGTCAAAGCTCAGCGTGTTTTTACCGCTCTCCTTTGACGGGCTTTTTTCGGCTTTAAGCTCGGTGTACTGCGTGTTTATGCCCTCCGAAGAAACCGTCAGCGCCGGTTCAAGCTCATACATTTCGTTAAGCTTAAGCCTGTCGGCAATGTTCATAGCCTTAAACTTGGCGTCGTCCGAAAACAAGGTGTAAAAACCGCATTTTCGGAGCGCCGCGGAAAGCGGCTTGCCCTTTCTGCCTGAATCAACCGAAAACCACGGAAGCTCCGACTTTACCGTGTTTTTAACGTCCTGGCTGTTAAGCAGAGCGTTATATTCGTTAACGTCAAAGTACTCCATATACTCCTTAAGCCCAGTTTTGCCCTTGGGCATAACAACCATAAGCTTAAGCGGATTTCCGGCGGTGTATTTTAAAATTCCCTCGGCTTTGTCGGTGCTCAAATAGCTTTCGTCAGAGGTTATTATGTTGTCGCCGGACACCGTGTCACCGCTCAGAAATTTGTCCGTAACACTGAGCGCCGAAACCGTGTACATCTTGTCTTTTTCGGCGGCGTCAATATCAACCGAACCCGAAAACTGCGGATATTCCTCAAAAAGCTTTGACTGTTTTTTGTTAAAGTCATCCGACGAAAAATCCGAGCGTATAATATTAACGCCGTAAAAATCGGCGTCGGTCTGCAAAAACGCTTTGGTTATCTCGTTGTCTCTGTTAATAAAAACATTGTTAAACAGGCTGACGTGATTTGATTTCAAAGGATTGTAATCGTCGCCGCGGTCTTTTTTCTTTGGCTGAGCGACAGCTTCCATACGGCTTTTAAAATATGACGAGCAGGTGTTCAGCTCTTCGGCGGTCAGTGCGCCCAAGCCCACGAGTATCTCGTTTTTAGCGTCGCCCGAAGCTCCGTTCGCGAGCAGCGAAAGCTGCAAAACAGTGTTGGCAGGTGAAAAAGCAAAGGTTTTTCCCTTGTATTCATCATATTTTGCGCGGAAAAGCTTAAAACCGAGTCCCTCGGCGGCGTTGGCAAAGGTGTTGTAGCTGCTCGGCGGTTCTGCTGCGCCGTCGCTGTAGTTAAACGTTTCGGCTGCCGATTTTTCACGCTTTTGAGCCGACGATATTATCTCGCCGTCCGAAAACTCTCCGGCGTTGGCGCATGAGGTGAAAGCCAGAGCTGAAAAAAGCAGCGCGGCAATTGTGGCTTTAATTTTCATTTTAGCACTCCGTTGTTTTCAGGCAGCGCCGCGCGGTTCACGGCGTACGCCCTGCTTTAATATCTTATACTAATACCTAATAAAAAGTAGCCAATCTTTGCGGTCTATTTTCCGCAATACTGCGTTGTCGTCCTTGCAAGGCGCCAGCC
>JBGUOX010000154.1:0-9082 GCA_045129995.1 Ruminococcus sp. | reverse complement strand
GCCAGCCTTGCCGCGTCCTTCGCCTTGTCTTGCGAAAAATATCCTCGCAAAATATAAGTCTACTTTCTATCAGGAATTAGTATAATAACCGGGACGCCTGCGAAATTATTATAAATTCCTCATTTTCTTTGTATATATATCCGTGACGCTTTTCTCCGATTGAAGATAAAAAAACATACGCGTTATGATTGCCGTCTTATACAATCATAACGCGTATGAGTTTTTTACAGAAAAAGCTTGCTGTCAGATAGCAGCTTATATTACTCGCTGTCGCTGTCGGTGTCGGTGGGCTCCTTGCCCTTGCTTACATAAACGGTAATGCTCTTGCCTGATTCCACTGAATCGCCTGCCTGACCGTCCTTGTAACCGATAACCCTGCCCTCGGCGTATTTGTCGTTGTACTGGAACTCGGTGGTTGCCAAAAGTCCCTGCTTCGCGATAGCCGTTGCGGCTTCGTCAAGCGAAAGTCCCTCGACCTTGGGCAGCTCGCGCATTTGCCTGCCCTTGCTTATGGTAAGGCTGATGTAAACTGTGTCCTCCTGGTCAAGCTTTGTGCCTGCCTCGGGATACTGAGCCATAACGTTGCCCTCGGGAACACTGTCGCTGTATTCGTCGTTAATGCTGCGCATAAGCTTAATGTTGGGGTTGGTTTTAACAGCTTCCTCAGCCTCGGCATAGGTCATACCGGTAAGCTTCGGAATTGTCGCGCCTGTCCATTCGGTCGCCTTTGTTGCCGCCTCGGTGGCGTTTTTGTCGCCGCCGAACAGCGAGGCAAAGGGATTTGCGTCCTGCATTAGCCAAATTACTCCGACAGTGCCCAAAACCAATACCGTAATCGCGGCTGCGATAATGGATATTGAAACGCCCGACATTCCGTTTTTGGTCTTTTTGTTGTCGTCGTCGCGCGCAAGGTTCATACTCGCGGTGCGCGAAATTTCGTCCTGAATAGCCTTTGCGGTGTGAGCCACGGAAAGCTGTGAACGGAGCTCGTCAAAATCGGTGATACGGTTTTCGCGTTCAACCTGCAAGCCGTTAGCCAACGCCGAAACAACGTGGGGCGGAAGCTTTTTTACGGTGGTGGTGCTCATAAGCAGACGGCTGTCCTTGAGGCGCTCGGGAGCTGCCTTGGGCAGATGTCCGGTAAGTGCGTAGAACATTGTGGCACAAAATCCGTAAATATCGGTTATGTCGTCAAGAGGAAAATTGTTTTCGTACTGCTCGGGAGCCGCCGCGCCCTTAAAGAGCTGCGATTTAAGCGCTGTTCCGCGCTTGCGCTCGTTTTCCGAAGCAAAGCCCGAAATCTTGATTTTGCCCGAGGAGGTGATGTACATATTCTTGGGCGCGATTGCGTAATGGCCTACTCCGCGCTTGTGAAGCGCCTCCAGCGCCGAAATTACGGGCATAAACAGCGGACGCGCTATGTCCCATTCAATGCTGCCGCTGCTGCGCTCAACATACTCGGCAAAGGGAATCAAGTCCTCGTTTTCCTCGATAACATAAACGGTGTTGTTTTCCTCAAAAATATTATGAACGTCCATTAATGCCGAAAACTCTTTAAGCTCCGACAAAATGCGGTAATAATCGGTGAAATTATCCTTGAGCTTGCCGAAAACAAGCCTGTCCTCATAATTAACACGCAGCTCGGTTTGACCTTCCTCGCGGTTAAAAAGCCCCATAGGCAAAAATTCGCATACAATAACAACGTCGCCTGTCTGCTTGTCAAAGCCGAGGTAACGCGTGCTTTCGCCGTTTGTGTCAATACCGGCGCCTACTATATATCTGTCAAAAAGCACTGTGCCATATGGCAAATAGGGTGCCGGCTGCTGTTCCGAGCCGTCAAAGCCGCAGTGCGGGCATACCGTCAGGTCGCCGATTTCCTGCATACATCCCATACACAATGACATATTTTATATCACTCCAATATACTTCACGTTAAACACAAAGAATTTGTCTAAAAAGAATTATAGCACACATTTATAATTCGTTTCAAGATTTATAAATGTCATTATAATTACAGTTTTGTTATTGATAACCGTCCGCGTTTAATATTGCACAATGCGGATGTTTAAGAGAGGATTTGTTTTGTTAAAACGCAATAACGGCGCGGCGCCGCTAAACCTCCGCCAAATTTATCATAAGCAACAGCTTTCCCGAACTTACGGTAATTTTGCAGCCGTCATAAAAGACGTTGGAAAGTCCTGTTGAGTTTTTGCTTTCAAACTTAAAGTCCGTAACCGGATATTCGGCGTTATGAACGCTCGCCAAAGCGCAGGAACAGCCGAACGGAAACAGTGAAAAGGTTTTGCCGCCGTAGCCGTCAAAAATATACGCTCCCTTTTTAAGGAGGAAAATCTTCTCCTTTTCCGACGCAAGGCACGCTCTTACTCCGCTGCCCGAAAGGTATTCAAGCAGGCAAAGGTTGGCGTAGCTGTGGTCAAGTCTTCCGCCGATTGCGCCAAGCACGTCAATTTCGCGGTAACCGCTGTTTACGGCGTAGCGCGCGCACACAAAGGTGTCGGTGTCGTCCTTGCGGACGTTAAGGCGAACTGTTTTTATCCCCTCGGGAAGCTCGCCGGTGAACGAATCGAAGTCGCCCACGATAAGGTCGGGCTTAATGCCTGCCGCCTTTGCGTACTGATAGCCCCTGTCGGCGCAGATTACGCGGTCGCCGGGCTGCACGGCTGATTTTATAAAGCTGATGTCGGCGTCGGGCGAGCCGGCTATTATTACACAGCGCATAGTTACACCTGCTTTTTGAGCTGCCACGGCTTAATATCCTTGACCTCGTTGTACATAGCCGTGTAGCTTTGGTGGCGCGAAGGCTCGATTTCGCCGTCGTTAAGCGCCTGCAAAACCCTGCAGCCCTTTTCGCAAAGGTGGGCGCAGGAATTGAACCGGCACTTGCCGAGGTACGGCTCAAACTCCGGGAAGCAGTATTGCAGACGTTCCTTGTCAATCATTTCGTAACGCTGCAAATCAACGGTTGAAAAGCCCGGTGTGTCCGCCACAAAGCAGCCTTCGGTTTCAAACAGCTCCACAACCCTTGTGGTGTGGCGTCCTCTGCCGAGCTTTTCGCTTACATCGCCTGTGGGAAGGTCAAGCAGCGGAAACAGCATATTAAGTAAGGTGGACTTGCCCACTCCGCTGTTGCCGGTGAACGCCGACACCTTGCCCTTCAGGAAATTAAGCAGGCGGTCAGCCTCGGCTTTGTCGTCCGGCGAGCACTGAAACACCTCAATGCCGGCACGGCGGTAAATTTTTGCGACGCTGTCGCCGTTTTCGATGTCGTTTTTCGATATAACGACGACAGGCGTAATATTATTGTTTACAGCCGCCGCGGTCATTTTGTCGATAACCGTCAGGTTCGGCTTGGGATCTATTGTTGAGCACACAATCACAAGTGTGTCAATATTGGCAAGCGCGGGGCGTTTAAGCTTGTTTTTTCTCGGCAGAATTTCCTCGATTGCGCAGTAGCCGTCGTCGGGAACCGATATTGTTACCCTGTCGCCGGCAACCGGGGAATGACCTGTTTTGCGGAAGCTTCCGCGCGCCTTACATTCGTACTCTGTATCGCCGCAGCGGACATAGTAAAATCCGCCGATTGACTTCATAATTATTCCGTTAAGCTTCATAATCAGTTGCCCGCGTATACGTTGTCACCGGTGTAAACGTTCGGATCTGTGTAATAAATCTGAGCATCTGTCGGCGCTTCATACTCGGTAGGCGGCACATACGGAGCCTCTGTAACGGGTTCTGTAACGGGTTCTGTGGGCGCTGTGGTGGGAACAACATACTCGTGAACAACTGTGTTGGTTATTTCTCCCTTCGAGAAGTCAACGGTATATTCGCGGTAGGTTTGATCGTTAAGTGAAATTACAACGGTTGAGGTTCCGTGGCCTTCGATGGAAACGGTAACCGAACCTGTTATTGACGGAACAACCTGCTTGCTCTGTTCGCTGTTTACAACGCCGTCAACCGTTACGGTCATATTGAGGGTGTCGGTTACGGCAGACGGAAGCTCAACAACCAAATCAACCTTGTGCTTGTCGCCCACGCCCGAGCTTACCGTAAGGGTAACAACCGTTCCCTTTTCAACCTTGCCGTAGGGCAGCGGAGAGGAACACAGCACTGTGTTTTCGGGTTCCTTGCTTTCGTCGTCCATTGCTGTTTCAACGGTGAGTCCGAGCTTTTCAAGCTCAGCGCGCGCTTCGTCAAGCGTTTTGCCCAAAACTCCGGGAATCGTAACGTTTTCGGTGCGGCTTCCCTTTGCGATGTAAACATAAACAGTTGAGCCTATTGTAGATTTAACGCCTGCCGTCGGGAAGGTGTCGATTGTGTAGTCCTTTTTGGTTTTTGTGTTTTCAACATAAACAACCTGAGGAACAAAGTTTTTGTCCTTGAGCGCTTCAACCGCCTGTTTTTCGGTGTAGCTTACAACAAACGGAACCTGAGCCTCGGTGTCGGTACCGTTGACCGTCAGCTCGATTTTTGAACCGGTTTTTATCTTCATTGAGCCGGGCTCGGGATCCTGCGCCAAAATAACGCCGATTTCCTTTGACTCGTCAAACTTGCTCTTGATTTCGTACTGGAAGTTGTCGGGGTTGTTTTCCTTTGCCGCCACAAGGGTTTTACCCACAAGGTTAGGCACATCAACGTCCCTGCTCTGCGACGAGGTAAAGCCTCTTATCGCGGCAATAACAAAGAACACGGCGCACACAACCAGCGCGGCGATAAGCACGCCCTTGACGGCGTGGAACACCGGGCTGTGTTCTTTAACGTAGGGATCGTCGTCCTGAATATCGTCGGACTCGGGCTTTGTGTCATCCTTTAGCCTTTTGGCGTCCTTCTTTTTGAGGTCGCCCATATATTTTGTGGGTTGATTGTCAACAAAAGAATTATTGTAATCGAACACAATGGAAGGGTTAAGGCGGAAGCGCTCGATATCGCTTAGCATTTCCGCTGCCGAGGTGTAGCGGTTTTCGGGCTGTTTTTCCATTGCGTGCATTGTGATTTGTTCAAGTCCCTGAGGAATTGACGGATTGACCTCGCGCGGAAGCTTGGGGGTTGACTGCAGCTGCATAAGCGCAACCGTTACGGCTGAATCGCCGTCAAACGGAAGCGTGCCGGTGAGCATTTCGTAAAGCATTACGCCCACCGAATATATGTCGGTTTTGCCGTCGGTGGAATCTCCCCTTGCCTGCTCGGGCGCGATGTAATGAACCGAACCGATAGCCTGATCAGTCATGGTGCGCGTCGCCTTGTCGGAAAAACGCGCAATGCCGAAGTCGGTCACCTTGATTGTGCCGTCCTGAAGCAGCATAATGTTTTGGGGCTTGATGTCGCGGTGAACGATTCCGCATTCGTGGGCGTGCTGCAAAGCCCTGAGAACCTGGATGGTAAGGTGAAGCACGTCCTTCCATTCGATAATGCCCTGACGCGCGATGTACTCCTTGAGCGTTATGCCGTCGATGTACTCCATTACGATATACTGAATCATATCGCCGAAGCTTACGTCATAAACCTTAACGATGTTGGGGTGCGAAAGCATTGCGATTGCCTTGCTTTCGTTTTTAAAACGGCGGATAAATTCGTCGTTGTTAAGGAACTCGTCCTTTAGAATTTTTATTGCGACCTCGCGGTCGTCGAGCGTGTCGGTGCAGCGATAAACATTGGCCATGCCGCCCACGCCGATTAGCTCGTGAATTTCATAGCGGCCGTCAAGCCTTTTTCCGATATATTTATCCATAGTTAACACTCCTCTCAGTAAATTACGGTTGCCGTAATGTTGTCGGTTCCGCCGCCCTGCTTTGCCGTTTCAACAAGCAGATTAACAAGACCCTCGCCGCGGTTTTCGTGGCAGATTTTCACCATTTGACCGGTGTTTACGTGGTTTGAAAGACCGTCGGTGCAAATCAAAACAACGTCGCCGTAAATAAAGTTTGCCTCGATGTAATCAAGCCTGACCGAAGGCTTAATGCCCAAGGCTCTGGTAATAAAGTTTTTATTCGGGTGGTGCTGAGCCTGTTCATATGTAAGCTCGCCGCGCCTTACCATTTCCTGAACAACCGAATGATCCTCGGTAAGCTGTTTTATTTTGCCGCCGCGTATCGCGTAGGTGCGGCTGTCGCCCACGTGAACAACATGAACCGTGCTGTCCTTAACAAACACAAACTCGCAGGTTGTGCCCATTCCGGCAAGCGCGGCGTCCTCGCACGCAAGCTCAAAAACCCTGATGTTGGCGTTAACAACGATTTCCGCCATAAGCTCGCCGATTTGTTCCTTTGTCATATCGTCCTTGTACAGGTCGGTAATTTTGGTGCTGATGTAATCCACAGCCGTCGCGCTGGCGATGTTGCCGCCGTTAGCGCCGCCCATTCCGTCGCAGACTACCGCCCACGCGCAGCTTGGGGAAATAACTCCGAAGCGGAAGTCGTCCTGGTTTTGCGTTCTGACTAAGCCCACATCGCTTTTGCTGAATACTTCCAAGTTATTTGCCTCCTTCTTTTATATGGTTTCGTTTAAGCTGGCCGCAGGAAGCGTTGATGTCGCTGCCCAGCGTCCGCCTTACGGTTGCCGCGATTCCCTTCGCGGTCAGTATATTTACAAAAGACTGCTGTCTTTGAATATTGCTTTTTTTGTAGCCCGTGCCCTCAACGGTGTTCACGGGAATTAAATTAACGTGACAGTTCATACCCTCAAGCCTTGAAGCAAGCTCACGCGCGTTTTCGTCGCTGTCGTTTACTCCGCTTATCATCGAGTATTCAAAGGTAATGCGCCTGCCCGTGGCGTCAAAGTAATCGCGGCAGGCTTTTAAAAGCCGGTTCATCGGGTACGCTCTTGCCACAGGCATTGTTTTGACGCGTATTTCGTCGTTTGGCGCGTGAAGCGAAACCGCGAGGTTGATTTGAAGCCTGTGCGCGGCAAGCTCATAAATTTTCGGCACTATTCCGCAGGTTGACAGCGTGATGTGCCGCGCGCCGATGCGCAAGCCCTTTTCATCCGCGCACAGCGCGATGAACCTGAGCACATTTTCAAGGTTGTCAAGCGGCTCGCCCATTCCCATAAGCACGACGTTTGAAATTCTTACGTTCAAATCCCTTTGCGCCGCCTCGATTTGCGCGAGCATTTCGGACGCGGTCAGGTTCCGCGAAAAACCGCTTTTTCCCGTGGCGCAAAAGGTGCAGCCCATTTTGCAGCCAACCTGGGTTGAGATGCACATCGAAACGCCGTGATGATAGCTCATAACAACCGCTTCAATACATTCGCCGTCGCTAAGCGAAAAAAGGTACTTCACTGTTTTATCATACCTTGAAATAAGCTTTTTTTCAATAGTTGCAACAGAAATGTAATATCTTGTGTCAAGAAATTGCCGCAAACCGCCCGGGAGGTTTTTCATTTGGTCAAAGGACGTCACTCCCTTTAACAGCCATTCGCGCGTTTGCTTTGCCCTGAACTTCGGAAAACCGTTTTTTACAAGCTCCTGTTCAAGCTCTGTCAGGGTCATACTCTTAATATCGGACTTTTCAGTCATCGGCAACCGTCCTTTCAAACACCGCCGCGTAAAAGCCGTCGCAGCCGGCGGTGTGCGGCATCAGCGTTATTTCATAAGCCTGCTCGTCAAAAGCCCTGTCGACGCCTTCGGGCAGACTTAGCGGCACTCCGCGAAAGCTTGGGTGTTCTCTTAAAAACCGCGCCGTGTTCTGATTGTTTTCGGCGGGATTCAGCGTGCAGGTGGAATACACCAGCCTTCCGCCCGGAACAAGGCTTTCAGCGCTTTTGCAAAGGATTTTGTATTGCAGTTCGGGCAAAGCATTGTCAATCAGGTCGCTTTTACAGCGTATTTCGGGCTTTCGCGACAGTATTCCCAAGCCGCTGCACGGCACGTCGCACAGTATTTTGTCGGCGCCGGGCAGGCTTACGTCCGCCGCTGCCGCGTCGCGCTTTACGGCGGAGATGATTTCAATGCCCAGCCTGTGCGCGTTGGCGCGGATAAGCCTCAGCTTATGACCGTACAAATCGCAGGCAAAAATCCTGCCGCGGTTGTTCATATACTGCGCCGCCGTTGCCGCCTTGCCGCCGGGCGCGGAGCAAACGTCGAGCACCACGTCGCGCGGTTTGGGATCAAGAAAGCTGACGCAAAGCTGGGACGACAAGTCCTGAATGTGGAAAAGTCCTTCGCGGTAAGCGCCGAGCTTTTCGATTGAGCCGGTGCGGCTCAGCGCGAGCGCGTTTTCAAGCACCGGGGAGTTCTGGCAGTCCACACCCTCCGCAGCAAGCCTTTCCGCAAGCTCTCGCGCGGTGGTTTTAAGCGTGTTCACCCGTGCGAAAATGCGCGGTCTGCCGCTCAGTGATTCAAGCAGCTTTTCGGCGTTTTCTTCGCCGTAAGCCTTTTGCCAAAGGCGCACAAGCTCCTGCGGAACGGAATACCTTACGCTCAGGCAATAGACTTTATCGCCGGTTTGCGGCAGCGCAAGCCTTGGTTCGGCGCGTGTGACGCTTCGCAGAACGCCGTTAATAAAGCCGGCGCTTTTTTGCAGCCTGTGTTTTTTGGCAAGGTTGACGCTTTCGTTAACAGCGGCGCTGTCGGGCACCTTGTCCATATACACAAGCTGATAGATTCCCATACGGAGAATAAGCTTTGTTTTGGTTTCAATTTTCCTTAAAGGAATTTTGGAATGTTGTTTAATTATGTAGTCAAGCGTAATCTGCCGTTCAAGCACGCCGTAAACAAGCGCGGCGGCAAAAGCGCTGTCAACTCCGCCGATGCCGCTTTCGCGGACAGCGTTGTTCAGCGCTATGTTTGAATACGCCTTGTCGTTTTCAATTTTAAGAAGCACCTGTAAGGCTACGTTTCTCACATCAGCCATTTATAAAACTCAGACCTTTAACGCAATGCCGCGTAATTCGTAAACGCGGACTGCGGATTAATGTTCAACCAATACTGTTTTCTATAATATATTCTTAAATTTTAATGCGCGAGCCGCGCGGCGCCGCCTTAAGGCAATACCGCATAATTCAGGTGTGCGGATTGCGCAGCAAGATTTTTCGTCAGGTTGTACAAATAAATCAAGGTAAGGCTGAC
>JBGUOX010000153.1:0-2814 GCA_045129995.1 Ruminococcus sp. | reverse complement strand
GCCTGCAACGGCGTTCCATTCAACAAAGATCCCGTTTGTTTTGTTAGTCAGCTTAACGGTGGGCTTTGCCAGCGACTCGGCTGATTTTGTGGCTGAATACGCTCCGAGGATGCCGCCCTTTTTGGCACAGACCTGATACAGCCATGTTGTGCCCGCGGCAGCCTTTGTGTCGCCGTAAACCGTGCCGGTCACGTCAACATATTCAAAGGCGGTGGCGCCCGATTTGCGCTTGGCGACGCGGTATCCGTCGGCTCCGGGAACCGCGTTCCATTTTAGGATGATACCGCCGCTGCTGACGGCTTCGGTGATCACCACGCGGTCAAGAGCCGTGATGGTTTTTACCGCCGAATATCTGCCTTTCTCCGATTCCGCGCCGATGCTTTGCACCTGCACGCTGTAGACCTTGCCCGATTCCGTTTCGGGCAGCACAAAGGATGTGTTTGCCGTTTCGGCGCTTGTCCATTCGGGCTCGTCAGCGCCGCGGTAATATACCGCATAGCTGACGGCGTTGTTGACCTTTGCCCACGCTGCCTTTATTCCGGCGGTAGTGTTGCTGAGGGAAACATTCGGCGCGCCGGGGATGCTGCTGCCGCCGTCCACATTGACGGTGATCGCCGCCGTTTTGCCGTTGGCGCTTTTCATGGTGACGACAGCGGTGCCCTTTTTGAGCGCCGTTATTCTGCCGGTCGAGGAATCGACCTTTGCGACCGAGGGATCGCCCGAGGTGAAGGTGTATGTGCTGACCGCGTTAAGCGGATTTGGCGTTTTTGCGATTCGGCAGGAAAACTTTGAAGCCAGATTGACGGTTTTTGCGTCGGGGGCAAAGGAGCTGAGCGCCGATGCTGCGCTGTAGTTGCTGCCGACGGTCACTTTGCCTGCGCTTTGCGTGTAGGCGATCGCGTCGGGACAACCGGTCACAAGATTTTTTTCGATCATTGCGGCGGACGAATTTGCGGAGATATGGATGCCCATTTCTCCGGCGCTGCGCACGCGGTTGCCGATGATCGTGTTGCTGAGGCGCGCGTTTTCGGTAAAGACGATTCCCTCTCTGCCGAGGTTTTGCACGTCGTTGTTGCTTACGGTTTTTACGGCGGCGCCGTATACGCCGATCCCGTACTTGCCTGCGGTGTAGATCTCGTTGTTATTGATGTTGTCGATCGCGCAGCCTGTATCTACCCAAATGCCGTTCACGGTCGATTTTGTGATGTAGTTTTTACGGATGTTTGCAGCGGAAACGCTGTTGCGGCATACCACGCCGTAGTCGTTTTGAGAGCCGCTGCTGCCGTTGTGGACGATTACGTTGCCGTCCACGTTCACGTTTTTGGCATATTCAACGCGAATGCCGTTGCCTTTGGTCGTTACGTAGTTGTTGCGCACATTGACCGTGTCGCACAGATAGTCGCCCTTCGGCAGTCCGCCGTCGTCGCCGTAGCGCGTTGAATTGACTACCTTTGAGCCGATGACGGAAATCGCCGATTTTTCATAGGTTGAATAGACGTCGTTGAGGGCGCCGCTGTTTGTTATGTAGTTGCTGTCCACCAGAATGTTGGATTTCTGCGCCTTGTATCCGTCGCTGAAATGCGCGGTGGTGTTGCCTTCATTTGCGAACACGCTTGGCAGGAAGGTTCCCTCGCCCTCGTTGATCATTGTATACACAGCGATGCCGCGCGGCGTGTTGTCGATGACGTTAGCGGTGATCTCGCTGTTTGTCCAGTTCAGCGTTTGAACGGCGACGCTGCCCATATTTTTGAAGGTGTTGCCGTGGATGACGATGTTGTTGTGGGGATTGTTGTGTACCGCCGTATGCGAGCCGACGCCGCGCGGACAGTTGGTGAACACGCAGCCCTCTACACGAACGTTTTTCATACACAGATCCTCGGAGCGGCATTCCACGATGTTGCCGTCTTTCAGCACGTCGATCTGGATGGCTTCAAAACCGACATAGCCCTTTTGCAGGGTTTGGTCGGTAAACGTGCAGCCCTTAACGGTGTAGCCGTCCAAGCCGGCGGCTTCGATCATATGAGAGTTTTTGTTGCTCTTAAGCGCAACGTTTCGCATAGACACATTTTTGGCGTGGGTGAATTTAAGCATGGTTCCGCTTAAATTGTTTCCGCTTAAGGTGCCGCCCTCGATGGCGATGTTGCGGTAATAATAGCCGGTCACGCCCTGAGTCAGGGTTTCATATTCGCCGATACGCAGCAAATTGATCCTGTCGCGCGAACGGGTAAGCGTTACGCCGTTGAGCACCAGCTTGGTGTTGCTGAAAATGTGCAGCGTGCCGCCCAGCATATAGCTTCCGGGCTCCACCTTGACGGTGTAGGGGCGCGCGTCCGTGGCGTTTTCGGCGGCTTCGTAAAGCGCCGTCTGAATCGCGCCCGAGGCGTTTTCCTCCAACTGATCCCTTGTGACAGAGATGACGACCTCCGCCGGATCGTCTGTTGTTGCAGACACGCCGACGGGCGCCAGCGCCGCGGTTCCGGTAATCACTGTCAGCGACATCAGCGCCGCCGCCAGTTTGTTTCGTAGTTTCATCCGAACGACCTCCTTTTTCTTTTTTAATTATAGCACCGGAATGCTATTTTTGACAAGTCCATTGTTCTTTTTCGCAAAAATTTTCTTGTGTAAATATGCGCGATATGCTATAATCGATTTATTAAAAGATGAACAGGAGAATGAAAATCAGGCAGCCGGCTCAACAGAGTCGGCTGCGCTTTTTGATTTGTTTTCAGTTTATATGCGCTTTATATGCGCTGCGTCGCCGACCAATATCCGTAGGCGGTGCCGCTTGTTTCGGTTGCGTACATCGCACGCACC
>JBGUOX010000152.1:0-6020 GCA_045129995.1 Ruminococcus sp. | reverse complement strand
TCAACTTGGGAAAACTGTAAAAATGGCTTAAACAGTGACTTTTCACCAGTTATCCCATATAAGACCGTGCCCTTGGGACAATTGGGATAATTGGGAAAACTGGGACAATTGGGACAACTGAGCGGTAACTGCTGCAATGCAAATGCCGTAAACAAAAGCCGCCCGTTTTGCGGACGGCTCAGTTTGTCGAAAAACAAACGGCAGACGCACCGGGCGGTGTGTCTGCCGCTTTTTGTATTATGCTTTTGAATTTATACTTGTATTATTTTACCGTCAGGATGCAAGCGTTGCCTCCTACCATATAGTTCCACTCCGAGAACTTCCAGGAATTGTAGCCGCAGTCGAGCAGCTGAGCGTTTGCTTCTCCGGCGCCCGCTTTGTCGATGTTGAAGCCCTTGTAGAACGACTTCTGGTAGTTGTAGCCTGCAATTCTTGACCAGCCCGTTACGGAATCGTCCCACGCCTTTGCGGTGACAAGATTTGCGTTTTGAGGCAGCTTGGAAACGTTGAAGCCGCAGGATTCAAGCAGCTTGCGAAGGGTGATCCCCTTGCTCTTTGCGTAATCGGCGATCAGCTTTGCCTTTTCGAGGCTCAGCACGGTCTTGTCAAATTCGCGGTTGAACTCGTTAGTGACCTTTTCGCCTTTGCTGACGTTATAGACGCCTTCGGCGAACTTGGACTGATGAGCGTGAACCTTGAGCTCTGCGTTGAGCGCAATGTTGTCGTGTCCCTTGTTGACAAGGATGGTTCTTGCCATACCCATCGTCTTGTCGTACATTCCCTTTACGGTGTCCGCCTTGTTGCTGTTTTCATCGCCTGTCAAAAGCTTTGTAACAGCCTTGATCTCGTTTTGGATGTCGTCGTTGCTTTTGCAGATATGCGCGGCAAATTCGGGATCAGCCTTTGCCTTTGCGTCCGCGGAAAGAGCGTTGAAATACAGCTGTGCGGAAAGGCTTTCAACAAGTGTGGCGCAGCCTGCGGTATAAACCTGCATAACGTGATCGCTGACGGGCTTTGCCAGGTCAAGCGCTTCGCCGCTGAGCATAACGGAGTTGGTGTAGTGCTTGTAGATAAGGTCAAAAATTGTGCCGTCCTTGGTCATTGAGGGCTTTTTGCAAAAGCTGTTCAGCTCGTTGAGAACGTCCTCAAATCTTGCGCGCCACTCGCTGCTGTTGCCGGTCAGCGCGGCGATCTTTGCCGCCTTTGCCTCGTCTGTCAGATTGCTTGCGTAAATATCCTTAATTTTGTCGTGCATTGCGCGGGTCTGCGCCTTGAACTTTGTGAAGGTGTTGTAAAAGCTCTGAACGGCGATGTCGTTGGTGAGCTCAGCCTTGATGGATGCTTCGGACGCGTCGATCTTGTCAAAGATCTTGTCGATTTTGCCGTTTACCTCGTCAAGCTTCTTTTCGATCCTGTCTGCGGGCGATTCAACGAACGCTTCAAGAAGTACGCCGAGAGCCGGCGTTACGTACTTGCCGTATTTGCTTGCTTGCTCCAGAACCTTAAACAGGGTAGCGGTGCTGAGCTTGGTTGTTGTTTTGAGGTCATTGTTCATAACGACCTTGTTGTCGTTGATGATGTTTGTTCCGGTGGAAATATGTGTTTCCGCGGCGAAAGCTGTGGTTGTTGTCATTGCGCCGACGGAGCAAACGGTGATTGCTGAAAGGATGCCTGCGATGATCTTTGTTTTAATGTTGTTCTTTTTCATGGTGATGACTCCTTTTCTGATTGTAGATTACAGATCGGTTTGTTTTTCCCTCTGTTGTGACTACAGTATATCAGATGGACTACAACAACATTATGACAAAAATCGCGGTTTTTAAAAATTTTTTTATTAATTTTTTAATTATTTTAAATTTTATTATTCCTGCCGTTTCAGCGAGCGGTAAAGCTCGATATGGATCTGGTGCTTAAGCCGAAGCGGTTCGCCGTATTTTTCAAGCAGTCCGCGGTATTCGCGCTCAAACGCGGCGGTCTCGGCTTTTGAAAGGCTTGCGCCGACTCCGCGGCAGGTCAAAACTCTGCCAACCCACGCTTCCTTTGAAAAGGTCAGCTCGGCGTCATATGAGCACACATCCTCGACCGCGAATCTTCCCTTTGCCCAGTCGGGGCATTGAAAGCGGTAAGCGCGAAAGCCGCCGCCGCTCCAGTCGGGATTGTATTTCAGCACCGTGCGCTCCATCTCGGCGATCACCTCGTCCTCAAAGGGCAGCCAGTCCATAAATATTTTGCAAAAAAGACCGCTGCTCCGCAGAACGCGGAATATCTCAGCCGCGGCTTTTTCCGCGTTGAAATACTGAAAGCACTGCACCGCCGTCACCGCGTCAAAGCTGTCGCTTTCAAAGCCGGTGTCCTCGGCGGAGCAAACCCTGAAGGCGATGTCCGTCAAGCCCTTTTCACGCGCGAGCTCTTCTCCCCTGCGAAGCTGGTTTTCCGAAACGTCGGTCGCGGTAAAGCTTGCGCCGGTATGATACATATTAACAGGCAGCACAGCCGTGCCGCTGCCGAGGTCGAGTATCCTCTGGCGCGGCTTGCCGACGCCCAGGCTAATCAAACGGTCGTACATACTCTGCGGATAAATGTCGCGGTATCTTGCGTAATTGTCCGAGGTTTTGCCGAAGTCAAACGCTCTGCCGCCGTCAATATGCCGGTCACTCATTTTGTCGCTTCCTTTCAGTTACGCGGTAACGGCTTGGATAAACCGGTCAAACGCCGCCTGTCCTGCTTTGTCGCGCTTGAACACGCCTGCGTCGCAAAGCACCTGCTCAAACACCTTGCCGACCTCGGCGCGGATTATCTCAAGAGAATTGCCCTCGCATAGCTCGGGATGGCGCTTTTGCACCTCCCCTGCCCATTGCGCGTGAGCCTGAGTCAAAGGATCGCCGTCCATCGGCTCTCCGCTTACAAGCGCCTTTCTGACCGCTTCCAGCTCCTCGGCAAGACGCGCCGGCAATACGGCGAGTCCCATCACCTCGATAAGTCCGATGTTTTCCTTTTTGATGTGGTGGAGCGACGGAGCCGGATGGTACAGCCCGAGCGGTCTGTCCTCGGTGGTGAGGTTGTTGCGCAGAACCAGATCGCACTCGTAAGCGCCGCCGCGCATTCGGGCGATCGGGGTGATAGTGTTGTGCGGAGTGCCGTCGGTAAAGGCAAAGACCGTCGCCGCCTCGTCGGTGTAGCCGCGCCAAAGCTTAAGGATGTGCGCGCACGCACGCGTAAGCTCGCCGCGGTCGGCGCTGTTCAGGCGGATGACCGACATCGGCCACTTGACAACGCCCGCGTTCACCGAGGGGAACTGCGGCATAACAAACGACCGCTCCACGGGCGCGGTCTCCATTGCAAAGGTGTAATGGCCGCCCTGGAAATGCTCGTGACTCAGGATGGAGCCGCCGACTATCGGAAGATCGGCGTTTGAGCCGACAAAATAATGCGGAAACTGCTCTGTGAAGTCAAACAGCTTGTCGAACACCTCGTCGTCGATCACCATTGGGATGTGCTTTTCATTGAACACGATGCAGTGCTCGTTGTAGTAGCCGTAGGGCGAGTATTGAAGATACCACGCGCCGCCGTGGATATTGAGCGGTATAGGCCGCAGGTTTTGCCGCGCGGGATGGTTTTGGTTGCCTGCAAAGCCCATATTTTCGGCGCAGAGCTGACACTTTGGATACGCAGCAGAGGCGCTTGCGCGAGCCTTGGCGATGTCGCGCGGATCCTTTTCGGGCTTGGAGCGGTTTATTGTGATGTCAAGCACGCCGTACTCGGATTCGCTTTTCCACTTCATATCCTTTGCGATTCGTCCGGCGCGGACATAGTTTGTCTTTTGGCTTACATCAAAGTACCAATCCGTCGCGGCTTGGGGCGATCGTTCATACGCGGCGCGAAAGTCGCGGATCACCTCGCGCGGAAGCGGAGTTACAATGCCCATCAGCAGGGTGTCGAAAAGGTCGCGGTTGGCGGTGGTGTCCTCGATCACTCCGTTTTGGCAGGCGTAGTCGATGAGCGGCTGCAGCAGCTCGTCAACAGACTCTCCGGCATATTGCGCGGCTTCGTCCTGCCAGTCATAAACGTGCAGCGCGTTCATAAGCTGATTGCGGATAACCAGCTCGTCAACGCTTTCGATAAGGCGGTTTTGGACAGAATAATCGATCAGTTTTTGAATGTTTCCGTAAATCATTGGATTCTCCTAAAGCTTTATTTCAATTCCGCCGACAGGACGGACGCGAAGCACATAGCAGCTGCCCTCGCCGAACAGCGCGTCCATTTTGCCGACGTATTCCTTTGTTTTGTTTGTCGGCACAAACGCCTGGATCGTGCCTGCAAAGCCGCCTCCGTGCACGCGCACAGCCGCGTCGCCGCCCAAAACAAGGCGGCTCATCATCAGTCCCAGCGGAATGCCCTGCTCGGAGGGCTTGGCGGTTGAGTAAAGGTTTTGCAAAAGATTTGCCGAGGAAGCCGCGGAGCTGCGGTACAGCGCGAAAAAGGCTTCAACGTCGCCCCTGCCAAGCGCCTTAGCCTCGTCAACGGCACGGCGGTTCTCACCGAAAAAGTGTACCGCCCGAAGGATGGCGCGGTCGCCGCACCTGCCGCGAAGCTCGGGAATGGCCTTAAGGAACGCCTGCTCGTCCACTTCGCGCAGATATTCCCTGCCAAAGCACCGCGCCACCGACTTCATTTCTTCGGGCACGGCGGCATAGTCGCCTGTTAAATCGGCGTGGCTGCCCTTTGTGTCGGTAACGCAAAGGCTGTAGCCCGCCTTTTCAAAGTCAAAGCTGTACTTCTTTACAAAAGGCTTGTCGGTGTCGAGAAAGTCGATAAAAACAAAGCCTCCGCAGGCGCAAACCGTTTGGTCGAGCAGACCGCTGCTTTTGCCGAAATAAACGTTTTCGGCATACTGACCGATTTTTGCAAGCTCCGTTTCGTCGGCGCGGCAGTCGTTGTCCCGCGTGTTTATGATAGTGCCGACGAGGGTTTCAAACGCGGCGGACGACGAAAGTCCGCTTCCGCTGAGCACGTCGGAGGTAACATAAGCGTCGAAGCCGCTGACATTGACGCCCTTTGCGGCAAAGCAGGAGGCAATGCCGCGGACGATAGCGGCGGAGCTGCCCTTTTCCTCCTCGCGCGCGGAAAGGTCGGTCAAACCGACCTCGATCCGTCCGTGTCCCTCGGATTCCATACGTATGATCTTTTCGTCGTGGAACGCGACGACAGCGATCACGTCAAGGCTGACCGCCGCAGCCAGCGCGCAGCCGTGTTGGTGGTCGGTGTGATTGCCGCCGATCTCGGTGCGTCCCGGCGCGGAGAAAACGCGAACGTCGCCGCGCTGAGGAAACAGCTCGGAAAAGCGCCTGACGGCAAGAAGGTATCTTTTTTGTTGGGCTTGTACCGCCGACGGCGACGAGCCGTAAAGAAGCCCGAACGCTTTGTCGGCTTTGCCTGCGCGCACGGCTTCGGCAAAGGTTTCAATGTTCATTGCAATGCACCTCACAATCAGGCATTATGATTTTTTGCGAAAAATCACTTTCGGTCTTTTTGTTTTACGTTATCGGAATAGAAGTTTTTTTGGAATACCTTGGCGCGCTTTGACAGCTCCGCCAGCTCCTCCTTTGAAAGCTCGGGCAAATGCTCCAGCTCGTCAAGGAAAACTCCTGCGCTCTCTGCGGCGCGAAGCCGCGCCATATCCATAAAGAAGCCTGTTATCACCGCTGTAAAAATAGCGATGACAGCGATGGAATAAACAGACAGCACGACCGTTGCGATACGTCCCAACAGCGTGACCGCCGTCAGATCGCCGTAACCGATAGAAGTCGCCGAGGCAAAGCAAAACCATAGCGAGTCAAAATAGCTTTTGATGTTCGGCTCGACAAGCCAAACGGGGATCGCAAGAATAAAAAATGAAGCCAAATAGCCGCCGATGATCTTGTCCGCTCCCGCGATTTTATACTAATTCCTGATAGAAAGTAGACTTATATTTTGCGAGGATATTTTTCGCAAGACAAGGCGAAGGACGCAGCAAGGCTGGC
>JBGUOX010000151.1:0-2006 GCA_045129995.1 Ruminococcus sp. | reverse complement strand
CTTGATAAATGTGAAGAAAGCCACTGTTTAAGCCATTTTTATCACATTTATCATATTATCACGTTCCCTTAGGGAATATGATAATTACGCATTAAAATAGCAATCCCCGGAGCCGAAACTCCGGGGCTGCTTTTATAAGGAGATCATTTATGAAAAAAGTGAAAAGCGTTGTTGTGCGGACAATTACCAGTCAAGCATATCGTTCCAGAACTCGTCGTCGCTTTGATAGTCGCGGAAGCTCTGAGAATTATTGTCCTTCGGCTGTGCAGAGGGAACATACTCTGCCAGCTGCATATCGATGTCAATTGATTTGCGGTTGCGTGTAACAGTGAAGGTCACGGTGTCGCCTACCTTGTGCTTCTCCAGCTCCTTGGTGATTTCCGCTTCGGTAAGCACCTCGGTGTCATTAACGGCGGTGATAAGGTCGCCGCGCTCGAAGCCGGCTTTCTCGGCATTAGAGCCCGATTCTACCGACAGAACATACACGCCCTCCTTCTGCACTCCGTAATAGAAGGCGGAGTAGTCGGAATTGATGTCTACAAACTGCATACCTGTGCTGATCTTGCCGGTAACATAGCCGTATTCCTTCAAATCCTTGATGACGTTGAGCACGTTGTTGATCGGGATAGCAAAGGCGATGCCCTCTACCTCGGTTGCGCTGTCCTTGGCGTTTACAATACCTACAAGCTCGCCGTTTGCGTTGAACAGTCCGCCGCCGGAGTTGCCGGGGCTGATTTGCGCGTTGGTCTGCAAAAGAGTCAGATTTTTGTCCTCGATAGTCACCTCACGCGCCAGAGCGCTGATGATACCGTCGGTGACGGTGCCGCCGAGGGTACCCAGCGGATTGCCGATAGCGACAACATAATCGCCGACTACCAAATCGCTGCTGTTGCCGAACACCGCGGGCGTCAGTCCCTTGGCGTCGATCTTGACGAGGGCAACGTCGTTGTCCGCGTCGCTGCCGATGAGAGTCGCGTCGTAGGTGGTTTCGCCGTCGCGCAGGGTAACGGTGATCTTCTCCGCGCCGTCAATAACGTGATGGTTGGTAATGATGTAACCGTCCTCGGAAATGATCACGCCGGAGCCTGCGCCCTTTGTGATATACTGACGGGCAAACGAGCCTGTGGCTATGCCTTCGGTGGCGATCTCAACCACGCTGTCGGCGGTTTTCTGCACGATTTCCGCCGTTCCCGTCGCGCCGGGTTTTGTGCTGACGTTGGTGCCGTCGGTGCTCTTGCTGCCGGACGCCGCCTGAATGATCTTCAAATCGCCGTTGGTGCCTGAGCTGCTGCTGTCGTTTTTAGCGCTGTTCGCAAGCATTCCGCCGCCAAAGCCTATTGCGCCCGAGGCGAGGATCGAAACGGCAAGCGCCGCTGCGACAAAGCCGCGTGAAGCGGACTTGTGAGTTTTCTTTTTCTTTTCCTTTTTGTTTGCCTCGTCGGCAGCGTTTGCAGCTTCATACACACCGTGCTTCGGAGCAGAATAACTGCTGTATGGATTGTTCTGCGGCACCGTGTAGTCGCTGCTGTAGGGATTGCTGCTCGGCTGAGAAGCTGTGTTTTGCACCGGTCTTG
Organism: Ruminococcus sp.; assembly: GCA_045129995.1. Taxonomy (GTDB): domain Bacteria; phylum Bacillota; class Clostridia; order Oscillospirales; family Acutalibacteraceae; genus Ruminococcoides. The sequence goes on along the minus strand of JBGUOX010000151.1, from coordinate 432 downwards.
AAACAACGTCCTCATAGTTGTTCGGGTTATGCGCGGAATCGCGGTTGTTGCCGTTGATAAAGGAATAGTGGTACTCTCCGCCGGTGCGGCCGGAAGGTGAGTTCCACTCGTAGCTGCTTTCCGATGCGGCTTCCTCTTTTGTGCCGAAACTTTCCTCGGGGGTTGTATCTAAATCGCGGGTAGGTTCCTTGCTGAAATCATCAAAATAATTGTCTGACATATAATAGCCTCCTATTCATTGCCTGTCGGCTGTTCTTTATGTTGTAATTATCATAATACCCTTAAGTGAAAACTATATGAAATAAAAATGAAAAAATGCAGTCTTTTTTTGAAAAAAATGTGTTTTTTAATACTAATTCCTGATAGAAAGTAGACTTATATTTTGCGAGGATATTTTTCGCAAGACAAGGCGAAGGACGCAGCAAGGCTGGC
>JBGUOX010000150.1:0-2202 GCA_045129995.1 Ruminococcus sp. | reverse complement strand
AGCAGGTCTGGTTAAGGTCGCCTTTATTTAGTTTTCGAAAGCTTCAATTTTTCTTAAAAAACTCTTGACAAACATTAGCAAGATTTATTACAGTAACCTATTCAACAGTCGTGGTGTTTCAACATCCATGACTGTTGTTTTAGTATGGTAAATCCCGGTTTGTCGCAACCTTGTCGCAACATTCATTATCATTTCACTACAATCTTCTTAGTAATGAAAAACAGGTTGCCGGATTGCGTTGTTGGAGGGACTCAAAATGAAAAAATATCTGTCCGGGAGAAAAAAGAAAACAATACTGACGTCCCTTGCACTGGGGCTTTGCCTGCTGACGCCCTGGCACAGGGCGGAGGCCGTAACTTCGTATACGACGCCCAACGGTCTGTTCCGTCTGGATTATTATGGCACGGGGGAAAGCTTCACGGGGAAATGGTACGAAGAAAACATGATAGACTATGGAGAAGACGCCCCGTATGAATATGAAAGAGACAAGAGATACATGACCTCCGATGGCGAGCTGCCCGACTGGCAGAAGGAACAGCTCAATTTTGCCGCGGACTACTGCGACGCGCTGCTGAAGCATACGAAGACAGCAAAGCAGCCGGCTACGCTGGCCGTTACGGTCAAAGACGAATTATATAACGCGGCGGCCGAGGGCAGTAATACCGATGTGGAAATAAACGGGCAAAGCGTCGGCGTCCCCTCGCCGATCGCCGTTCTCAATCACGGAAAAATCCTGACGGCTGAAGACGGTCCGGCGGGCTTTGTTGTTCTCGGCGCGCCCCTGTTTCCGCCGGATGGCGAACAGGGCCGCTATGATATGCCGTTGCCCCAAGACAGTCAGTTAGGCCTCGCATCGACTGTGATTCATGAATTCGGCCATGCGCTGGGGTTTTGGACTTCTGACGCGCCCCTGACGCGTTTTTCCGAAAAGTCATATCTTTATGAATCCCATTTGTACGACTGGCGCGGCGTGCAGGCCCAACCAGGCATGGAAATCCGGACTCCGAACCGTGAGGCGGCGACGGAACCGTATTTTGATCTGCCGAAGTATATTAATGCTAGGCCTAACGCAGCCATCCCGTATTTTTCCGGCCAGCATGTGAGCGACGTGCTGGAAGGGGAGGAGCTGCGCACGTATAATTATTTTGGGATAAAGTTGGACCAAAAGGTCCCGGGGCTGCCCGTAAACGGAAATGAGGGGGATGACAGCGAGGATTATGTCGACCTCACCCATATCGAATTGCGCAACAGCCTGATGAGCCACCAATCGTGGAGCAATTATATGAGCTTTATGGAAGCGGAGCTGGCGGCGTTGCAGGATTTGGGGTATACCATCGACCGGCGGGATTTCTTCGGGCGCTCGGTGTACGGCGACGGCCGGACCATCGTGAACGATGCGCCGTATTATGCCCGCAATGCGGACGGCACGGCGTACATTGCCGGCACTTACAATAAAAACCCCTACGGTATGGGCCTGCACATTTACGGCAGCGGGAACACGGTGATCCAGAACGCGCCCCTGATGACAAAAGGCATGGCCGCCGTTGGCATACGGATTGATGGCTGCGGCAACGATGTCACCGTCAACAAGGGCGTGAACGTACAGGCCGACGGGCCGAACGGCAACGGTATTTTGGCAGCCTATGGCAAGGACCACAGGATTACGCTGGCGGAGGGCAGCAAGGTGACGGCTGACGGCGAGGGCGGCATCGGCGCGGCCTTTGACTTTGGCCAGAATTCGCTGGGAAATGGATTTGGCGCACGGGCGTCCTATGCAGGACGCTATTCATCGCAATATGTATATCAATACGAGGCCACGCTGGATTCGGATTGGGTGGAGACCGACGGCCCGCTGGCGACGGATTTTACGGTGCGGGGAGAACTGAGCGGGAAAAAAGCCGCCATTGCCATCAGCGACAACGCCTTTGTGAAAAACATCCATATCGGCACGGGAGCGAAGTTATCCGGCGATATCGTGTCGCGATGGGTCTATGATGACGACAAGATTACGACGGTCATCTATGGGGAAGTCCTGCCCGATCCGGCCATGCAGCGCCAGTATGACGGAAATGACGAGCTGACCACGCGCCTTTCTTTTGAAGGGGCAGGGCTGACTTACAACGGCAACATCACCGGCGCGGACAATATGCGCCTGAACGTAAGCGGCGGTTTGCTTTACGGCGGTACGGCGAAGGTGCTGTC
>JBGUOX010000149.1:0-26635 GCA_045129995.1 Ruminococcus sp. | reverse complement strand
AATGGCAAATATCAAAGGATTGTATTCAACCCTTTCAGATGATGTTCTTGCCGAAATTTCTAAAGACGGTGACGACAATGCCTTTAATGAGCTGGTATTGAGGTATCTCGGACGCATCCGGTTTATCGCGCGCAAGTATTCGGCTCAGGGTTACGAGCAGAGTGATTTTGTTCAGGAAGGACTTTTGGCGCTTTTACACGCGTGTAAAACGTATGAAAGCGAGGGGGCTAGGTCCTTTAACAGCTACGTTTCGCTTTTGGCGGAGCGCAGGTTTATCTCTATCATTCGCGGCTCACAGTCAAAAAAAGCGGTGCCTGATTCGGCGCTTGTTCAGTTTGACGGATTGCAGGACGAGCTTTTCGTCGCGATTCCTTCTCCTGAGGAGCAGCTGATGGACAAGGAACAGCTCAATCAAGTTATGCACAGACTGCACACTTTATTGTCGGCAAGGGAATACGAGGTGCTAATGCTCTTTGCCTCGGGACTCAGCTACAGCAACATTTCTAAAAAGCTTAACATTTCCGAAAAATCCGTTGATAATGCTTTGCAAAGAGCCCGCAGAAAGGTCGGCTTAAATGAAATGTCCTGATATGAATGCTGCGCAGTTTGTAGAGGACAAATATAACCAAAGTGAGGTAGATGTCCAATGTATGAAGACAAAACATTGATCTGCAAAGATTGTGGTAACGAGTTTGTTTTCACTGCCGGCGAGCAGGAGTTCTACGCTGAGAAGGGTTTTGAGAACGAGCCACAGCGTTGCAAGGAATGCAGACAAGCGCGTAAAAATGCGGTAAAAGCAAGCAGAGAATACTATGATACCACTTGTGCTGCTTGTGGTGGTCCTGCAAGGATTCCTTTCAAACCGATGGAAGGTAAAAGCTATTATTGCAGCGAGTGCTTTGCGAAAAGAAAAGAAGCTGAAGAGCAGTAAGCTTCCTGCGAATAATTTAATAGGTTTATTATATTATCACAGTGCGGTGAGGATCGATCCTCACCGCTTTTTCTATTGTGTTGAAAGGTCAAAATACATAATGGTCAGAAAAAGTCAAAAAAATTTGATTTTTTAGAATACGGGAGCATTTGCGAGAATATAAGAGAATATTGAAGCAAATTCGGAATTTGCTGACTTTATTTGACTTTGACTTTCTCTGACCTTGAAGATATACTGTAATCAAAGCCCGAAAGGGAAAGGAAAAGAGGGAACAAAAATGAGAATGAGTGATTTGGTTGCACAATATATTTTAGAGATGCTCGATGAGCAAAACGGCAGCGCCGAGATCCAGCGCAACGAGCTGGCAGGCAATTTGGGATGCGTCCCCAGCCAGATCAACTATGTGATCACCTCGCGGTTCACTCCGGAGCAGGGATACATCGTTGAAAGCCGACGCGGCGGCGGAGGCTTTATTCGCATAAGCCGCGTAAAGATGGACAAGGGAACGGCGCTTATGCATATCATCAATTCGGTGGGCGGAGTGCTGGAAAAGGCGACCGCCGAGGTGATGCTGAGAAATATGCTGCAGCGCAATTTGCTTGAGCTTGAAACCGCCAAGGTGATCGCTTCCGCGCTTTCCGACAGAACACTGAAGCAGGTGGAACAGGACAAGCGCGACGCGGTGCGCGCCGATCTGTTCAAGAATATGCTGCTTACGCTTGACAGCTGAGTATAAAACCCGGAAGGTATATGATCAGAATATTTCAGAGAGGTGAAAGATATGAAATGTCAAAAATGCGGCGCAAATAACGCCAATACACACGTTAAAACAATCATCAACGGCGAGTTTAAGGAATATGATCTGTGCAGTGAATGTGCCGGCAAAATGGGCTACACAAACGTATTTGCCGATATGGAAAACGACTTTTCAAATTTGCTTGGAAGCTTCTTCACAAATGTGCTTCCGGCAAGAACACAGGCGACGCGCTGTGAGTTTTGCGGCAGCACATATCCTGAGATCGCAAAAACCGGTCAGGTAGGCTGCGCAAACTGCTACACGCTCTTTGCAGACCAGCTTTATCCTTCGATTCGCCGCATCCACGGCAACACGACTCACTGCGGAAAAAACAGCGGCAGAACCGAAAAAGAGTCAAAAAAGCCTGCCGAGATGACAAAGGAAGATAAGATCAAGGACTTAAAAGCTCAGCAGGAGAAGGCGATTCGGGAACAGAATTTTGAACGCGCCGCAGAGCTGAGAGATCAAATCAAGGAACTGGAGGGTTGACCGTGAGCGCCGTAGTAATTTCTACAAGAGTACGTCTTGCCCGTAATTTGAAGGGCTATCCCTTCCCCTGCAAGCTGAGCGCTCAGGGGAGAGAGGAAGTGATCGAGAAGGTTCGCGACGCTGTCAAAAACAGCAACAGCGTGCTTGCAAACGATTTTTCCTTTATCAAAATGAGCGAGGTCGATCCGCGCAGAAGCGTTTCGCTTGTGGAGAAAAGGCTTGTAAGCCCGGAATTTATAAGCGATAACAGCGGCAGGGCATTGCTGCTCAGCAGCGACGAAAGTTTGTCGATCATGATCAACGAGGAGGATCACATCCGCCTGCAGGTCATATCAAAGGGCTTGTCGCTGGAGCAGGCTTATGATACCGCAGACAAGCTGGACACCCTGCTGGATGAAAACCTTGACTTTGCGTTTGACGAAAAGCTGGGATACCTTACGCAGTGTCCAACCAATTTGGGCACGGGTATGAGGGCTTCCGTGATGCTGCATTTGCCGGCGCTTGAAAAAAGCCGCGCGATCAGCCGGATCGCAGGCAATTTGTCCAAGCTTGGCTTGACCATCCGCGGAGCGCACGGTGAGGGAACCGAGCCGAAGGGCGCGCTGTACCAGCTGTCAAATCAGGTCACGCTTGGAATCTCGGAACAGGCGGCGATCGAAAACCTTAAAAGCATAACCGCTCAGCTTGTCGCGCAGGAGGAGCAGGCGCGTGAAAGACTGTGCCAAAGCGCGGATGTTCAGGACACCGTAGCACGAAGCCTCGGCATTTTGAAGTATGCCAAGCTGATGAGCCACGACGAAGCCTTAAAATTGCTGTCCAACGTTCGTTTGGGCGCGGTCGCGGGGTTGCTTGACACTGACACCGAAATCATAGACAAGCTGATGACGGATGTTGAGCCGGCGACCTTGTCGGTCAATGCCGGCAAAAGCCTTACGCCGCGCGAGCGTGATATTGAGCGCGCAAGGCTGATCCGCGAGATTTTGAAATAAGACTGTTATTTTGTAACACAAGTCAGCATCATCACAAAACACATTCAGGATTTGGAAGATATATGAAAGCACACTGAAAGGAGCTGGTATTATGTTTAAATTCCAAGGCTTTACCGAAAAAGCAAACAATGCCCTTAATCTTGCCGTTCAGTCGGCAGAGCAGCTCGGGCTGACCTATGTCGGAACCGAACACGTGCTGCTGGGCTTGCTTAAGGAAGGAACCGGCGTGGCTTATACCGCGCTTAGCCGCTGCGGACTGACCGCGGAGCAGGTGGAAAGCAGGTTTAAGGAAACAGGTTACGGCGCGCCTACAAGCCTGACCGCAAACGATTTTACTCCGCGCACAAAGCGCGTGCTGCGTGCGGCTGTCGCCGCCTCGGCACGTTTCGGCAGCAGCTATGTGGGAACAGAGCACCTGCTCATCGCTCTGATCTCCGACAGCGACAGCTATGCCGTCAGCTTCCTTAACGAGGCAGGTATCAGCGTTAACGCGGTAGCGGAAGCGATCCAAAACAGCCTTGGCGGCAGCGGACAGGGCGGATTTTCCGAAGGCGCGCAAATTCCGCAGAACGGCGGCGCGCAGGAAGGCGGCTCAGCGCTTGACAAATTCGGCAGAGATCTAACTAAAGCCGCGAAGAACGGCGAGATCGATCCCGTTATCGGAAGAGAAAAGGAAATTGAACGCGTTATTCAAATCCTTTCCCGACGCACTAAGAACAATCCCGTGCTCATCGGCGAACCCGGCGTTGGCAAAACTGCCGTTGCAGAAGGCTTGGCACTGGAGATTTCCAAGGGCAATGTCCCTGAGATTCTCCGCGACAAGCGCGTTGTCAGCCTTGATTTGACCGGTATGGTCGCAGGCGCGAAATACCGCGGCGATTTTGAGGAGCGCATCAAGGCGGCGATCGACGAGGTGAAAAGCTCGGGAGATACCATCTTGTTTATCGACGAGCTGCACACCATCATCGGCGCAGGCGCGGCGGAGGGCAGCGCGGACGCGGCGAATATTTTGAAGCCCTCGCTTGCGCGCGGCGATTTTCAGGTCATCGGCGCTACCACGCTTAATGAGTACAGAAAATATATCGAGAAGGACGCCGCGCTGGAGCGTCGTTTCCAGCCTGTCAAAATCGGCGAGCCTACTCAGGAGCAGGCGGTGGAGATCCTTAAGGGCCTGCGCGACAGCTATGAAGCTCATCACAAGGTAAAAATCACGGACGAAGCGATCGAGGCGGCTGTAAAGCTCAGCTCGCGCTATATCGCCGACCGCTATTTGCCCGACAAGGCGATTGACCTCATCGACGAGGGCGCGTCCAAGGTGCGCCTTTCCGCGATGACCTCTCCCGACAACGTTAAGGAGCTTGAGGACAAGGTAAAGGCGCTTGAAAACGAGAAGGCAAGTGCTGTCAACGAACAGGATTTTGAGCGCGCCGCAAAGCTGCGTGACGAGCAGAAGGATGTTCAGGCGCGTTTGGATGAAGCCAAGAAGAGCTGGCAGGATAAGCAAAAGGACAACTGCGGAGAGGTTGACGCCGAAACGATCGCCAGGATCGTTTCCGACTGGACAGGTATTCCCGTGGTTCAGCTCACCAAGGAGGAGAGCGAGCGTCTGCTGAATATGGAGCAGGTTCTGCACGAAAGAGTCGTTGGTCAAAACGAAGCCGTCACATCCATCGCAAAGGCGATACGCCGCGGCAGGGTAGGCTTGAAGGATCCGAAGCGACCGGTCGGTTCGTTCATCTTCCTCGGTCCCACCGGCGTAGGCAAAACAGAGCTTTGCAAGGCGTTGGCGCAGGCGATGTTCGGCGATGAAAACGCGATGCTGCGACTTGATATGTCCGAATATATGGAAAAGCACACGGTTTCCAAGCTCATCGGTTCGCCGCCCGGTTACGTCGGTTTTGACGAGGGCGGACAGCTTACCGAGAAGGTGCGCAGAAAGCCCTATTCGGTTGTGCTGTTTGATGAAATCGAAAAGGCGCATCCCGACGTGTTCAATATGCTGCTCCAAATTTTGGAGGACGGCAGACTTACCGACAGCCAGGGCAGAACCGTGGACTTTAAAAACACCGTCATCATTATGACCTCCAACGTGGGCGCAAGGCTGATCACCGATAAGCAAAAATCGCTGGGATTCGCGCAGGAGAACAAGGAGGCAAAGCAGGATGACATCCGTTCGCTTGTTATGGGCGAGCTGAAAAAGGTGTTCCGTCCGGAGTTCCTCAACCGTGTGGATGATATAATTGTGTTCAACAAATTGACTCAGGACGAAATCAAGCAGATCGCCGGAAAGATGCTCGAAACGCTCGCAAAGCGTCTGGAGGCAATGAACATCACCATCACCTTCACAGACGCCGCTGTCACCGCAATTGCCGACAAGGGCTTTGACGACAGCTACGGCGCAAGACCGCTGAGAAGAGCGATCCAAAGCGAGATCGAGGACGCGCTGTCCGAAAAGATGCTCGACGGCGAAATCAGCGAAAACAGCCATGTTACCTGCGATTATCAGGACGGAAGCTTTGTGTTCGGCGTATAAAAAATACGCGGAGAATAAAAGCATACAAGAAAAAAACCGGCTCAAAGCCCGAAAGGGTTTTGAGCCGGTTTTGCGTTCCTGCACGTTCCCGAAAACCGCTGTGCTTTATCGGCAAAGAAAAAGCTGCCTCGTTTTGAAGCAGCTTTTATTTCTTGTGAAGAATAATTATGCGCGTTCACTGTAGCCGTGCGCCTTGTCAAGCAGCATATCCTTGACCTTCATAAGGCGTGTGCGGCTGCTTCTGTCGTTTTCCTCAAGCTTCATGGAGATGTATTTTATCGTCTCCTGATAGCGCGGGATCATAACGTGCTCAAGCGAATTGACGCGGCGGCGTGTCTTTTCGATCTCAGCCGACATCAGCTCGCAGCTTTTTTCGTACTGCGCCAGTTTTATCAAATCGGGCAGCACACGGTCAAGCGACATAACCGCGTCGTCCAGCTCAAACGAGGTGAACGCAAAGCCGTAGGGGAAGATGTCGCCCTTGTCGGGAGTGCGCGTGCCGGCTTCAAACTGAGGTATCTCAACGCTCATCACGTTTTTTGCGCCGACATCAACATTGACCTGCTGCTTTGGCGACAACAGCGCGCCGTCAAGCGCTTCCTTGCTCATCACGGCAGATGCGTTGACAAAGTGGGCGTTGCAGTTTTCAAGCTCTTTTTCCACAAGGTCCCGCAAATCGCGTGTTTCGCGGACCAGCTCTAAGAACTGACGCATCAGCTCGTCGCGCTTATCCTTTAACATTTTGTGACCCCTTACGGCAGTTGTAAGCTGTTTTTTCAGCTTGCTCAACTGCATACGCGTGGGATTTACATTCATTACTGCCATATTTTACCTCTAATATGCACAAAGTGCAATTCATGAACCGAAGGTTCAATTCATGTCAAAACAATTCATGTTCCAAAGGAACTATTCATTCCGGCTGCTTAGGGCGATTGCCTTTGGCGGTGTTGATTGACGCGGTCAGCAAACGTCTGAGTTTAAAGCATTGTGAAATCAGTCCGTTATACTCCTGCACGGAAATGGCATCGGTTTTTTTGAAAAGCTCAAGCCAATACTCGGTTTCGTAGCATTCCTTCAGAGCGATTTGCAGTTTATTGATGAAGTCTGCCTTACTGGAAGCATAGTTTGCTTCGTGGATGTTGGCGCCGATACTGGTTCCGCTTTTTAAAAGCTGATTGATGAGGATATTTCCCTGCTTTCGCTCGCGGATTTGATTGCAAAGATTAATAACGTCAACCGCAAAAGCCTTTGAATAATCAATCAACGGATTCTTTTTCATCATTTTTCCCCATGAATGAATTGACGCAAGCGTCATGAATTGGCTGTGCCATGAATTGTTGCCGGGCAACATGAATTGATTTTTTCAAAATCATTATCCTTCGGGATAAAACTCGTCCAGCATATCGTCCTTAATACGTTTCAGCTCGCTTCGGGGCAGGATGGCAAGAAGCTTCCAGCCGATGTCAAGTGTTTCCTCAATGGAACGGTTGGCGTCATAGCCCTGGGAAACGTATTCCTTTTCAAACGCTTCGGCGAACTCGGCGTACTTTTTGTCCATATCGGTCAGTGCCGCCTCGCCCAAAATGACCATCAGCTCGCGTGCGTCCTTGCCGCGCGCGTATGCCGCGAACAGCTGGTTCATTGTCGCCGCGTGGTCTTTTCTGGTTCTGCCGGGTCCGATACCCTTATCCTTCAAACGCGACAGCGAGGGAAGCACGTCGATCGGCGGAGTTACGCCCTTGCGGTACAGCTCACGGCTGAGGATGATCTGACCTTCGGTGATGTAGCCGGTGAGGTCGGGGATGGGATGGGTTTTGTCATCCTCGGGCATGGTCAGGATAGGGATAAGCGTGATGGAGCCTTCCTTGCCGCGCAGTCTGCCGGCTCTTTCGTAAAGGGTGGCGAGATCGGTGTACATATAACCGGGATAGCCGCGTCTGCCGGGAACCTCTTTGCGCGCGGCGGAAACCTCGCGCAGTGCGTCGGCGTAGTTGGTGATGTCTGTCATAATGACAAGAACGTGCATACCGAGATCAAAAGCAAGATACTCCGCGGCGGTCAGCGCCATTTTAGGAGTGGCGATACGCTCGATCGCAGGGTCGTTTGCAAGGTTGACAAACATTACGGTTCGGTCGATCGCGCCGGTCTCCTTGAAGGATTGAACAAAGTATTCGGATTCCTCGAAGGTGATACCCATTGCGGCGAACACAACAGCGAACTGCTCGTCCTTTCCGCGAACGGTCGCCTGACGCGCGATCTGCGCCGCCAGCTGGGCATGAGGCAGACCGGACGCCGAGAAGATCGGCAGCTTTTGACCTCTTACCAGTGTGTTAAGACCGTCGATGGCGGAAACGCCCGTTTGGATAAATTCCTGGGGGTAGTTGCGCGCCGCGGGGTTCATCGGCGTGCCGTTTACGTCAAGGCGCTTTTCGGGAATAAGCGCGGGACCGTCGTCGATTGGATTGCCCAGACCGTCAAATACGCGCGAAAGCATATCGGGAGATACGGGCAGCTCCATTGAGCGACCTAAAAAGCGAACCTTTGAGCCTGCAAGATTGATGCCTGCGGCGGACTCGAACAGCTGTACAAGCGCGTTGCTTCCGTCGACCTCAAGCACCTTGCAGCGGCGTGTTTCGCCGTTGGGCAGTTCGATCTCGCCCAGCTCGTCATACTTGACGTCATCAACGTCGCTGATCATCATCAGAGGACCTGCTACCTCTCGAATGGTACGGTATTCCTTTGGCATCAGTCATCACTCCTTTTCAGTACATCGTTGATTTCAGCGTCAAGCTGGGATTCAATGGATTCAAATTCATCCCGGATCTTGTCCTCGGGCTCATATTTAAAACGTCCGATGCGCTCGCGCACGGGGATGTTTACAAGCATTTCTATGTTAGCGCCTTGGCTGAGAGCCTCGCGCGCCTTGTCATAGTAGCTGAGTATCGCGCGCATCATCAGCACCTGCTTGGGAAGCGAGGTGTATGTGTCGGTGGGATCGAATGCGTTTTGATGCAGATAGTCCTCGCGGATGGAGCGCGCGCTTTCAAGCTTAAGTCTGTCGGGTGCGGACAGCGCGTCCATACCGACAAGGTTTACGATCTCCTGAAGCTCGCTTTCGTCCTGAAGCAGAGCCATAAGTCTGCCGCGAAGCTGCATAAAGTCGGGAGCCGCGTTTTCGGCGAACCATTTTTCAAGCTGATCGGTGTAGAGCGAATAAGAGGTCAGCCAGTTGATCGCGGGGAAGTGGCGCTTGTAGGCGAGGTTTGCGTCCAAGCCCCAGAACACCTTGACTATACGCAGTGTAGCCTGAGAAACAGGCTCGGAGATGTCGCCGCCGGGAGGGGATACCGCGCCGATTACCGACAGCGCGCCCTCGGTGTCCTCGGTTCCGTTGACAAGCACTCTGCCTGCACGCTCGTAGAACTGCGCAAGACGGCTGCCCAGATATGCCGGATAGCCTTCCTCGCCGGGCATTTCCTCCAAACGTCCGGACATTTCGCGCAGAGCCTCCGCCCAGCGTGAGGTGGAGTCAGCCATAAGCGCGACGGTGTAGCCCATATCGCGGAAGTATTCGGCGATGGTGATGCCGGTGTAGATAGACGCCTCACGCGCCGCAACGGGCATATCGGAGGTGTTGGCTATCAGCACGGTTCTTTCCATCAGGGAGTTTCCGGTGCGCGGATCCTTAAGCTCGGGGAACTCGTTGAGTACGTCGGTCATTTCGTTGCCGCGTTCGCCGCAGCCGATATATACGATGATGTCCGCCGCCGCCCACTTTGCGAGCTGGTGCTGAACAACGGTTTTACCGGAGCCGAAAGGACCGGGAACAGCCGCAACGCCGCCCTTGGCAAGAGGAAACAGGGTGTCGATCGGGCGTTGTCCGGTCGTCAGCAGAATGTCGGGCGACAGCTTCTTTTTGTACGGTCTGCCTACGCGGACAGGCCAGGTTGTGAACATTTTAACGTCGACGTCGCCCTTGTCGGTGCTGATCACGGCGATCGCGTCGTCAAGCGTAAACTCGCCGGCTTTGATGTCGGCAACGGTACCCTCGATCTTGTTGGGAACCATAATCTTGTGCAGTACGGCGGCGGTTTCCTGAACGGTGCCCAGCACGTCGCCTGACTTCACCTTGTCGCCTGATTTGGCAACGGGCGTGAACTTCCACTTTTTGGTGTGGTCAAGCGAAGGAACGTCGATGCCGCGCTTAAGGTTGGTGCCTGCCACCTTCATGATCTCGTCCAGAGGACGCTGGATGCCGTCGTAGATGGCGCCGATCAGTCCGGGACCAAGCTCTACGGACAGCGGCGCGCCGGTGGATTCAACGGTTTCGCCGGGGCCGAGTCCGGAGGTTTCCTCATAAACCTGAATAGACGCGCGGTCGCCGTGCATTTCGATGATTTCGCCAATCAAACGCTGCGAGCTGACGCGCACAACGTCGAACATATTCGCGTCGCGCATACCCTCCGCGATAACAAGAGGGCCCGCGACCTTTGTGATAATTCCTTGTTTCAAATATTACACCTCAATCGTTAAAGATGATGTCGGAGCCGACCGCCTTTTCCACAAAAGCGGACAGGCGTTTTGTGCCAGTGCCTTTGTTGCCGGTCACTCCCGGAATGGGAATAATGGCAGGCGTCAGCCGATCTTCGTACCGCGCGCGCACCTTGTCCGAGGAGAGATATACGCTCTCGGTCAGGTAGATCACGGCGTAGCGGTCGCTGTCCGCCACACGGCGCAGCAGCGCGCCCGCTTCGGCTATGTCGTCGCAGGGATAAATGTCCAGCCCGACAGCGGAGAAGCCCTTGATGCTTTCGCTGTCGCCGAGGACAGCAATGTTTTTAGCCATAAATCTCACGCAGCCTTTCTCTGACAGTATCCCGGTCGGTATTTGTTTTTATGCCGCTGAAAATGATGTTCAGCGCTTTCCTTTCCGCTTCCTCGCCCAGATAGTAGCCGAGCAGCGGTTCGGCGCCCTCGCTTGAGCGCTTGCAGCTTTCTTTGGCAAGCGCCATCAGGCGGTCGTCCACGAATTTTTCAAACGCGGTGGGCGATGCTTTCAGCTTTTCCATCGCTTCCCTGCAGCCGTATACGCCGGTTTTTGCCAGCAGATCACGCAGGGCGTCGCTGCCCTTGACGGCGGCTGCGATCACGCGGTCGCGGTCAAAGCCTTCAACCTGTACAAGCGCGGATTGCAGATAGTTTTTGTCTGCGCCGGTGCGCGCAGCGCGCACGGCGATCTTAACGTTGTTGTAGAACACAAGCGTGTTGAAATATTCCTTCAAAAACGCCGACTTAAAGCCTTGGGCAAAGCGGAGCATTTCCTTCATCAGCGCCTTGTCAAGCGCCGCGTCGGACGCTCTTGCGTCGCCGGAATGCGCAAGCAGGTCATACGCCTTGGCTGCCGGCTGCTGCATCCATTCGGGAAGTTTGCGCATATCTCGGTGTTCCACCGCGTCGATGACGACCTGATGCTCCACGGTTGAGGGAGATACAAGCAGCGCGGTATAGTAGCTGCGCGCGGACATCGTGCCCTTTAACGCGACCTTAAAATTGTGAACGTCGTTTTGGATCAAAAACGGGTCGAACAGCGAAAAATCAGGCGCTACGCTTTTAAGGTACGCCCAAACGCCGTCCATATGGCTTTGGACGATCTCGGCAAAGCCGTCGCCGCTGCCGTAGCCCTTGTCGCGCAGCAAGCCGCAAAGCTGTGCGGTATCCTCGCAGGCGAGGAACTGCTCTAAATCGGTTTTGTTAAACAGCGCGTTTTCCTTTGCGCGGACGGAGCCTATGGAAAATTCATATGATAAAGCCATAAAACCTCCTTACCGCGCGAACAGCTCTTGATTGATCAAATCTTCAATTTCGTCGCGCCTGGAGCTTATGATAGCGGAAAACTCCATATTCTCTTCGATGTCGCCGCTTTTGAGGATGAAGCCGCCGGTGATGTCGGCAGGCTCTGAGCTTACGGTCGCGTCAAGTCCTGCCGCCTTAAGCCGTGCCTCAAAGTTTTCGGGCTTGCGGTCTAAATCGTTTTGGCTGAGGAACACTACGCCGCTTTTGCCGCGAAGCTGCGCGGCAAGGCGGTACAGCGCCTCAAAATATTCGTGTACTTCCAAGCCGAGAAGGTAGTTTTCCAACCCGGCGATCGTTTTGTCAATTTCCAGTCTGCGCCGTTTCAGCAGGGCATTTCTGGTTTCCAGCTGAGCGCGGCTTTGCGAGGAGGCTTCTGTCTGGCGGCATTTCCGCGCCGTTTTTTCGGCGATCGCCGCAGCGCTTTTGTCCGCCTGATGCTGTGCCTCGGCAATAATGCGGTCGCGTTCCTGCTGCGCCTGTGCCTCTATTGCCCTTACGCTTTCGTCGCAGTCTGTCTTGATACGGCTGATAATTCTGTCACTGCCGTTCATGCAGACACCTTCCTTTCGTGTTGTCGGTAATGCGGTAAGCCATTAAGCGGTCATATTGGGAACCTGAATGACAACGAGAAGGGATACGATGAACGCGAGCAGCGCGTAGATCTCAACCAGGGTTACGGAAACCATACCCTTTGAGAAGTTCTTTTCATCCTTTGCGGTCATTGCGATACCGGAAACGGCTGCCTTGCCCTGAGCGATGCCGGAGAACAGACCGCCGAAGCCGATGGCAAGCGAAGCGCCTGCATAAGCCAAGCCCTGGGCAACGGTGATGTCGGGATTGCCGGCGAGCACGCCGCTGCTGACGAGGATCAAAAAGCCTACGATGAAGCCGTACAGACCCTGGGTGCCGGGGAGAAGCGTCAAAACAAGCATTTTACCGAACATCGAGCTGTCCTCGCTGAGAACGCCCATAGCGGTCTGAGCCGCGCCGCCGACGCCCTTTGCAGAGCCGATACCTGCCAAAACTGTTGCGATAGCCGCGCCTAAAATGGTTAAAAAGAGTGCGTAAGTCATAATTATTTATCCTCCTGAATTTTGATATATTTACTGTTTAATGAGAATGGCGTAAATTCCTTGCCGCCGCCCTCATAAAATTTACTGAACATTTCGACATACTGCAAGCGCATTGTATGTACATACGCGCCCAGCGCGTTAAGTCCGATATTGATCGCGTGACCGATAAGGAAGATCACGATCATAAACACAATGCCCAAAACGTTGGTGCCCATCATCGTCGCCAGCATATTGAACACCTGAGCCATAACGCCGGTGGTTAGTCCGAGCGCCAGCAGACGGGAATAGGAAAGCAGGTCGGAGATGTAGCTTGTGATGTCATACAGCGACGCCAGACCGCCGATTATCTTGCCTGCGATGCCCTTTTTGCCGCGTCCCTGCGTAAGCACCAGGCCGACGGCGCACGCGATAGCGATGACCGCGCCCACGGTGACAAGCACGGGCGTTATGATCAAGCCTGCCGCCAAAACAGCAAAGCCTACGAGCATAAGCATCCACAGACCGGTGTCAAAGAACGCGCCCGCGTAATCCTTTTGCCTTATGCAAACAATGAATTTGCAGCCCATACCGACCAGTATGTGGATAAGACCGAATGCGATGGAAATTATCATCAGCGTAAGCGCGTCCTTTTGCGGGTCGATCGTCGGCCAGGGCAAAAGCGCCGGAGTCGGATCTCCTAAATTGGAGATGGAGTGCGCCATCACGACTTTGCTTCCGGTGAACATATTGTACAGCGCCGCCGGAGCGTCGCCGAAGATGCTGCCGAACACCAGGCCCCAAAGGGTAGTGGAAACGCCGCAGTACTGGAACAGCTTTAGGTTGTTGCGCATTTTTTTGTCGGGCTTGAAGATCTTTATCATAAGCCCCGTCGCAAGCACCATCAGCAAGCCGTAGCCGGCGTCGGAAAACATCATTCCGAAGAAGAAGTAGAAGAAGAACGCCAGAACCGGAGTCGGGTCGATGTCGGTGACTCCGGGTGAGGAGTACATCGTCAAAATTCCCTGCGCGGGTTCCGCAAATCGGTTGTTCTTCAGCTTGACCGGAGCGTCGTCTCCGGCGTCTCCGAAGGACACGGCGCAGGTCGCGACGCGTGTGCACAGCGTTTCAAGCTTTTCGCAGTCCTCCTCGGGGATGTAGCCCTCGATTATAAAGACGTGCTTTGAATGGTCAAGATGGTTGATGACGTTGTACTTGTCGGCGCGGAAGCTGAAATAATCCTGCGTGCATTTGATTTGCTCGCGCATTTCGGCATAGCCCGCGATCTCTTCCTTTGCCTTCTTTGTTTGTTCGTTCAGCTCACTGCTTTTTTCGCGAAGCCGCTCCGCTTTGACCTTAGGAGTTTTGTGCGTGGGAGACATCGGACGCGCAAAGCCCAGCGCGCGCAGGGCTTCCTCCGCCATCGCCTTTTGGCTTTTCGGCGCAAACAGCACAACGTTTGTAAGATTCGCTTCGCTGTACTGGATCTCAGTCTCAAATTCCAGCTTCGGGTTTTCTGCCGCAAGCGCTTCTTTCAGTTGCTTTTCGGTGTATTGCTCGGGCAGCGAGCCAATGAACACGGCGGTCGATCTGGTGTCGCCCGTGTTCAGGGGAATATCCAGGTTTTGCCAGCTTTCAAGCTGAGCCAACTGGGTTTTGATACGGATCTGTTCCGCGGCGTTGTCAGCGCACAGCTTGTCAAGCTCCGTGATTTTTGTGCAGGCTTCAATAACGCCCTTTGCCTGCGCGGCGATTACTCCGATCTCGTCCGGGTCGATCTCGCGCCGTCCCTTGAAGGACGCAAGCATACCCGCCTTTTCCGGAGAGGCGTTGTCCAGGATTTTCAGCGCCTGCCTTGTAAGCTCAACGTTTCGTTCGAACACCTGCATTTGCGACGAAACGTTCACGCGCTTAAAACCTTCACGAGAGGTTTCGCTTTTGGTCAGCTGAACCAAAGCGCTGTCCTGCAAATGTTCCAGCAGACGCTTTCTGTCCTGACGCAAGGCGATAATCCTCACGGTTTTCATTTTCATTTTTGCCAATCGGCATCACCTCCGTCCGAGTACCTCGGTACGTTTTTGTTATAGTGGTTTGTGTCGGTCACGACAAAATCGCTTCCGCCGCTTTTTTTATTACGGCAGGGCGGTTCTTTTCCGCCGCGGCGGAAATTGCGTTGCATTCCGCCTGCGCGTCCAGACTTGCCTTTTGCAGCATTTTTTCACCGGATGCCTTTGCCGCCTTAAGCTCTGCTTCGGCTTCGGCGTCGGCAGCGGCAACACGTTTGGCGATCAGCGCTTCCGCGTCTTTTTTTGCCTGCGCGACAGCTTGTGCGGACTGTGCCTTCGCTTCGCTTTCACGCCGGTTAAATTCTTCTTCCGCGGCGCAGATCGCGCCTAACAGTTCCTTAGCCATATTCTCTCCTTTCGTTGTTGAAGAAGTTCGGGCATAAATAGCCCTACGTAAAGTATATCATACCATAACTTTGGAAATAATTCAATAAAAAACGGAGTGATTTGTTGTACATTTTCTACTTTTTGTCGTAAATTTTGCTAAAGAAGTTTTGTTTGCTTCAAACAGCGCACAGCGCTAAATGATCTTGAATCGATGAATATGCGGAAAAAAGCGTGACCGTTTGGGTTTTGCTTTCCGTTTTCAAGCAAAAAGAGCAACCCGCCCGAAAGCGAATCGCTCTTTTATTATTGCGTCTGTTTATGCGTCCAGGGACTCGAGCTCGGACTCGTCTACCTTTCGGAGTTCTTTTTTGTTGAACGCGTCGTAGATCAGCGGTATGATATACAAGGTCATAAGCGTTGCGTACAGCAAGCCGCCTATGCAGACTATTGCGAGCGGCTGCATCATCTCCGCGCCTGTGCCGATGCCCAGCGCCATAACGGAAAGTCCCAGCACGGTGGTGAGAGCGGTGATGAAGATGGGACGCATACGCGTTTTGCCTGCTTCGACAATAGCTTCCACACGCTCCTTGCCGTCCAGACGAAGTATATTGATGTAATCAACCAGAACGATGCCGTTGTTGACGATTATTCCGCAAAGCATAACGAAGCCTATCAGAGAGATCACGCTGACGTCAAAGCCCGTAATAAGCAAAGCGATGAAGCCGCCGGTGAAGGCAAGCGGAATGGTGAACATAATGATAAACGGTGATTTGAGGCTTTGGAACTGCGCCACCATGATAAGGTAGATCATTATGACGCCTAGCAGCATCATTTGCATAAGCTGCTCAAAGGCTTCCATAGTGTTTTTGTCGCTGCCCTCAAAGCTGATGGAAAAGCCTGCGGGCAGGTCGTAGTCGCTGAACAGCTCCTTTGCGCGGTTTGTGACGTCGGTCAGGGTATAGCCGTCGCGCAGGGTTCCTTCAATGACCAGGTGGCGCCTTTGATCCCGGCGCTCGATGGTGTCCATCGCTTCGCCCTTCTCGATTTTTGCCACGGACGACAAAGAGGTTTTTTGCTCGTTTCCCTCGGCGTCGGTGTAGGTCAGGTCGATGCTGCCCAGCTTGTTGGGCGTGACCTTTTGCGTTTCGTCCTTAACGGTCACGATGTCGATTTGCTTTCCGTCTTCGGTTTTAAGCGTGGTAGAGGTTTTTTCGCTTGATACCGCCTGAGCAACCTGCTGGAACACCTGCGCGGTGGTCAGCCCTTTTTCGGCTGCTTTTTTGCGGTCTACGGCAACTTTGATCTCGGGAGAGGTCGCGCCTACGCCGTTGTCAACCTCGTCGATGCCCTTGAGGTCTTCCAGCTTCTTTGCCATATCCTCGGCGGTCGCCTTAAGCTCCGCAAGGTCGTCGCCGCTCAGGTCGATCTGAACGCTCTGGTTGCCGAGCATCGTGCTCATCGAGGCGGAACTGCCGCCTACGGTCACTTCGCCGTCGATGTCTTCAAGCTCGTGCTCCAGCTCCTTAGAGATCTCGGCGCCTTTCTTGTTGTATTCATCCTTAAGCACGCCGTATGCCGTCAAAGCGCCGGCGCCGTTGTTGATGCCGCTTGTGCCGGCTATGCCGAGCAGACCGACTGAGTTGCCGACCGTTACGCCGACGGTTTCAAACTCATCGTATTCGCGCATAGCGTCGTTGACCTTTTCGGCAACCGCGACGGTTTCTTCAAAGGTGGTGTTGGGGTTCAGCGTCACGCTGACCTGAACCTCCGTGCCGCTCATCTGCGGCATAAAGCTGAAGCCTCGCGCAAGCGCGCCGAAGCCGCTGCCGAACAGCGCCGCGATGACAAGCAGGACGGCGACTACCTTGTGCCGCAGTACAAAGCGCACACTCTTTTCATAGGTTTTAAGGATCGTTCCTTCGCCGGTCTTTTTGGGTGTGCGCACCTTGCGCAGCATTCGCTGGCTCATTGCAGGAACAAGCGTCAGGGCGACGATCAGGCTTGCCATCAGCGAATAGGTGATAGTAAGCGCCATATCGACGAAAAGCTGTCGGGTGATGCCCTCAACAAAGACGATCGGCAAAAATACGCACACAGTCGTCAGGGTAGAGGCAAAGATGGCGCCTGCGACCTGTCTTGCGCCGTTTAGCGCCGCCTGAATGGGAGAGTAGCCCAAATGACGCAGGCGGTAGGTGTTTTCAATAACTACGACTGAGTTGTCCACCAGCATACCTACGCCTATCGCAAGTCCGGAAAGCGAAAGCATATTCAGGGTGATACCGCTGAAATACATCAAAACGATGGCGAAAACCACGCTGACAGGGATTGAGACCGCGACAATGACGGTGGGTTTGATGTCGCGCAGGAAGAGAAGCAAAATGATGATCGCAAGACCTGCGCCCATCAGCAGGTTTTGCAGTACATTGTTTATTATCAGGTCGATATAGTCGCCCTGGCTGTAAAGCGTGGTGAAGCGCAGACCGTCGTATTCCTTTTGCAGCGCTTCGATCTCCCTGTTGATATTGTCGCAGACAGTGGCTGTTGCAACGTCGCTTTGCTTTGTAAAGCTCAGCACAACGCCGTCGCTGCCGTTGACCTTGGCGTACAGCTCGTCGGAGTTGTCAGCCAAAAAGACGTCGGCAACATCGCTAAGCTTTATCACGCCGATGCCGTCGATCTTTGTGTCGAACAGCGGCAGTGAGGTCAGCTCTTTTTCGTTTGCAACCTCGTCGCCGATGCGGACCATATAGCGGTTGTTGCCGTCGTCGGTGATGTAGCCTGCCGGCATCGAGAAGTTTTGCGCGGTCAAAATGCCGGAAATCGTGTCGATGGTGACCATATTGTTTGCGTCCGCCTTCTTTTTGGCGGCGTCCTTTTGCTCGCCCAGGGTTTTCAGCGAGTTGTCGATTTCCGCCTGCGCCGAAGCAAGCTGCGTCGCTGCGGCAGTGACCTCGCTTTGCTTGGCGGTCAGTGTTGCAAGCGCGCCGGACATCTTGAAATCGGCGCTCGACTGCTGTTGTGCGATCGTCGCAAGCGCTTCGTTTACGGTCACGGAGTTGTCGTCCAGACCGTTCAGCGCCGTGTCAAGCTGCGCAAGTCCATCGTTGATCTGCGTAATGCGTTCGCTTACGGTGTTGAGAGTGTTGTCGAGCAGCGAGGTGTCGGTGCCGAGCTCCCTCAGCTTTTCATTCACATCCTCAAGCGAGCTGTCCACACGCTCCAGCGCCGCGTTTGCCGCGGCGATCGCAACGGCAAGCCCTTCCTTGCGCAGGTTATACGGCTCAAGCTTTTTGTCGATTTCGGCAAGTTTTTCGATCAGAGTCGCGCGTTCCTCCGCAGGAAGCTCAAGGTTGAGCATTTGCTGAAGAATCGACATATATTCGTCGTTGATCGAGTTTAGGTCATCCAGCCGCTGCGTAAGCTCGGCTTTTTGCGAAAGCAGGTCTTCATATGTCGTCTTGACGGTTAGCAGCGCCTGATATGTAGTTTCGAGCAGCTGCTTGGTCGTGGTGAGCGTGGACTTTTGGTCGAGCAGCTCCATCTTGGCGGAAATCAGCTTGCTCCTGCCGTTGTCCGCTTCGGTCTGCGCCTTGGAAAGCTGCTTGGCAAGCTCTTCCTGCTGGCTGTTTATCGCCGAGATCGAGTCGGTGATGACCGCTGCTCCGTCCTGCGCCTGGGCGGCGTTGTTTTCCAGCTCATGCTTTGCCTCGTTGATTTTGTCCTCCGCGTCGGCAAATTTAGCGTCGAGCGCGGCGGTGATCTTCTTGTTAAGCTTATCGAGCTTTTCCTGTGAGATCACAACGTTTTCCTTTTCCACGACAATGCCTTTGTCGGAAACCGAGGCAACACCGTCGATACCTTCAAGACGGTTGCGCAGAGTCTCGCTTACAAAATCGGAGATCTCACGGCGCTCCTTGCCCTCGTAATCCGCTGCCAGCATGGCGACCGGCAAAATGTTGGGGTTGACTTTGATAAGATAAGGCGTTCCCACCGCGTCGTCCCAGCTGTCGGACAGGGTGTCCAGCGCCGAGCGAACGTCTACGGTAGCGGTGTTCATATCGGTGCCGTCCTCAAATTCGATGATACACATTGAATAGCTGTCGGCGGAGGTGGAGCGTATTTGCTTTACGCCGTCTATCGTGTAGATCGACTGCTCAAGCGGCTTTGTGACGGTATTCTCCACGGTTTCGGGCGTTTGACCGAAGTATGTGGTCAGGATCATCGCGTAGGGAAAGTCCATATTGGGCAGCAGGTCGGGCGTCATTCGCGTAAACGCCGTAACGCCGAGAACAAGCACCAAAATGACCGCGACGAATATCGTCATCGGTTTTTTTACACTGAGTTTTGATAGCATTTTTTCCTCCCGGATAAGCGTTACGCGGATACTTCCGCGCCAAGCTTTATGATTTCTATTTTTTTCAAATAAGTATCTTTAACGGCTGCGTAATCCTCTTCCATAGCAAACAAATTGAACAGAGCGTTTTTGAGGATACCTGTCAGTATCTGCGTTATCAGCTCCAGATCTTCGTCGCTTTGAAAGCGCAGCTTTCTGCGGTCAAACTGCTTGTAGCTGTCCTTAAATTCGTCGATGCCGTGAAAACGGTTGCACATATATTCCGACACAAGGTCGTCGTTTGCGCGCAAGTTGCGTATCAGCCTCTTTAGCACCACGCGGCGAACAGGGTCGTCGCCCGACTCGACGATGACGTCCAAAAGGGCGGCAAAGGTCAAAAACATATCGCCCTTTGATTCATAAAAAACGCGTGTGGCGCCTGCCAAAACGCGGTCGACAAACGATTTCAGCAGAACCTCGATCAGATCGACCTTGTCGTCAAAATACTGATAAAAGCTGCCGCGCGAAATATCGGCGCGCTTGATGATGCGGTTGATGCTGATCTTTTCGTCCTCTGTGTTGGAAAACTCGGCAACTATCGCTCCGATGACGCGTCGGCGCTTTTCTTCGGGCAGATTGTAAAACGTGGATTTTATCAAAAAAACACCTCCTAAAGCCGGTGTGACAAGCTATCATATGACTATGTGTCATAATTGTATCACTACGCCTTGGAGGTGTCAAGCTGTTTTCATAAAAAATTTCCGAAAATTTGTGTAAAATATAAGTCTGCTCAGCAAAAACGACAAAAATCTTGCTGTTTTTTGTTATTAGCGACTGCTAACGAAGAAAAATATATCCGGCGATCAGACGCCGGTCGTCAATGTCATCCGCCGAAAAATCTGTGGCTCGGTCAACGTTTAACCGGTTGAGAGCGGTCAGCCTGCCGTTGTCGTTAAAAACCGTGTAAAAGTGGATGCCGTCTGTTCGCGGATCGTTCCAGGTGCAGATGATCGCGGCGGTCGCGTCCTTTAGCATAGCGCGCAGCACGCCCGCGTCGGTCGTCATCCAAAACGGCACCTTATGCTTGTTGAAGTATCGCGACAGCGATTTTGGCTTTGTGCCGAACATCCCGAACATCCAGGGCATTTTCAGCCCTTCCGCGTCGCTGATTATGTCCGGAAGCTCCTGCCGGCGATCCAGTCGCAGCATAACGTTGTAGATCGCCGTTATCCCGCAGCCGACGTCGGCAAAGCGGCGGCGCATTTTGCCGTATAGCAGCTCTGCCGCCGCAGGGTCTGTCTGACGGTAAAGATAAGAGGGGAAAGTTTTATATAATTCTTTATTAGAAATATATCGCTTTGATCTTTTTTGACTTC
This sequence comes from Ruminococcus sp., assembly GCA_045129995.1. Classification (GTDB taxonomy): domain Bacteria; phylum Bacillota; class Clostridia; order Oscillospirales; family Acutalibacteraceae; genus Ruminococcoides. The sequence continues at coordinate 5,893 of JBGUOX010000149.1, read as the reverse complement.
TTCTCGCTGTCATCGCCGAAAAACGGCTGTTGGTGCGAAGCGCGCTGAACACGGCGATTACTACGGTCGCTGCCCAAATCACGCCGCCGGTTATGCGTACAAGCTGCTTCATATCTTCGTCGTCGGCGCTGTTTTGTACCACGATAAGGGTGGATTGCAGCACAAGCAGTGACACAAGCGCGTCAATGAAGTTGATGTCGCGCAGCTTTTTGACAAGAATGCTGTCGGTTTTGCGCTTTCTGCTCAGGTTGACCGAGGCGAGGATGATTTTGTAGGTCGTATAGGCGGCAAGCGTTATCGCTATGATAATACTCATCTGCACGGGCTTTTGGAAGAAAACCAAAAGCGTCACGGGCACAGCCAGCAGCAGGCTTAGGATAATCAGAAGAACAGAGGCGATGCGGTGGGCTTTTACACGCAGGTTTTCTTTTTTTAATAAATACGCGCGACGTTCCGTCAGCACGATATAGCCGCGCAAAAACGCAAGCAGAAAATAGTAAACGCTGATGCTTAGCTGCCACGGCGCGCGGTAAAAAAGACCGGTCGCGCCGTTGAACACGCCGAATGCCGCGGTGACAAGCGTTGACCCCGCGGCGTTGATAACGGTTTTGAAGTTGTAGTCCTGACGCCACCGCTGTACAAGCGGATGGCTCAGCGGCTTTCTTTTCATTTTTTTATCTCCTGTCCCGGTAAGGATTTTACTTTGTTCGGACGCATCTCCGACCCGCTGTTGATAAAATGCGCCGGTAATACGGCTTTTCGGAAGACGGGTGAGAGCGTCTGTTTACCGCTCGTGGACGTGCTTGCCGGACAGGTGCTCAATTTCAAGGCAAAGCACCAGAGCGCGGTGCGCGTTCTTTGAAATATCACTTTCCACCATTTGAACGTCGGGAAAGTATTTCTGCCCCAGCAGGCGCAGCTTGCCGATCCGCTCGGCTTCGTCCTCAACAACGCTTACTCTTCCAAACGCGACAACGCTGTCAAAAAAGTATGACCAGCCGTCCTCCGAGAGCCCGAGCTGTTCCAGCACGCAGAAGCTTGCCCTGCCGTCGCGCCGGATCGCGTCCGCCTTGTGACCTTCGACGGCGCTGTGAAAATAAATCCTGCCGCCGTCGTAAACATAGTTTAGCGGTATGGTATAGGGATAGCCGTCGTCGCCGTTGACCGCCAAAATACCGCGCACACCGTTTTTAAGCACGTCGGCGCACCGCGCGCCGTCCAGCGCCTGTTTGAATCTTCTCATTTTTCGGAACATACCCATACCTCCGCTTTTGCTTTATGTGAAACTTCTTTGCTCCGCAGTTGAAAAATGTAACGGAAAGATATTTTTCAAAGGCGGGCGAGAGCGTATGTGACGCTTTTGCCTGTATTATACTAAAAATCACCGGCTTTGTAAACCTGCAAATAACCTGTATTTTATAATTGCATTTTACGGCGGAATGATGTATAATACTATAAATATGAAAACAAACGGCAGAAAAACAGGAGAACCGATATGCTGGAAATCAAACATCTTTATTTTTCGGTCGGCGAAGGCTCCGAGCAAAAGGAGATCCTTCACGACATCAATCTGACCATCGACAACGGAAAGTTTGTTGTCATCACCGGTCCGAACGGCAGCGGAAAATCTACGCTGGCGCGGTTGATGATGGGAATTGAAAAGCCCACCTCCGGCAGCATTTTCTTTGACGGACAGGACATCACCGAATTGGGAATCACCGAACGCGCAAGGCTTGGCGTAAGCTTTGCGTTTCAACAGCCGGTGCGCTTTAAGGGCATCCGCGTGATCGACCTGCTGCGCCTCGCAAGCGGCAAGCAGCTTGGCATCGGCGAAGCGTGCGACTATCTTTCCGAGGTCGGACTTTGCGCGCGCGACTACATTGACCGCGAGATCAACTCATCTCTTTCGGGCGGCGAGCTTAAGCGCATTGAGATCGCGACTCTTTTGGCGCGACGGACGCGTATGAGCATTTTTGACGAGCCTGAGGCAGGTATCGACCTGTGGAGCTTCCAAAACCTGATCCGGATTTTTGAAAATATGCGCAACAACATAAAGGACAGCTCGATCGTCATTATTTCGCACCAGGAGAGGATCCTCAACATCGCCGACGAGATCGTTCTTTTGGCAAACGGCACAATCAAAAAGACAGGCGCCGTGCAGGAGGTACTGCCCGAGCTGATCGGCACCACCGCGGCGGTCAACGCCTGTGAAAAGCTGAAATAAGGAGGGGACTGCCGTGATCGATTTAAACATTGACGATATTGGTCAGCAGATACTCGCTGAGGTTGCCGACCTTCACGAAACACCTGCCGGAGCATATAATTTTCGCGTAAACTCGCAGCTTGCCGGCAGACATACGACAGATCATATCGACATTATGACAAAAGAGGGCTTGCCCGGAATCGATATTTTTATCAAGCCCGGCACCAAGAATGAAAGCGTGCATATCCCGGTCGTCGTAAGCGCGTCGGGTATCAAGGAAACCGTTTATAACGACTTTTTTATCGGCGACGACTGCGACGTTGTCATCGTCGCGGGCTGCGGAATCGACAACTGCGGCGAGCATGATTCACAGCACGACGGTGTTCACCGTTTTTATGTGGGAAAAAACTCGCACATAAAATATGTTGAAAAGCATTACGGCAGCGGCGACGGCAGCGGCAAGCGCATTCTCAATCCTCAGACCGAGGTGTATATGGAAGACGGCAGCACCATGGAGATGGAAATGGAGCAGATCAAGGGCGTTGACTCCACTGTTCGCACCACTATCGCCGAGCTTAAGGAAGGCGCCAAGCTTATCGTTAAGGAGCGCCTGATGACTCACGGCGAACAGCACGCCGAAAGCGAGTACAGAGTCACGCTAAACGGCGCCGACTCAACCGCCGATGTTGTTTCCCGTTCGGTGGCGCGCGATAATTCCTCGCAGACGTTCAATGCAAGGATCACCGGCAACGCGCCGTGCAACGGTCATACCGAGTGCGACTCCATCATTATGGACAACGGCAAGATCCTTGCCGTTCCGTCACTTGAGGCAAACGACGTGGACGCTATGCTGTTCCACGAAGCCGCCATCGGCAAAATCGCCGGCGACCAGCTGATCAAGCTTATGTCGCTCGGCTTGACCGAAGCCGAGGCAGAGGAACAGATCATCAAAGGATTTTTAAGATAAACCGGGAGGATTTTATGAACAAAGTATACGAGTTTTTGAAGAACGCTCAAACCTATTATCTGGCTACCGTTGACGGCGATAAGCCGCGTGTGCGTCCCTTCGGCACCATTGACATTTTCGAGGGCAGACTGTATATTCAGACGGGCAAGTCAAAAAACGTTTCAAAGCAGCTTCAGGCAAATCCTAACGCGGAGATCTGCGCATTTGCCAACGGCAAATGGCTGCGCGTTGCCGGCACGCTGGTGCGTGATGACCGCCGCGAAGCCAAGGTGCATATGCTTGACGCTTATCCCGAGCTGAAAGCGATGTACTCCGCCGACGACGACAACACCGAGGTGCTGTATTTCAAGGACGCCGCCGCGACATTTTATTCCTTTACCGAGGCGCCGGAAACGATCACGTTTTAAAAAATTCAAACATAAAAGCAGGGACGTGCCGAAATGAAGCGCGTCCCTGCGTTTTTGTTAATGGTTAAAAAATCTTTATTGATCGCTGAGCAATTGCAGCTTTTTGTTCAGCAGCGCTACAGGCAGACCGACAACATTGTTATAGTCGCCCTTGATTTGCTTGACCAGCAGCGCGCCTTTTCCCTGAATGCCGTACGCGCCGGCCTTGTCGTCAGGCTCGCCGGTAGCGATATAGGCGTTGATCTCCTCGTCGGACAGGGGATAGAACTCAACCTCTGTCACCTGAGAGAACACGATCTTCTGATCGCCCTTAAAAACGGCGCAGCCGGTGATGACCTTGTGGGTTTTGCCCGAAAGCAGCTTAAGCATTTCAAACGCGGACTGGTCGGAGCCGGGCTTGCCGAGCATCATATTATTGATGAAAACTCCGGTGTCACAGCCGATGACAATATCATCGGGATGCTTTTGATGAATATTTTCCGCCTTAAGCCGCGCAAGATACGCCGGTATCTCCGCAAGCGGCAAATTCTTTTCCACCGTTTCAACTATGTTGGCAGGTTCTATCTCAAAGCTGGGACAAATAAGGCGCAGCAGCTCCTTGCGCCGCGGAGAATTGGAAGCCAGTACGATCATTTCATCACATCCTTTCTTTTATCATACTATTTTTCGGAGGATTTGTAAAGTTGAAAATTAATACTTGACAAAACAAAAAGGATGTGTTATTATAAACCTACAAAATCACTAGGATTAATAAACATTAATACGAGAGAAGGTTCCTTATGAGTGTAAAGCGATGTCGACGCTGACATATTTTCCGTTACTATCTTATAATAATTCTAAAGGAGAAATAAAAATGAAAGTTTATAACAAAATCACAGACCTTATCGGAGGCACACCTCTTTTGAAGCTGAACAACCTTATCGAAAACGAAAAGCTTGAGGCGGAGATCTACGCCAAGCTGGAATATTTCAACCCTGCCGGAAGCGTTAAGGACAGGATCGCGCTTGCCATGATCGACGAAGCTGAGAAAAGCGGCAAAATCAAAAGCGGCGCTGTCATTATCGAACCCACAAGCGGCAACACAGGTATCGGTCTTGCCGCGGTGGCGGCTGCCCGCGGCTACCGCGCTATCCTTACAATGCCGGAAACCATGAGCGTTGAGCGCAGAAATCTGTTGAAGGCATACGGCGCAGAGATCGTTTTGACCGACGGCGCAAAGGGTATGAAGGGCGCGATCGCCAAGGCGCAGGAGCTTGCGGAGCAAACGCCGAACAGCTTTATTCCAAGCCAGTTTACAAATCCCTCCAATCCTGCGGCGCATATCGCCACCACAGGTCCCGAGATTTGGAACGACACCGACGGCAAGGTCGATGTTTTTGTCGCGGGCGTCGGCACCGGCGGTACGGTTTCGGGCGTAGGCGGTTATCTTAAGCAGCAGAATCCGAACGTCAAGGTCGTCGCGGTGGAGCCTGCCGGTTCTCCCGTGCTTTCCAAGGGCGTTGCCGGACCGCATAAAATCCAGGGAATCGGCGCGGGATTTGTGCCGGACACGCTGAATACCGAGGTATATGACGAGATCATCCCCGTAGAAAACGAGGACGCCTTTGCAACAGGCAGAGCGCTTGCAAGAACCGAAGGCGTGCTTGTGGGAATTTCCTCGGGCGCGGCGGTTTGGGCTGCAAAGGAGCTTGCAAAGCGTCCCGAAAACAAGGGAAAGGTGATCGTGGCGCTGCTGCCCGACACAGGCGAGCGCTATCTTTCCACACCGATGTTTTCCGAATAAGCATTAACGAAAAAAGGCTCAACTCCGCAGGTGCAGAGTTGAGCCTTGATTTTTTGTTATTCCAGTTCGCCGTTGAGCTTTTTAAGCGCCGCAAAGGTTTCAACGCTGATGATATGCTCCATTTTACACGCGTCGGCAACCGCGTTTTCCTCGCTGACTCCGAGTTTCATAAACAGCTCGCTGAGGACCGTGTGGCGCTCATAGGTGCGCTCGGCAACCTCAAGTCCTGCTTCCGTCAGGCTTAGACCGCCGTCCTTTCCGACGGTCAAATAGCCGCCGTCGCGAAGCAGTCCCACGGCGCGGCTTACGCTCGGCTTGGAATATCCCATTTCCTCGCAAACATCGATGGAACGCACAAAGCCCTTGCGCCGGTTAAGTATATAGATGGTTTCAAGGTACATCTCACCGGATTCTTTCAGCTGCACCTTCATCCCTCCTAATGGTTATTATAATAGCCCTGAGCAAAACTCAAAAAGCCTGATAAACAGTAAGTTTTTCTCAGATAATAATTTTTTTATCACTCAAAAATATAG
>JBGUOX010000148.1:0-8624 GCA_045129995.1 Ruminococcus sp. | reverse complement strand
TTTTTGGAGATCTGCCGCCGTTACGGCGTTGATCTGATCTCTCTCATCGCGCCTACCTCGGCAAACCGTATCGGTATGATCGCAAGGGAAGCGGACGGCTTTATTTATTTGGTGTCAAGCCTGGGCGTTACCGGAGTGAGAAGCGAGATCACCACCGACCTCGCCTCGATCGTCAAGGTCATTCGTGAAAACACCGACATTCCCTGCGCCATCGGCTTCGGCATTTCCGAGCCCGAGCAGGCAAAGCGGATGGCTTCAATTGCCGACGGAGCGATCGTCGGCTCAGCGATCGTCCGCATTTTGGAGCAGTACGGCAAAGACGCGCCAAAGCATATCGGCGAATATGTGCGCAGGATGAAGGAAGCTCTTGGCTCGCTCAAATAACAAGACAGCAAAACAGATAAAATGAAACAACCCCAAAAAGTCGGCATTGACTGACTTTTTGGGGGTTTTGTTTTGATGTTGTTTCACAATAAAACTTTACGAATAAATATGCCTTCCGAGCGCTTTGTCAATCGGGGAAGAACGCGTTTGCCGCCTGAGCGTACAGGCACAGTGCTTTGACTGCGTTTTGCAGATTTGCGTCATCCGTTCCGCCGTTCAACGCGTTATGGCAGTAATTCATCGGGCTGTAGGAAATGCTTCCGCTTTTATCTTTCGCCGATACGTTCATCGCAAAGCTGTTTTGCAGCTCCTTGGCCGCGATACCGCGGATTCGCGCGATCTGATAACCGCCGCTTGATGCGGTTTCGACTGTCTTGCCGTTTACAGAGAAGGTGAGCGCTGTGCCGCTCTTGAAGTAGAGCGAAAGTGTCGTTTCGGATTTCAGCGACAGCGTGGATCCCTCAAAGCTTATGCCGTCGGGCAGCTCGAAGGACGTTTGCGGAGCTGTGATATTGACGCTGCCGAGTTCTTTGTCAGTTTCCTCCAACACCGAATTTGCAAGCGTATCCGTGTTTCTGTCAAAATAGATTTGCGCATACGCGCCGTAATTGAGCATCGCTTTGACAAGCGGAACCGCTTTTGCAAGATCTTCTCTTTCGCCGGCGTGCTCCAAAAGATAAGCTGCATATTCCCTGACGGAATATGTGTACTCTGTGCCGGACTTGTCTCCGTCGATGAGCCGCGCCTTGATTTGTGAAGACATTTCCTTTGCCGCGACTCTGCATTTGAATACATAGTAGGTCTTGCCGTCGGTTTCTTTTTCCTGCGCGTCCTTTACGAGCATTTTTTGTTCTGACGTACCGTTGCCGGTTGGAATGGTAAAGCGCATATAGGCGCTGTCTTTGTGGGCAATCACAGAATCGGACAGCTCCGTATAGAAGTTGACGCCTATATCCCCGTCAAGCGAGACGGAATGGCCGGCAAGGCGAACGCCTATACCGTCATACGGCGTGAGCGTCGTACCTTCGAAAACGCTGTTGTCGCTTACAACGCCTGCTTCAAAAACATTCGCGCCGTCGGTGAAGGGCTTCTCAAGCGTGACCGTGCCTGCGTAGCTGTCGGACGTAACGCTCACGTCGTCAGTGTATGTAAGCGTGATCGTTGAGCCGTTGCCGCCGATACCCGATGAATGATCGCCGCCTGCGGCGTTAACGGTTCCTCCGCTTATTACGACCTCGCCGTAGCTTTCAACGCCTGCTCCGATGCCTGCGGCGTAGGTGCCGCCCGTCGCGTTGACAGTGCCGCCGGTGATAACTACTTTGCCTGCGTAAGTGTTGTTGCCGTAGCCGCTTCCGATACCTGCGCCGCAGCGGCCGCCTGTCGCGGTGACGGCGCCGCCGTTAATTGTGATCGTTCCCTCGTTGTCAGCATTGAACGCGCCGGTGCCGATGGCGGCGGAGTCTCTTGCGCCGGTCACGTTGATAACGCCGCCGTTGATCGTGATGTCTCCGCAAACATTGAAATATCCGCCGATGCCTGCGCAGGACGGGGAAGGATCTGTGACATTCCATGTGCCTGTTCCTGCGGTCTGTCCCCATACGGTCAGTGCGCGGCCGCCGTTGACAGACATACCCTTCGGGTTTGTAAGCGTCGCGCCGTCGCAGAGGATGATGTTAACGCCGCCGTTAGCTGTGCCGTTGTTGCTGATACGGCTGTTGTTTGTAATGCTGTCCGTAACGGCATACCAGCCGCTTTCAAGATCGGTTTCATCGCCGAAGAGCCGTGTGGCGGTGACAGTCTGCTCCTCTCCGTTTAAATCAATATAAGTCACTTCTACCGCTCGGGAAAGCCTCTCGAGCGTTTCCGTTTTATCCGAAGTATAGGTGACGCCGCCAAATGTGACCGAGGCGGTATAAACGCGCTCGCCCTCGGAGGTGTATGTGGGCTCGGCGGTCGTTACATAGGTTATGCTTTCTCCCTGCGCCGTTTTTGAACATTCATATCCGCATACCGAACAAGTAAAGACAGCCGTCGCGAGCTCGTGACCGTCCCATGTCCATTCGGGAGCTTCATAAGCGTGCGCTTCAAACGCAGCGTTTATCGTAACATCCGAAAGCGGCATCGTAAAGGTGTTTTTCGCACTGTTGAACGGGACGTTTTTATTTTCAGAGTCCCTGACCGTGATGCCTGCGAAATGCCGGTCGTCGTTATCGTTTTCGTTAACGGTAACAGATACCTTCTCGCCGGCGCGCGCGCTCGCGGGAGCAGACACCGCTCCGGCAGGCACGCTTTCCGCTATGCCGATCTGATACGTGTCGCCGCGGAAGACCGCGTTTATCGTCACGTTGTCATCGGGCATTGTAAAGCTGAAGGAATTATCGACTCCGACTATCTCGGTTTCCTCGCCGCTGTCGGTCGTGAAGCTGATATATTCCAGGTCATAACCGAACTCCTCGTGGGGATAAACCTTTACTGTTTGCCCCTCGTATGCCTCAACAGGCGCAAACACGTAGCCGCCGGTCATATCGGACATAGAGATTGTGTGTCGCGGCTTTTCGATCCACTTTGCGTGCAAAGTTATATCCCCGTTCACGGGCGCGCTGAAATCAAAAGCGGTATTGAATCCCTCGTCTTTATACCAGCCGTCAAAGGCGTATCCGTCGCGCGTCGGGGCGTCCGGCAGGTCGATGACGCTTCCCATGATTACGACCAGCCTTACGTCATCCGTCTGACCGTTCATCTTGCCGCCGTTAAGCGCAAAGGTCACTGCAGCTCCGCGCTCAATGGTGATGTGCCTGGTGTAATTATAGTAAAAGCTGCCGTCGGGATGCAGTGCGTCATTGGGACTGTATTCGGTCACGAGCAGCGAGGGATCAACGAAAACATTATCATAAGACACCGCTCTTTGCTGCTCAGCGTCGGCAGAAACGCGCGTTATGCCGTCATAAAGATACATCCGTCTGCCGGCGCGGATGCCGTAACTTTTCGCCTGAGCGGTTATCGTGCCGCCTGCGATAATAATATCCTTCGAAGCGTAAAACCCGTTGCCCTGCGAACCGACGACGCTGAAATCTCCGTTGAGCGTCAGCGAGCCGATATTGACATAAACGCCGTTCGTGAACATCTGATCGGGGGTCAGTTCGCCGCTTCCGGTGATAGTCAGATTCATCCTGTTCGCGTAAATCAGCGAACGCTGGTTGCTGTTGATGCCGGGAAGCGACGTAACGCCATTGAGGTTCAAAACGGAGTTTTCAGGGTCAAAGCTTACCTTTCCGTCGCCCAGAACATCACTCATATTTGCGTCGGTCACCTGCATGCCGCCTACCCACAGCTGATAGGTATCACCGTATTCGGCGGTCAGCGTCACGCTTTCGTTCAGCGTGAAGGAAACGCCGGGAGCAAAAACATCTGTTGCAGAACCTATAGTTCCTCTCCAGCCGGAGAAATATTTATTGTCGGGAGGCGTAAAGGCGCTTGCGGGAAGGGTATAGGCTTCGCCCTTTGTAAGGTAAACGTCATCCATCGCGCCGCTTCCTTCGCCGGGATCAAAGCTTACCTTGATGCGTTCATATCCGCAAAGCGTACACCTCAGCCCTGTCGAGTCAAACTCGTGCAAGTCCAAATCCTGATCCGCGGCGCAGTGCTCGCAGGAGGTCTTGTGACAGTATTCGTCGATGATAGTGTAGTCTGTATGTGTAAAGCCGCAAGGTCTGACCTCGGCAAACTTGCAGTTGCGGCAGGCGCTCAGGCGTTCATCCTTCGTTTTCAGCTCAGCGTTGTTGTCATCGCTTCCGGAGCTTACCATCATCTTGTTTCCGAGTGTCAGCGTTCCGCTGTCTGAGCCGCCCTTGCCCTTGCCGATCGCGTTGGCGGAGGAAAGACCGCTTTTTGCGATGACTATTCCGCCGAAGATATTCACCTCGCCGCCGGAGCCGCCGTTGCCGCCGCCGATGCCTGCGCCCGATACTTCGTCGTCGCTGCTAAACAGATCGACCAGAGCGGCGACCGATACCATCATGGCGTTAGCCGTGCGCTGATACCGGCTGCCATTCGGAGCATGATCGAGGTATCTTGTGACCGTTTCCATCATATCCGAGGAGCTTTCATAGCTTGATGAGGCGGCTATCACATAACCGCCGGTGATGTTTACGATATGATTGCTGCCGTTCTTGCCGCCGCCGATGCCGGCGCCGCCCGCAGCGGAGGTCGCGACCACAAGACCGTCGGAGATTTCTATATAGCCTCCGCCTTTTCCCATTCCGCCGCCGATACCCGCGCCGTTGTCGCTTTGTGAAATCACCGTACCGCCGCTTATATAAATGGGATCGCCCTGTTCCGCTTCCTGACCGCCGCCGATACCGGCTCCTATTTTGTTGCCGTAGGCGACCGCGTTGACTTCGCCGCCGTAGATGCAGATAGGACCGTTTTCGCTTTTTTTGCCGCCGCCTATCGCCGCGCCGCCGTTATGGCTGATCGCCTTGATGCTGCCGCCGTAGATCGCGATAGCGCCTGTCGATCTGTAAGCTCCCTCGCCGCTGCCGATCGCGGCTCCCGACTGGAAGGTCTGTACATCAAAGGTACCGCCGTAGATCGTGATGCCTTCGCCGCTGCATCGGCTCGCTTCGCCCTTGTAGCCGCCGCCGATACCGGTGCTTACGCCGAATCTCGACTTAACGGTATAATTTCCTGCGTAAAAAACCAGACGTCCGGCGGAGCCAAAGCCGCCGCCGCCGATGGCTGCTCCTCTGGTTTCTCTTTTGGTAGTCGCTTCAAAATTGCCGCCGTAGAAGTTCATATTGCCGCCGTTGCCTTTGTCGGCTCCTATCGCGGCCTCATCCTGATCGTCGCGTTCGGCAAAACGCTCGCAGAAGGCGATCAGCTTTCCGCTGCCCTCCTTCTGATCATATACGTTCAGGGTGTCATTTTCTCCGACCTCAAGACCTCTGCGAAAGTCCACCGTCGCGCCGTCGCCCAGGATGATGTTCACCTCGCCGTCGGAGTGGATTCGGCTGTTGTAGGTAACGTTGCTGTCAACGTAATACCAGTTTCCGTTCTGCAAGGTGCTGCCGTCGGCGACCGAAGACATTTTGATATACCCTTCGGCAGGAGTGCGGATACGCTCCTTTGCGACGACCTTCTCGCCGTCCCACGAGCGCTCTGTATACGTCACTACGGAATCAAAGAACTCTGCGCGCACCGTCACGTCCGAGCCCGCAGGCATAACAAAGGAGCTGTTGTTGATGATCTCAGCCTGCTCTGTCATAACGTCTCTTTCGTATGTCGCGTACAGCTTGTAAAACGGCTTTTCGGGATCGGCAGGGGACACGGAAACGTTGACCGTGTCGCCCTTGAAGGCGCGAATACGGTCGGCGGTAACGGCGCCGTCGGCGCTGCCGGAAACCCGTACCGAATAGACCTCTTCCACCGAAAAAGAAATTCTCGCGTCAGCCGCGGGCATACTGAACTCCGCCCTGACATTGCGGTAGGCGTCGAGTATTTCAAGCTCCGCGTCAACGGTTTTTGTCTCGCCGTCCAGAATATATGTCATTGTCATTCCCGTCACATGAAAACGGTAGTCGTTGGTTTTCAAGCGAGCCGTCACGCTGATCGGTGATCCCGGCTCAACGGAATGACTTGCTCCCTCAGCGGCGCTGCCGCCGATCTTGGTTTCGAGCGCGATGTTCTCATAATAGTCATTGGTCGGGCTTGGCTCAAACAAATCGACCGTAAGCGTATACGCGTCGCCCTCTGCACCGACAGAAAAAGGAACAATAGTGAACAAGCTGAAAATGATAAGTGCCGAAAGCAATATGCTTACGACTTTTGTAAACGGTTTTCTGAGTTGTTTCATAAGCCCGCCCCCAAAAAATAATTAATATAAATTTGCCGGGTTGCTATAAATAATCATCTACATTATACAACAGGCAAGTCAAATAATCAAGATATTGATACAGTATATATCGATTTGTTAATATGATCGGCTCTGCTGTCTCGGAAAAAGAAAAGCCACAAGGCTTTTGACCTCATGGCTCAACCGGTATTTAATTCTTGATTGCTTCTGTATAGTTTTTGAAATATGTCGGCTTATCAACATCGGTGACCAGAACTACGTTATAAGAAAAATCGTTTTTGACCACATCGTAGGTGAAGCCCTCCTTGTAAAAAATCACCTGCGAATAGGTTTCGCCTTGTTCGGTTATACATCTTGCGTGGGTATTAACGGTGCTCTTGACAAAGCCGGGGCGGAGCGCGCACATCACTGCCAGGGCGTCGCAGTTCATCACCGTTTCGCTTTGCTTTGTGTCAGGCTGACTGCCGCAGGAACAGAACAAAAAACAAGCGACAAATGATAGTGATATGCAAAGAAAAGATCGAATCATTCTTCTGATTCTCATAATCATTTCCTCCGGTTCTTGCCTATTATCATATCAAATATAATCATAAATGTCTATAGTGTTTTGATTTTTCACAACAGGCGGATAAACCGTAAATTTCGACATGCTCTGCAAGTGGACATCGGGATGATGGAGAAACTTTTCACCGCTACGGTAAAGAGTATTGAACGGCTCAAAAAGGAAATCGCCGCCATCACCGACTACAGCGCGACCATCAAAAAGCGCAAAGCGGAGATGAAAGAGAGCGTAGATTTAATCGAGCAGATCATTCAGGAGGGAGCAATTAGTAACGCAAACCTCCGGCTGCTGGCGGACAGTGTTGTTATCTCGGAGAAAAACAAAAAACCCCACATCAAAATCAACCTCAATGCCAAGTTTGAACGGCATAAGGATTGCTATGGTGCGGAAGAATTTTGACGGAGAGGATGTTTATGGCGTAAAAAACGATTGGCAGACGCATAACCTTGTAACATAATTTGTTGTGAGTTATAGACAAATAATCAAGCTGTTATTTGTATAACACCTACTAAAAAACGTTACCTATATTTGATGCGTCTGCCAAATTTTTTCGTAATATGAAAAGCCCCAAAAGCCAGTGTTCATCAGGCTTTTGGGGCTTTGGTGCGCCTGACAGGACTTGAACCTGCACCCTTTCGGACATTTTCTGAATCCAAAGAAAAAACACCTACAGTGGCATTTGGAGTCAAACCAAAACTTCCGTGTTATAAGCACGGCGACCTCGGTCACTATAGCTGTAGATGTTTATGGTGCGCCTGACAGGACTTGAACCTGCACCCTCGCGGACTAGAACCTAAATCTAGCGTGTCTGCCAGTTCCACCACAGGCGCGTTTTATAAAAATCAGGTCGCAAAACCCGATATTTATCTGTTATTTAATTGTTACACCGAGGTGACGTTTACCTCAATACGTTGCATATGCCGGTTTCGCAACATATGTAAAGCAAAAACTGTTTTGGTGAGATTGTTTTTTAAAGAAAAATCATTTTATTTAGTTGCTCGGCGTAGAAATAACTTTATTTTTTTGCCTCGGAATCGTTGCCGCAGAAAGGACATGGATTCTCAGAAATCATTTCATTACAATTTAGGCAACGCCATTTATGAGTGATAGGTTTTGTTGACTCTTTTTCTGCTTTTGAGAAAGATGACTTTATAATATGTGTTTCTTTGATATTCTCATTCTGTTTTGAATTAATGCTTTGTAGTATTACGATGATTTCACCAAAACCATAAAGAACAAATGAGGTGCATACAGATGAGATTGATCCGGCAATCAGAACAATAAACCCAACTAGTATAAGTGAATTAACAAATAAAACGATTGCTGATATGACACATACAGCTATACCAATGAACAATAAGCCTTTTGCAAGTGTTTTAAGTTTATTACCAATATCATCTAACAAAGAGTTTATACCTCCTTTAATAACTGGTGTTTTTTCACCGAGGTGACGTTACCTAAATCCAGCGTGGTGTGTCCCGCTTGAAATATAGTCGTACCGCGTCGCGCGATGCGCTTCCTTGTACTCCTTATTTCAAACCTCGCTTTTGCTCGCTTCATCCGCCACGGGCGCACATCAAATTGAAATATTGTGGTAGTGAAAAACTATCCACCGAGGTAACACGAGCAAAATCCGGCATGTCTGCCGGTTCCATCACAGGTGCGAATATATATTCAAAATCGTCATTGCGAGGGTAAAGTGTCCAGCAGAGACTTTAGTGATTGCACTGGGGAAGTTTGTTGGAAATAAGCATAAATCCAATTCCGACTTTAGCCTGGATCGGGAGCATTCTTTCATATGAGAGAGTGGCAATAGCCCTCTTTTTC
>JBGUOX010000147.1:0-1619 GCA_045129995.1 Ruminococcus sp. | reverse complement strand
TTCTTTGGTGGCTGCAGGGTTACTAAAACATAGTCGTTGTGTTTATCCCTGCATTTGCGCAGCTCGTGCTTTATATTCGCATTTGCTCCGTCGTCTGCTGGCGGTTCAAACGCGATTCTACCCGCAATGTTTACCCGCCTTAAAACGTATTGCACCATATCCGCCCGCCCTTAGTAGATGTCAAAGTCTTGCTCGCTCTGATCCACCGGCTGCATGTCGTCAAAGCCCGGCTGTTGTGGCGGTGTTACCACTTCGCCGTTGAACGCCTCTTTTACTGCCTCAACCTGTGGCGGTAATTCCTGCGCCTTTGCCTGCTGCTGCGCCCTCATTACGTCGCCCGCAGTCTGCATTTGCGACGTAGGGTTAAGCCTTGCGTAAAGGTCGCGCTTGATAGTCTCGATAACTTCGCGCGCTGTGTAGTCCTTGCGCATGTCGCTGTATTTCTTCGCCTCGGCCTTGCTGAATACTGCGCCACCGTCCGGGTATTTTGTGGAAAGCAAGCCGCCCAGCTCTTTCTTTTCTGCAGGTGTAGTCTCGCCGCCCTTTGGCTCAAACGCAAACTTTGCCGGCTGTTTTCTTGGTGGCTGCTGTGGTGCAGGTGCGCTCTGTGGCGCTGGCTGTGCCGGTGTCTCGGGTTCGTCCTTGTATTTGCTGCCGTCCCATTTATTCGCGTAGATGTCGGCCGCAACTCCCAGCATTTTAAGCGCTGTGCTGAACGCGTCCGTTACTGCCATTTTGTAGCCCTCGTCATTGCTTACGGCTGCGCCCTTTTCAAACTGTATGAGCTTACTGCCGCCGATTCCCACAATTGGCTCGCTCCATGCGTCGCCGTCCTTTACAAAAACGGCAACCTGCGCAAAGGCTAATTTTTCAGATCCTGCGCCCGCTTCAAACCACAATTTTTGAACTTCATACTTCCAGCCGATTCCTACAAGCCCGAACTTTTCTGTCATGGCTTTATAGCGCCACTGCGGGTTTATATCGGTTTTGCCGTTCAATTTTCCGCCCTGTATCTGTCGCAGTGCGTCTGCGGGCGGGCGTGACAAACTCTCGTATATTTCAAGTGCTTTTTTCTCGTTCATGCCTCAACCCCCAAAATTAAAACGGTATGTCTTCCGGGAACTCGTCGCCAAGTGTCGGCTGTGAGTATTCCTGCGCGCTATTCTGTGGCGCGTACTGCTGCGGGGCGCTCTGCTGTGGTGCAGGTGCGCTCTGTCCCTCACGTCCGCCGCCAAGTTCTACGTTGTCCGCGATAATCAAAATACGGCTGAAACGCTGGCCGTCTTTCTCCCAGCGGTCTTGGTGCAGGTGTCCGTCTATTGCGACCTGCTTGCCCTTGGTAAGATACGGCTTTAAGTTTTCCGCGGTCTTGCCCCATATTGTTACGTCAAAATAATTCGGGTAGTCAGTCCAGCCGTTTTGTCCCTTGCGGCTTTCGTTCACCGCAATGCTGATATTTGCGCGCGCTGTTCCTGTGGTGATATATCCAAAGTCACAATCGCGTGTAAGCCGTCCAATAACTACGATGTGGTTAATGTCTGTCATAATTATTTTTTCTCCTCTTCAAAAAACTTCCCGAAGTTCTCGAGGAAGTAGTCGCGCTTTGCTTTCAACTCGTC
>JBGUOX010000146.1:0-15207 GCA_045129995.1 Ruminococcus sp. | reverse complement strand
AATTGCGCTTTTGCGCAATTGGAAAACGCGCCAAGCGTTTTCTCTCTGATAGAAAGTTGTCTACTTTCTATCAGAGAATAGTATTAGCAGCGAATCGGAAAAGCTTATTGAATAGAAAAAGGGATGGTTCGTTTGAACCATCCCGTAAGCGCATATATTATTCGGCGTAATGCCAGCTGATGCCGTCCTTGGTGTCAACCACGACGACCTTCATTTCGGCAAGCTTGTCGCGGATCGCGTCGGCAGTTGCCCAGTCTTTGTTTTTGCGAGCTTCGGTGCGCTGCGCGATCAGCGCTTCCACCTCGGCGTCCTTGGGATCAGCCGCTTTTGGCGCAGCTTTTTGCTCGTCAAGCAGGTTGAGCGAAAGGACTTTGTCAAGCTCTCCGAGCACAAAACGCTTGGTGGCGTCGCTTGCGTCTGACTTGAGCACGTCGTAAACAACGGTGACTCCGAGTGAGGTATTGAGGTCGTTGTCCATCGCTTCCTTGAATTTGGCGATCAGGGCTTCCGCTTTATCCTGCTCGACCTCGCCGTCGTTTCCAAGCGCTGAAATGCGCTTGCGGAGCTTGTCGTATGCCTTTACGCAGTTGTCGAGGCTTTCATAAGAGAAGGTCAGCGGCTTGCGGTAGTGACTTTGCAGGCAGAAAAAGCGGTAGGCGACAGGGTCATAGCCCTTGCTTTCAAGAAGGGAAACGGTTAAAAAGTCTCCCTTGGATTTACTCATCTTGCCGCGCGCGTCGTTGAGGTGCAGCACATGGAACCAGTATTTGCACCAGGGATGACCGAGGTAGGCTTCGCTTTGCGCGATCTCGTTGGTGTGGTGAGGGAAAGCGTTGTCTATTCCGCCGCAGTGGATGTCGAGATATTCTCCGTTGTGTTTTTTGCTGATGCAGGAGCATTCGATGTGCCAGCCCGGATAGCCGAGGCCCCACGGAGATTCCCATTTCAGCTCCTGGTCTTCAAACTTTGATTTTGTGAACCAAAGCACAAAGTCGGTTTTGTTGCGCTTGTTTTCGTCCTCTTCAACGCTGTCGCGAACGCCGACCGCCAAATCGTCCTCGTTCATATTGCCGAACACATAGTAGGTGCTCAGCTTTGAGGTGTCAAAATACACGTTGCCGCCGGCAAGATAAGCATAGCCCTTTTCCAGCAGAACGGATACCATATCAATAAAGTCGTCTATGCAGTTTGTGGCAGGCTCGACAACATCCGGACGCTTGATGTTCAGCTTTTCACAGTCGGCAAAAAAAGCGTCGGTGTAGAACTGCGCGATCTCCATTACGGTTTTATGCTCGCGGCGGGCGCCCTTAAGCATTTTGTCCTCGCCTGTGTCGGCGTCGGAGGACAAATGACCGACGTCGGTGATGTTCATAACGCGGTTTACGTCGTAACCGGCAAAGCGCAGGTACTTTTCGAGCACATCCTCCATAATGTAGGTGCGCAGGTTGCCGATGTGCGCGTAGTGGTATACCGTGGGACCGCAGGTGTACATATTGACCTTGCCCGGTGTGTGGGGGACAAACTCTTGCTTTGTTTGTCCGAGAGAGTTGTACAGAATCATATGATTACTCCTTTTGGAAGATTACTTTTCGGAAATAAAGCGGCTGTTTTGTCTGACATAGATAACGCCGGACAAAATAGCGAAGAAGGTTGAGATCCAAATCAAGCTTTCGCCGATCCAGAAGAAAACCGTTTTAAGCACGCAGGGGAGGCATACTCCAAGCGCGCCGAAATCGAGGACGATCTGCATAACCAAAATGCAGATTATCGCGACCATTTGGGTGACGGTTTTGACCTTGCCCCAGATATTCGCCGCGATCACCTTGCCCTTTGAGGCGGCTATAAGGCGAATTGATGTGACGGAAAATTCGCGGAACAGCACGATTATCACTGCGACACAGTCGCACAGACCAAGCTGGACAAAGCAAAGCAGGGCAGAGATAACAAGGATTTTGTCCGCAAGCGGATCGGCAAATTTACCGAAGTCGGTGACGAGTCCGCGTTTGCGCGCAATTTTGCCGTCGAACAAATCAGTCAGGGACGCCGCGCCGAACAGCGCAAGCGCAGCAAGATTATTCAGCGGAAAATCGATAAGAAGCGCCGCGACGAAAAGCGGCACCAGTATAATGCGCAGGACAGTTAATTTGTTAGGCAGGTTCATTGTATCATCCTATCATTTCGCCGGTTGGGTCACAGCCCATATAATCGGTGATTCTTACCTTCACAAAGTCACCGACGGCAGGTTTATTTTCAGCGGTAAAGAACACGCATCCGTCTACCTCAGGTGCGTCGGCGTAGGTTCTGCCGTACCAGCAGCCGGCAAGACGGTCATATCCCTCGACCAGCACTTCCGCGTCGGTACCGATCAGGCTTTCGCAGTAGTCCGCCATAACCTGCTGCTGATGCTCCATAATGATCTCGGCGCGGCGCTGCTTGACGTCATCGTCGATCTGATCCGGCATTTTTGCCGCAGGAGTGTTTTCCTCCTGTGAATAGGCAAAGCAGCCCAGACGCTGGAAGTTGATTTCTTTGGCAAATTCCGCCAGCTCCTCAAACTGCTCTTCGCTTTCTCCCGGGAAGCCGGTGATAAAGGTGGAGCGGAAGATCACATTGGGGATTTTTTCGCGCATTTTTTTAAGCAGCGCGGTCAGGCTTTCGCGGTTGCCGCGGCGGTGCATCCTGCGCAAGATCTCGCTGTTGCAGTGCTGCAGCGGCAAATCGATATAGTTGAGTATTTTTTCCTCGCGCGCCATGGTATCGATCAGGTCGTCGGTGATGCTGTCGGGATAGCAGTAAAGCACGCGGATCCAGTGCAGACCGTCGATCTTGCAAAGCTCGGTCAGCAGCTTATCCAGCGAGGGCTTGCCGTACAGATCCTCGCCGTAGCGTGTGGTGTCCTGCGCGATGACATTCAGCTCGCGTACGCCGTTTTCGGCAAGCTGCCCGGCTTCGGCGATAAGGTTTTCTATTTTTCTGCTGCGGAATTTTCCGCGGATCATCGGTATGGCGCAGAAGGTGCATTTGTTGTCGCAGCCTTCGGCGATTTTAAGATAAGCCGTATAAAACGGAGTGGACTGCACTCTGCCGCCCTCTAAGGGGAGCAGCAGCTTGTCGGGGAATACTTCGACTTTTTTGTTTTCGAGCGCCTGGGTGACTATGTCGGCAATTTGGCTGTTGGCGCCGATTCCGACCGCCGCGTCGATTTCATAGAGCTGACGGGTGATTTCATCCTTATAGCGTTCGGCAAGGCAGCCCGTGACAACGATCGCCTTGATTTTGCCCTCGCGCTTTAGATTGCCCAGCTCGATTATCTCGTCTATACTTTCCTGCTTGGCGGATTCAATGAAGCCGCAGGTGTTGACGATAACCGCGTCCGCGTCCGCAGGATCGCTTACGATCGTAAATCCGCGCTGACGGAGCGTGTAAAGCAGCATTTCCGCGTCAACCTGGTTTTTGGCGCATCCGAGAGAAACAATTCCCGCTTTGTAATTCATATGCAGTCATCCTTGCTTTTAGTGGTTAGTGGCTTGTGATTTATGTGCGGCTTTTCAGCGATTTATGCTTCATATTCGATCAGCACCGCTTTTATGTCGTCCCAGCCGTAGCCCAGCCTTTGCAGAGCGGCGACGGCGCGGCGCTTGATTTTTTCATCGCTGATATTGCGGTACTTTTTTTCGATGACCTCGCGGATCTGTTCGCGCGGGTCGATCTCGATCTCGTCAAGCACCTCTTCGGCGGTTTCTTTGTCGACGCCCTTGCGCGTAAGCTCAAACATCGCCGCGCGCTTGCTCATTTTTTTGTTGAGCAGCAGCTTGCGCGCATACTGCCGGGCGAAGCTTTCATCGTTGACTAGCCCCAGCTCCTCCATACGCGTGACCGCCGCTTCGGCGGCTTCGGCGTTACAGGTGCGTTGGATTTTTTCCTTCAGCTCTTTTTTTGAGTGGTCGCGATAAGAAATCAGCCACAACGCCTTTTCCTTAGCGCGCCGTTCGTTGCTGAGGCGAATGATCTCGCGCAGCTGCTCGTCATTGATCTCTCTGCCGACATCAAAACGGTTTTCAAGCAAGGTCTGAGCATCGAGGTTCATCACAAATTCGCTGTCTATATACAGAGCAGCCATCGCCTTGCGGCGAGGCTCAATGGCTGTGATCGTCATCAGTCGTCAACAAGAACGTCAATTTTTGCCGACGCTTTTTTGTCGGCAGCAGGCGCTTCCGCGGCAGGCGCGGCAACCTCAGTCACCTTTGCTCTCGGCGCCGGGCGCTTGCGGTCGTACAGCTTGTCGATGTTTTCCCAAAGCTTGGTTTCAATTTCCTTGGCGAGCTCGGTATCGGTGCGCAGCAGCTCCTTAACCTTGTCGCGGCCTTGTCCGAGGCGCTGTCCGTTGTAGCTGAACCATGCGCCTGCCTTTTGGACGATCTCTGCCTTGACAGCCAAATCGAGCAGCTCGCCCTCGCGGGAAATGCCCTCGCCGTACATTATATCAAATTCCGCCTCGCGGAAGGGAGGAGCGATCTTATTTTTTACTACCTTGCATCTTGTGTGGGATCCGACCATTTCGCCGTTGACCTTAAGGGTTTCTACGCGGCGAATGTCGATGCGGACTGAGCTGTAGAATTTCAGCGCTCTGCCGCCTGTTGTAACTTCGGGATTGCCGTAGACAACGCCGACCTTTTCGCGCAGCTGGTTGATGAAGATGGCAACGCAGTTGCTCTTGTTGATCGCGCCGGCAAGCTTTCTTAATGCCTGCGACATCAGTCTTGCGTGCAGTCCGACGTGGCTGTCGCCCATTTCGCCTTCGATTTCCGCCTTTGGAACAAGCGCCGCAACCGAGTCGATGACGATCACGTCGATGGCGCCGCTGCGAATGAGAGCTTCGGCGATTTCAAGCGCGTCCTCGCCGGTGTCGGGTTGAGCGACAAGCAAAGAATCCACGTCAACGCCCAGCGCCGCCGCGTAGGTGGGATCGAGCGCGTGCTCAACGTCGATAAAGGCGACGTTGCCGCCGTTCTTCTGCCCCTCGGCGATGCAGTGAAGCGAAAGGGTGGTCTTACCGGAGGATTCCGGTCCGTAGATCTCAACGATTCTGCCGCGAGGCAAGCCGCCGATCCCCAGCGCGATGTCGAGGGAAAGTGAACCGGTTGAGATGTGGTCAACCGTCATATGTGTGTTTTCGCCGAGACGCATTACCGCGCCTTTGCCGAATTGTTTTTCGATTTGTGAAATCGCTGTTTCCAGCGCTTTATTTCTGTCTACTGCCATCATGTACCTCCGGTTTTGTTTTGATTCCGCCGATTTTCGGGCGGATTAGCGTGCGCTTGCACTTGCAATTGCCCTTCAAGGCAGTTCTATTATAAAATATTTTCTGCGAAAATACAATGATTTACGCGAAATAAATTCGAACAAAATTTCTAAAAGTTGAGCATTGTCCTATTTATAGACCAATGCTCAGGCGCGTATTCCGATGATCGCCCGTTGACAGCCGCCGAAATCCTGTGCGGTACGGATGCTTTGGAAGCCTTGGGCTTTCATTTGCTGATGTACGGCGTCGGCTTGGTTTTCACCAAGCTCGAACACAATTGCGCCGCCGCTTTTCAGCTTGCTGCTCCAGTTTTTCAGGATGGCGCGGTAAAAGTCAAAGCCGTCCTCGCCGCCGTCCAGCGCCATGGCAGGCTCGAACAGCACCTCCTTTTGCAAAGAGGGGATCTCGCCGCGCCGTATGTATGGGGGATTTGACACGATAAGGTCAAGACTGCTGTCGGGAACAGCGCTGTGACAGCACAAAACGTCGCCGTGAACAGGCGTCACGGTGGCGTTGTTTTGCACAATATTCTTATTTAGAAAAATAAACGCTTCGTCGCTAAGCTCGACCGCCGTTACCTTCGCATTGCCGAAGCGTTCCAGCGCAAGCGCTATCGCTCCGCTTCCGGCGCAGAGATCGAATGCCTTCGCGCCTGGCTTGTCCCTGAGATATTCAAGACAAAGCGAAACGCACACCTCGGTGTCGTCGCGCGGGATCAGCACGCCTTCGCCGACGAAAAGCGGTATGCCCATAAAGCTCCATTCGCCCAGCAAATATTGCAGGGGATAACGGGTGAGGCGCTTGGAAATAAGGGCTTCAAGCAGTGCCCTTTGGCTTTCGGAAACCGTGGCGTCGCCGTGGGCTATCAAGCCTGCGCGGCTGCAGCCCGTGACGTGTTCCAGCAGGCTGAGCGCTTCAAAATCGGCGTTTTCGACGCCGCCGTCCGCAAGCGCCTGACGGCACGCGCGATAAACATCCTTTAGCATCCGCAGTTGATGATGTCGGAGCCGTCCTCGGGGATGACCGCCTTGATCGCGGCGATCGCTACCTCGATCATATCGTCGTCGGGTTCCTTTGTGGTGATTCGCTGCGCCCACAAGCCGGGCGCGGCGATGATGCGTGTAAAGCGGTTGTCGTGTCTGCCGCAGAGCTTGATCAGCTCATAGCCGATGCCGCAGGTGACGGGGATAAGCGCTATTTTGATGACCGGACGCCAGAAGCCCAGCCATGTCGGTACAAACAGACCGACGAGGATGCCGAGGATCAGCATAATGACCATAAAGCTTGTGCCGCAGCGCGGATGGAAGCGAGTTTGCTTGCGAACGTTTTCAACGGTCAGCTCTTCTTCGTTTTCGTAGCAAAAAATTGTTTTATGCTCCGCGCCGTGATACATAAACACGCGCTTCATATCCCTTGTTTGGGAAACAACGACGATGTACAGCAAAAACAGCGCGATTTTCAGCACGCCCTCAAAAACGGACTGCCAGAAGGTGACCATTTCGCCGCCGTTTTGCAGTGCGGGAACAAGCATTTTGAGAAGCTCGAACAAGCCCCACGGCAGGAAGAAGAACAGTCCTACCGCCAGCGCTACGCCGAGGATCGAGGAAAATACCATCAGGATCTTCATCAGCTTGTCGCCGAATTTGTCGTCGAGCCACTTCTCGAATTTTGAGGGCTCCTCGTCGATCTCGGCGGATTCAATGGCTTTGTCCGCGGAGAGCATAAGCGATTTGTAGCTGAGGCGCATAGAGTCGATCAAACCGGCGACGCCGCGGAAAAACGGCACCTTGAACAGCTTGACCTTTTCGGGGATCATTGTGATTTGGACGTCTTCGGTGTAGATTTCGTCCTTGCCGGTGCGCACACAGACTGTGTTGCGCTTGGGACCGCGCATCATAATGCCTTCAATCAGCGCGCTGCCGCCGATGGAGGTGATTTTTTTCGTCTTTTTTGTCATATAAGTAATTCCTTCTATGTGAATTCATTTTACCCAAAGTTTAAAGCTTGACAGTTTCCGGCGCTTCTTCTTCCTCGCCTTCTTTGTAAACGGGGAAGGTCAGGGTGACGGTCGTGCCGACGCCCTCGCCGCTTTCGATGTCCAGCTTGCCGTTGTGGAGGTTCATTATTTCGTCAGCGACGGCTAACCCGATGCCGGAGCCGCCGACGGTTTGGTTGGCTTTGAAGAACTTTTCCTTGACGCGCGGCAAGTCCTCGGCAGGGATGCCGCAGCCTGAATCGGTGACCACGATTTTGATCACGTCGGGATCGTCCTTGGAGTAAAGCACCTGCGCGGCGACTACGCCGCCATTAGGTGTGTATTTAAGCGCGTTGTCCAGAATGTTGAGGAACACCTGCTTTAAGCGGTTGCGGTCGCCGTAGACCGGCGGCAAAACTACGTCGGAGTCGTCGTATAGCAGGTGGATGCCATCTTCAACGGCGCGTTCCTTCAGCATATAGACCGTTTCGTCAAATTCGGCAAGAATGTCGATTTTTTCTTTGATCAGCACCATTCTGCCGCTTTGTATCCTGCCGAAGTCCAGCAGTTCCTCAACGATGCTTGTAAGGCGGCTGCTTTCTTTGATGATAACGCTCATACCGCGGTCAAAGGTGCGGCGGTCAAGCGTGCCGCGTTCGCTCAGCTGCATTGTTTCCGCCCAGCCCTTGATGGCGGTCAGCGGCGTGCGCAGCTCGTGTGAAACGCGCGAGATAAAATCGTTTTTCATTTGCTCGGTGGTTTGCAGATCCTTTGCCATATCGCTTACGGCGTCGCACAAATCACCGATTTCATCGTTATATTTATGCTCGATTTTTTCCGAGGCGGAAAAGTCGCCCTGCGCGATCTGCGCCGCCGCGTCGGACAAGCGGCGGATCGGCTTGACGATCGAGCGGATGAACGCCAGACCCGAAAGGATGACCATGGCGATGACCGCGATGCCGACCACGATGATGATGGCGGCAAACAGCAGGGTGCGGCTGTGGGCAGGCTCCATCGAAACGATGTAGCGCACAGCGCCTACTACGTTGTTGTTTTCGTCGCGGATGATGCGTGTTTCGCTGATGGCGCGTTCTCCCGACAGAAGCTTGCCGCTCCAGAAGGCGTGGCCTTCCTTGCTTTTGCGAGCGGCTTCAAAGTCGTTCATCTTCTCGTTTTCAGAGGGAAGAAAGCCGGTGGAGGTCATTACGACTTTGCCGGAGGAGTTTAGCACCATTACGCCCATCTGTTCTTTTTTGTCGAAGTTTTCAACGTAGTCGCGCGCGGCGGAGGTGAAGTCCGAGGGATTGTCGGACTCGAAGCCCGAAAAGACCATCGTCAGTTCATTGGAGGCGGAATGCAGATCCTGTTCTATCCGTGACCGGAACAGGGAGGAGACGGCAAAAATCAGGATGACCACTATCAAAATGATAATGGTGAGGATAACGCTGAGCGTGTTGAGCATCCAGCGCTTTGTTATACCCTTGATCATCCGTTCATCTCCTTTGTCAAAACTTCGGCGGAGCCGGTGTTTTTATTCGCCTGCGTCCCATTTGTAGCCCAAGCCCCAAACGGTGATGATGTGCTTGGGATTGGACGGCTCGTCCTCGACCTTCATTCTGAGGCGGCGGATGTTTACGTCGACGATCTTATCCTCGCCTACATAGGCGTCGCCCCAAACGTGGTTGAGGATGTCGATCCTGTCAAGCGCTACGCCCGGATTTGAGAAGAAATACTCCATGATCTGGAACTCGACCTGTGTCAGCTCGATCATTTTGCCGCCCTTCATCAAGGCGCGGTTTCTGAGGTTGAGGATGAAATCGCCTGACTTCAGCTCTTCCTTGAAGTTGTTTTCGGAGCGGGACTGCGCCAGCGCCACACGGCGGTACAGCGAATCCACGCGCGCCAAAAGCTCGCTTGGGGAGAAGGGCTTCGCAACATAATCGTCGGCGCCGAGCATAAGGCCGGTCACCTTGTCCATCTCCTGAGTTTTTGCGGAGAGCATAATGATGCCGATGCCGCCGTTGCGGTTTCTCAGCTCCTTGCAGACCTGAAAGCCGTCGATGCCGGGCATCATAACGTCGAGAATTGCGATGTCGAAATCGCCGTCGTTATCATCGTATTTTTTTAACGCAGTTTCACCGCAGTCGGCTTCGACTACATCGTAACCGGCGCGGGTAAGGTTGATCACAACAAAGTCGCGGATGGCAGCTTCGTCCTCGCAAACAAGTATTTTCTTCATATCAAGACCTCCATTATTTCATCTGTCTGTATAGATTCAGTTTTTGATGTTGTTGGCAGCCGAAGTGCCGCTTAGCAGGGAAAAAGCGGTTTTGATGTCATCGTCGCTTATCGCCAAGGCGCTTTCGGTTTTGTGATTGCGGAAGGTGTAGGCGAATCGGTTGTCCTTGTTGATCAGGGAGTAGCCTTCAACATCCTTTCCCTGATCCCAGTCGGCGATTTTGAATACGCGGATGACGAATACCTCGGCGCCCGCTTTGCCGCCGCTCCATTCACGGAACCGCATTTCGTCGCCGTCTTCGTTAAGCAGGACGGTGAACAAGCCTGATTCCCATGCTTCGGGTATTTTGATCGTGTAGTTGTAGTTGTAGTTCGCCGCTGTGCGCTGAAGAGGGATCAGAGCTTCCTGCGAGGGGCTGAACCGGTTCCAAACCACCTGGTCGGCTGCGGTGAACGCTCCGCTTTGCGCGCTGTAGGGCAGGGTTGAAACGGTTGGTACCTCTACCTTCATATCGTTGCCGACGTCGGCGGAATAAACATTGCTGCTGCGCTGGGTGGGATTTCCCGTTTTTTCCGCGTAAAGAGGATTGCGCAGTGTTTTCAGCTGTTTGTTATAATAGATCACCTGTGTGTTCAGCTCGCCGCTTGCCAGCTCGCCGTCCACAACAAGTCCCTTGGTGTTGTCCGAAAGCTCGGAGAACAGGACGTTTTTGTAGCTGACGATGTTGGGGTCAAGCGCAGCCGCGGCTTTTTCGGTCAGGGCGGCTTGCTTTGAGTCGTATTCCAAAAGCGTTGCCTTCGCCTCGTTTTCCGGGCTGAAAAGCGAGAGAGTTATGACCTTGCTTTTGCCGCTGCTGTCGAGGTTGCCGCAGTAAAACGCCGAGTAGTTTTGACCCGACTGAATTGTTTTGGTGCTGCCGTCCGAAAAGGTGTAGGCGGACAAAATGTTGACGCCCGAGGTATAGGTGGCATAGCCTACCAAAAGCTCCTGCGCGCCGTCTGCGTTGACGTCCGCAAAGTCAACGCAGTCCACGTCGGTGGTCTCGGTGAAAAAGTCGTCGGAGGTTTTCCATACGCTTTTTTCTTCGTACATTACAAGCATATGGACGCCGCTTGAGCTGTTCTTGTCGCGGAAGAAGGCGATCGCCTCTTCGGCGTCGTCGCCGTCGAGGTCGTGCATCACGATCGCGCTGCGGTTGGCTCCGCTTTTTGGATATTTAAGCGTGTAGCCGCCCGGCGCGTTTTCGGCGATCAGCTTTTCGATCTCCGCTTCGTCGCCCATGGTTTTGGGAGGGCGCAGCATATCTTCTCTTCCTAAATCAGAAAAATCGCAGCCGCTTGCGGCGGCAAGTATTGCCGCGCCCAGTAACGCGGCGGCAACGGGCTTGAGCTTCATCTGCATCCTCCTTTCGTAAAGGCTAAGGCTTGTTTGTTGTCACGAAGCGTTTGTGCCGATTTGCTTTGCAATCAAAAACTTAATGGTTTTGCCTTCCTCGGTAAACATACGCTCGTGTTCGGTTTCGATGTTCTCGGCAAAATCGCTTGCGTGCAGGTCGCGCGTGAGATAGGTGATCTCATAGCCGCTCTGCTCGAAATATTCAAGGCTTTCCTCAAACAGCTCGTCGTCGTCGGTCTTGAAGCGGATCTCCGCGTCGGGCTTGAGAAAGCTTTTGTACATCTGTAATTTCTTGTAGTAGGTCAGGCGGCGCTTTTTGTGCTTTGCGCGCGGCCACGGGTTGCAAAAATTGATGAACAGTCCCTCGATCTCATCCTCGGGGAAAATAACCTTGTCAAGCTGTTCAACGTTGTAGTTGACGAGCAGAAGGTTATCGACGGAGTCCTTGCCGGCTTCCTCAAAAAGTCTGACGATAGTGCGGCGGCCTACGCCGAGCATATCGATTTTGATGTCCAGCGCGATGATGTTGCGGTCGGGATATTTCAGCGCGAACTGACCGGCAAAGCCGCCCTTTCCGCAGCCGATCTCCAAATAAAGCGGCTGTTCCTTTTTGAAAGCACGGTTCCATTTTCCGGCGTGTTCTTCAGGGTTTTTGATGAAAAAATCACAGACGCTCAGTTCGGGTTCCGCCCATTTTTTCTTTCGTATTCTCATAGTACCTCTATATTAAAAACTATTTCATTTCATTATACCAAATTGTAACAAATTATGCAAGTATATTTAAAGGTATTTCAATTTATCGCCGTAAGTTTGCGATTTTGTAAAGGAAATGTCCGAAAAAGCCGTTTCAAGGCGCTTTTTCAGCGGCAAAATGACAACATCTTCACTTTTGAAGTGACCGGCGTCAACAATATTGACGCCTGCTTCGTTGGCGGCGTTTATCTCGTGGTGCTTTATCTCGCCGGTAACAAGGACGTCGGCGCCTTCTTCCGCGGCGGCAAAAATATCGGAACCGCCCGCGCCTGACGCTACCGCTACGGTTTTGACGGTCGCTTTTGCGGTCGTGTAGCGCAAGCCGCTGCAGCCGAGCGCTTCCTTTACGCGGGCGGCAAACGATTCGGCGTCCGTTTCCCGGGGAAGCTCGCCGATGAACAGACATTCGCCCAACTGCGATTTGCGGAGCTTTTGCACGCCCAGCGCCTCGGCAAGGCAGGTGTTGACGCCAAATTCTTCGGACAGATCGAGGTTTGTGTGCATACATACAGCGGCAATGCCGCGCTCTGCAAGCAGATAGGGCACGCTGCGCGCGTCAAGCCGCTTAAGGGGATTGAAAATAACCGGGTGGTGGCTGATTATCAGTTCGCAGCCCAGTGAAGCCGCTTCATCAACTGCTTCGGCGCTGACGTCAAGCGTAAGCAATACGCGGCTGACAGCCGCGTTTTTGTCGCCGACCAGCAGACCGACGTTGTCGAAATCCATTGCCGATGATACCGGCGCAAACGTTTCGAACCAATCCAAAATCGCTTTAACCGTTGTCACAAAATTCCTCCAATCTGTCAGCCAGCGCGCCAAACCGCGCGTCTCCCTTTGCCTGCTTGCGCAGCCGTTCGATGTGGGCGCGTATGAAGCGGCGGTGAGTTTCGTTCTCACGAGGGTTAAGCTCACCGGTATAGCAGTAGGTTTCGCTGACTTTTTTTGAACTTCCGTCATAGTAAACCGACAGCACCGTATAGCATTTTTTGCCTGCTATACAGCAATCCTGCCGGTCGATAACAAAGCCTTCGGCGCAAAGGTAAGAGATCAGGGCTTCGCTTCTGGTCATCGGCTGCAAAATGAAATGCTTGCTTTTGTCCTTGGCGTAGCCGCAGGCGCCGATTATTTTGGCTATCAGTTCGCCGCCCATCCCCGCGATGATGAAGTCGTCGGCTTCCTGCGCGCCGATTTGCGCTAAGCCGTCGCTGAGACGCAGCTCGATCCTGTCGGTCAGGTCTGCCTGTTCAACAGAGATCCTGCCGCGGCTGAGCGGTTCCGGGTTGACGTCTGCGGCGATCACCGAAGGGCAAACATTGTGACGGCACAGCCACACGGGTAAATACGCATGGTCTGTGCCGATGTCTGCTGCTTTTGCGCCGCGGCGTACAAATGACGCGCACAGGCGCAAGCGGTTATCTAACTGTGATTCGCTGTTCATCAGATGGCGGCGTTCAGCGCTTCAACAAGCTTGTCGGCATCCGCGCCGTGAACATAGCAAGCTTCCTCAATGGTTTCGCCGCGAGACGCGGGACATCCGAGGCAGTGCATTCCGATGCTCAAAAACAGCTGTGCGGTTTCGGGATGCTGATCGAGTACGTCGCCGATGATAGAGTTTTTAGTGATTTCCATAATAATACCTCCAAATAGACTATTTTGTGATTTGCTTTCGTATTATACCATATATTTTGTGGTTTATCAAGTGGTTTTACGCTTATGCCGACCAGTATTTGCGGTCGAGGCTGCGGTACTGCACCGCTTCAAGCACATGATGGGCGCGGATGATCTCTTCTCCCTCCAAATCGGCAATGGTGCGCGAAACCTTGAGTACGCGGTCATAGGCTCGCGCGGTAAAGCCAAGCGTTTCAAAAGCGCGTTTAAGCGTTTGCTCGGCTTCCTTGTCGATAAGGCAGAATTTTTCAAATTCGGCAGCGTTGATCTTGGAGTTGCAGGTGGTGCGGCTGCCCATAAAGCGCTTGCGCTGGATCTCGCGCGCCGCGTCTACGCGCTTTTTGATTTCGGCGGAGCTTTCGGCGTGTTCTTCGTTGCGAAGCTCCTCAAATTCGACCGGAGGCACCTCAACGTGAATGTCGAACCGGTCAAGCAGCGGTCCGCTGATACGGTTTAGATAGCGCCTTATTTTTAATTCCGAGCAGGTGCAGCGGTGCTTTGGGTCGCCAAAGTAGCCGCAGGGACAGGGGTTCATTGCCGCTATGACCATAATCGAGCAGGGATATGTGCAGTTTTGACCCGACCGCGAGATGGTGATAGTGCCGTCCTCGATAGGCTGGCGCAGCACCTCCAGCGCGCTGCGGGAAAACTCGGGAAGCTCATCCAAAAACAAAACGCCGTGGTGCGCAAGAGAAACCTCTCCGGGACGGATAGTGCCGGTTCCGCCTCCGCCAAGACCTACGGCAGTCACGGTGTGATGCGGCGAACGGAACGGACGAACCGTGATTAGTCCGTCGCCGTGCAGGTTGCCGGAGATGGAGTGGATCTTTGTCGTTTCAATCATTTCGTCAAAGGTCATATCCGGCAAAATCGAAGGCACGCGTTTGGCGAGCATACTTTTGCCCGAACCCGGAGGACCGATAAGCAGGATGTTGTGACCGCCTGCCGCGGCGATCTCCATTGCGCGTTTAGCCTCAAGCTGGCCTTTTACCTGAGCAAAGTCCGGCACAAAAGAATTTGATGAAATCTTGTCCGGAGTGACGGGCTTGACCGGCTCCATCTGCTGTGCTCCGTCCAGTACCGTTTTGAGCTGATGGATGCTCTTTATCGGGTAAACGTCGATCCCCTCGACGACCGCGCCTTCCTGCGCGTTTTGGAAGGGGACATAGATCTTCTTTACGCCGATCTCACGCGCCTTTATCACCATGGGAAGGACGCCGTTTATGCCGCGTACATCACCGGTGAGAGAAAGCTCGCCGATGAACGCGCAGTCTGACAGATCGGACCGGATATAGCCCGCCAGACGAAGCAGATTGACCGTGATCGGAAGGTCGTAAATGGGGCCTTCTTTCTTGATGTCGGCAGGCGCCAGATTGAACACAAAATGCACGGAGGGCAGGCGGAATCCGCAGTTTGCAAGCGCGCTGCGCACCCTGTCCTTGCTTTCCTTCACCGCTGTGTCGGGCAGCCCGACCATATCAAAGGCAGGCAGTCCGACGCGCGAGGAAGCCTCTACCTCCACTTTATACGCGTCTATGCCGCTGACGCCGAAGCTGGTACATTTTACTACCATATCGCACACCTCAAAAGCTACATAATAACAGTAGTATTATAGCACGAAAAAATATGAAAAACAATACATTTTGTGCTATATGTTGACTGCGCGTTAGGAATATTGCATAAATAATTTTTGTTTTAGTATGCAAGTATACAGAATTGCTTTATTACAGCGCGCCACGCTTGACAATCAACTGACAATATGATAGAATATTGTTACAGAATATCATGTGTAGCGGGGGTACAAAATGGCAAATATCAAAGGATTGTATTCAACCCTTTCAGATGATGTTCTTGCCGAAATTTCTAAAGACGGTG
>JBGUOX010000145.1:0-14875 GCA_045129995.1 Ruminococcus sp. | reverse complement strand
GATGACGCTGAGGGTCCACCCGTTCCCATACCGAACACGGAAGTTAAGCTCAGTGGTGCCGAAGATAGTGCTCTGGCGACGGGGTGTGAAAATAGGGAGATGCCAACACCTAAAAGTGTCCACCCAATAGGGTGGGCGTTTTTTTTACTATATATTTAATTCTTTCCTTCCCGCCGTTTGCAAAAGCGTCGTCAGGATGTTTTTAAAAGGCGCGAAAAGCAGTGATGTTACATATGTTTGATTTTTTGGATACACAACCCAACGTATGGGAACAATTAAAAAACTGCGGAAAACCCGTGGTGCTTTACGGCATGGGCAACGGCGCCGACAAGGTGCTTGACGCCTTTGAACGCTTCGGAATCACCGCGTCGGCAGTGATGGCAAGCGATGATTTTGTGCGCGGTCAGCGCTTCCGCTCGTTCACGGTAAAAAGGCTTGACGAGCTGGAGAAGGAGTATGGCGATTTTGCGGTCGCGCTTTGCTTTGCAAGCAGCCTGCCTGAGGTAATGGCTGCCGTCAGAAAAATCGCCGAAAGGCACACGCTTTTGGTGCCGTCTGTTCCGGCGTTCGGCGACAACCTGTTTGACAGAGGCTTTATCGCGAAAAACCGCGAAAAAATCGAAAAAGTCTACGGGCTGCTCGCGGACGATATGTCGCGGCGCGTCTATGAAAACGTTCTGAGGTTTTACCACACCGGAAAAATCGATCTGCTCGATTCTGTTACCACCGAAAAGGACGAGGCTTTTTTTGATATTCTAAGGTTGGGAAGCAACGAGGTGTATGTCGATCTGGGCGCTTACAACGGCGACACCATCGACGAATTTTTGCACTACACAAACGGCGCTTACCGCAAGATCATCGCCCTTGAACCCAACGGAAAAAACTTCGAAAAGCTCAAGGCGCACTGCGCCGCCTTGCCGCGTACCGAGCTGTGGCAGCTGGGCGCGTGGGACAGCAACACGACGCTGATTTTTAATAACAAGGCAGGGCGCAACAGCGCTGTTGCCGACAAGGGCGTGGAAACACGCGTGGCAAGGGTAGACGCCATCCTTTGCGGCACGTCGGCAGGTTATATCAAAGCCGACGTCGAGGGCGCCGACGCCGAGACGCTAAACGGAATGAGCGACACCCTGCGCCGCTGCAAGCCAAAGCTGAATTATGCCGCGTATCACCGCTTTGAGGACATTTTCAACCTGCCGCTGCTTATCCGCGCGCTGAATCCCGACTATCAAATCTATTTGCGCCATCACCCGTACATCCCGGCGTGGGACACAAATTTGTACTGCATATGACATATAATAAACTATCCCGGCTCTGCTGAGCCGGGATTTGATTTTAAAAGTCTGTTTTGCGATTTTTGTCTTCTTCAAGCATACGGTCAATGTCAGCCATATACTTGTCATAGTCAAAATCGTCGTCGTCGATCGACGATTTGCCTGACGTCGTTTCGGCTTCGTCGTCATAATCATAACGCTCCGCCTCGGTTTGCTCCGCCGATTCTTTTTCCATACGCAGGCGTTCGCGCTCATCGCGGCGCTTTGCACGCAGCATCAGCTTTTCCTGTTCCTGCTTTTCCTGCTTTTCTTTTTTGCGGCGGTCGTCGCCAAAGGCAAGGTCGCCCAAAAACTGTCCGAAAATGCCTGCCACCAAATATACGAACAGCAAAATGAGGTTGGTAAATCTAAAACCTCCGCTGTAGATCATCGTGAACATAAAGGCGATGGGCGCCATAAGCGTAAACAAAAAGTCAATGCCGTGCTTGGCGCAGTAAATAGCCGAGGTGATAACTGCCGTGGTAAGCAATATAAAATAAAAAGCCACCGGCGAGTAAGCCGCCAGAGCCGAACCGGGCAAAAACAGCAGCGGTACCAGCAAAAACACCGCAAAGATAACGACGGCATAAGGAAGATATTTTTTGATCAAACCGTTCATGTCTACCTCCAAAGCTTCATTTCCACTCATTATACTATTATTATCGGAAAAAATCAAGACTTTGCGGCAGGTAATTAACGCTTTGCAAAACAATCTTAATCTTGACATCCTCGGGCTTTTGGACTAAAATAATATTGTGCCGCAAGGCAAATGATTTTGTAAATATGAGAGGTGAAATTTTAATGGACGCAGCCGGAAGTTTAGGCGCAGTTCCCGGGCGAAGTAGAAACGAACGGATCACTGCGTTCGTTATTGTTTAGCCTAAATCTTATGATTCAGATAAAAGCGCAGTCAGA
The DNA here is from genome assembly GCA_045129995.1 of Ruminococcus sp. Lineage (GTDB taxonomy): Bacteria > Bacillota > Clostridia > Oscillospirales > Acutalibacteraceae > Ruminococcoides. Next base: position 12,647 of record JBGUOX010000145.1, on the reverse strand, counting down.
GCATTTTTATCTGACTCATAATCAGGAACGCGTCTTTCCGACAATAAAGGAGGAGAGATGATGATTCAGGTAAACGTCACACTGACGCAAACCATCAAAAAACTGCTTGAAGAGAAAAAGTTTTCAACTCTTCGGGACATCCTCACCACCATGATGCCCTACGACATCGCGGCGGTATTTGAGGAATTGCAGGATGAAAAAATGCCCATCCTGTTCCGCCTGCTGCCCAAGGAGCTGGCGGCGGAAACCTTCGTAGAAATGGACGAAGAAACGCAGGAATTTCTTATCCACGGCTTTTCTGACAGCGAGCTGAAAGAGGTCGTTGACGAGCTGTTTGTCGACGACGCCGTTGACCTGATCGAGGAGATGCCTGCTAACGTCGTCAAGCGTATTCTTCGCAGCGCCGATAAGGATATGCGCAAACAAATCAATGAATTGCTGAAATATCCCGAGGACAGCGCAGGCTCGATCATGACGACCGAGTTCATTTCGCTGCGCCCGGATATGACCGCCGAAATGGCGATCAAGCGTATTCGGCGTACCGGCGTTGACAAGGAAACCATCTACACCTGTTATGTCAACGATGAAAACAACAAGCTGATCGGTATTACAACCGTTAAGGATCTGCTGCTTGCCAACGACGACGATATTGTCAGGGATCTTATGGAGGAAAATGTCATTTCCGTCCATACCCTCGACGACCAGGAGCAGGTCGCGCAGATGTTCTCCAACTACGACTTTCTGGCGCTGCCGGTCGTTGACAACGAGCACCGCACCGTCGGTATCGTCACCATCGACGACGCTATCGACGTCATCCAGGAAGAGGCGACCGAGGATATTGAAAAGATGGCAGCGGTTTTGCCCTCCGACAAGCCATATATGAAAACAGGCGTCTTTGGCATCTACCGCAAGCGTGTGCCTTGGCTGCTCATCCTGATGCTGTCCGCTACCTTCACAAGTATGATCATCACTTCGTTCGAGGGCGTGCTGGCGCAGATCATCATTTTGTCATCGTTCATCCCGATGATCACCGGCTCCGGCGGTAACGCCGGCTCACAGGCTTCCGTTTCCGTAATCCGTGCGCTGTCGCTGGGTGAGATCGAGTTCAAAAGCATTTTCCGTGTGCTTTGGAAGGAGCTGCGCGTGTCGATCCTTTGCGGCTTAACGCTGGGCGCTGCCAACTTTATAAAGCTGCTTTTCTTCGATTTGCGCAACTACGGCACCAAGCCCGGAGAATTTGGAAATCCGGTGCTGGTCGCGCTGGTGGTGTCGCTGACCTTGGTCGGCACCATCATAATGGCAAAAATCGTCGGCTCAAGCTTGCCGCTGCTCGCAAAAAAGGTCGGCTTTGACCCTGCGGTAATGGCAAATCCGCTGATCACCACGGTCTGCGACTCGCTTTCTCTGCTTATATACTTTGCGGTAGCTACAACCATTTTGCCGGAAATATAGATAAATATTAAAAGTCAGGCGGCACGCAGATTTTTGCGTGCCGCTTTTTTGCTTCCGTATGGGATTTCTCTGTTCCGCCGTTGATACAAACCGGTGTAAAGATGATTTTGTTCAAAGGCGGGCAAAAGCGTCTTAGACGCATGACGGCGTGTCTGTGCAGCGACAGCACGGCGCGTGCGGCGCTTTTTGGGGCAAAGGATCGCCTTTACGGGACCTGCCACCGCATAGCAAAGGAATGTGATAAGACAAAAATTGATTAAAAAATTGAGCATAATTCAAAACCTCCCTCATTGGTATACTTCCATTTTACACGAACCTTTGGTCGATAAAACGGACAATGCTCCAACGGGGAGGTTATTGTTTTATTATTTTATTGTTATTCTGCGCTGTTTTTCCATCTTCTGTAAATGCTCGCCAAAAGCGCGCCCGAAAGGTTGTGCCAAATGGAAAAGACCGCGCCGGGCACCGTTGCCAATGTAAGATCGGAAAAAGCAGTTTTCGCAAGGCTTGTGGCAAGTCCCGAGTTTTGCATACCGACCTCGATCGACAAAGCCTTTGTTTTTTTGGGAGTCAGCTTCAAAAGCTTGCCCAGTCCGAAGCCGCTTGCGTAGCCGAAAAGATTATGAAGAACAACAACGGCAAGCACCAAGGCTCCGCTTGTGTAGATCTGCTCTGCGGTGTGAGATACCACGGAGGCTAAGATCATACAGATCGCAATGGTTGAAACCAACGGCAGTACTAAAGCAGCCTTCTGCGTGATTTTTCCAAAAAAGTGGTTTATAACAAAGCCGAGAGCGATCGGAATAATAACAACCTGGATCATACTCCAAAACATCGACCAAACATCCACCTGAACGGTTGCCTGCAGGAGCAGCCAGGTGATAGCAGGCGTAAGCAGGGGAGCAAGCAAGGTGTTTACACTCGTCATTCCGACCGACAGAGCGACGTCGCCCTTTGACAAGTAGGTCATTACGTTGCTCGATGTTCCGCCCGGACAGGTGCCAACAAGCACCACGCCTGCCGTAAGCGCCGGGTCAAGCCCAAACAGCCGGCTCAAGCCGAACGCGAGCGACGGCATAATGATAAACTGCGCGGCGCAGCCGATCAAAATGTCCTTAGGTCTTTTAAAAACCAAGGCGAAATCCTTCGGCTTCATTGTGAGTCCCATGCCGAACATCACGATCATCAAAAGATAGTTTATCCACGACGTGTCAATCCACAGCGACGACTGCGGCACAAACAGAGCAAGCGCCGCTACTGCCAGCACGATCAGCGCCATAAAGCTTCCTGTGAATTTGCTGATTTTTTCAATTACTTTCATACAGTCACCTTTTCCCCCGAGGCTTTGATGATGACTTCGTTTCTGCTCTCCCCGGATCTTCACTTCCATCATATCACATTGTTTCGCTGTTTTCAATCGCTTTATAATAATCATTTTCAAAGACAGGAGGATCGAATATACGGGATAGCTCTCAAGAGAAACTCTGTTAGCAATATATTATCAAGTTGCGCGAACGCCGCTGTTCGCTTTCAGCGAATACCCAAAGTTATTTATCAACAATAATAATTTGTGATTTTTATATAATATGCCGCATATATTGTCAAAACCAATCAATAAATAAATATAACAGCGAGCCGGTTCAAACTCGAAAGGGTTGAACCGGCTCATTTTCTGTTTTCAGAGATTTGATTTTATTATTCTGCTTGCCTGCTTATGAGAAAAAATCACGCTTTTTAAAGCCTGCCGTAAGAAATCTGCCGAAAGCCTTGCGGTTTGTAAGCCACATAATGCGCGAACCGTTTTTGCTGTTGTTCAGCATTCTCGGCACACAGTACTCAACAATGGTTTCGGGATAATCCCCAAGGATGTTGTATACCTTTTTGGTTTTTTCGGGAAGCTCATACATGGGCTTGTCGGGAGAATTGACTCCGGCGTTGTTTACCCAAATGTCAACCGAGCCAAACGTGCTTTTTGCAAGATCCCAAAGAGCCTGAAGCGCCGCGCAATCCGTCACGTCGCAAATGGAATAAATGACTTTTGCATCCTTTCTTTTGCACCGCATAACGTCTATATCTGTGTCGGGGATCTGCCCCCCGAAATTTAATACGATTTCAAATCATTTATAATGCTGCCGATGTCATCTTGCACGCAAACCGACTGCACGGCGATTTCTTCCGGGCAGAACGCTTCGCTGTAATTCAGGCAAGCGTAGGTCGCTTTATCGTTTGCAAGCGTCATCTGCCAAAACGGATATTTTATGATCACCGGCGTGTTCGAGCCGACGCCTAGCTCCAAGTACAGCACGCGGTCATTCTCGTGCTTTTTCAAAAAATCGGCATACGCCGCCGACGCTCTGTGCCAGCCCTCGTCCTCAACAAAGCTGTCGTCGCTTCTAAGGTTCATCACAACGTCGCTGCCGTCATCGGGACATTTTGGGATAAGTTCAGCAGGTATCCGCATTTGTAAATTCCTGTCGTCGGGTACTTTAAAAATGCCGTTTTCATCCTTTGCAAAGCCCTGTGCTTCCATCGCCCGATACACCCATTCTTCGTTGTCATAGGTCTTTTGCAGCGTGCGGTTCACGCTCTGAAACAAGCCGTAGTCGCCCTGCGTGTAGAACAGGCGAGCCTTGTCAAAGCCTGCGCGCTGAAATTGATGATCGACATTTGTCGTGATAACAAAATAATTCTTGTCTTTTACAAGCTCCAGCAATTCCCGGTATACCGGCTTCGGCGGATCGATATAGCGGTTAAAATATATATGCCTTGCCCACCACGCCCAGCGTGTTTCGTTATCAGGGAAGGGATAAAAACCGCCTGAGTAAATATCGGTGATCCCGAATCGCTGCTTAAAATCAAAGAAATAGCGTTCAAAGCGTTCTCCGCTGTATGTCAGGCCTGCCGATGTGGACAACCCGGCTCCTGCGCCAATCACAATAGCGTCGGCGTTTGCAAATTCATCCTTCAGCCTTTTCAGCTGTTCCTCTTTTGTGCCTGCGCCGTAGAAAACGCGGCTGAATACACGCAAAGCGTTCAACCCTTTTTCTATTGTTTCCTGATAGCCGTTCGGCAAATGCTCGTATTTGTTTTTCATTTTCATCACCTCTCCTCAACGATATATTTCAGATCGTCGATCGCTTTCATTAGACGTTCAGCTCCTTAACAGCTCGTTGTATATATCATAATCCTCATCTTTAAAAACATTGAAAATCACCTTAATGTCGCTGCCTGTTGTTTTTTTATATTCGCTGACGGTATTGACCGCGATCTCCGCCGCTTCCTTTTGCGGAAAACCGAACACGCCTGTTGATATACAGCAGAAAGCTATGCTGTCAACTCCGTACTCCTCGGCGAGCTTTAAGCAGGAAAGGTAGCAGCTTTTCAGCAGCCCGCAGTCCTCATCCGTCAAATAACGGCTGACGATCGGCCCGACGGTGTGAATGACATATTCGCACGGCAGGTTATAGGCAGGCGTGATTTTTGCCCTGCCTGTCGGCTCGTCATAGCCTTGTTTCATCATAAGCTCACTGCACTTGCAGCGCAGCTGAACGCCTGCGAAGGTGTGAATGGCGTTGTCGATACAGCCGTGACAAGGCTGAAAGCATCCGAGCATTTGGCTGTTCGCGGCGTTGACTATCGCGCCGCATTTCAGAGTGGTGATGTCGCCCTGCCAAAGATAAATGCCATCTTGAACCGGCTCTATGTCGGCAATATCCGTGATACCCTTGCTGCGGTTTTCCTCCTGCAAATACTCGTCTTGTATCCTCAAAAATTCTTCGCTCGTTTCTCTTGGCATACGGATGTTGAACAGCGAGCGCAAAAGCCGCTTTTGATTAAATTCGTCTGCCGGTATCGTGATGCTTTCTCCGCGCTCGGAGAGCATATAATTAATCAAAAATAATCTTCTTTCTGTCTGCGTCATCATTATCACCCCCTTTATTATCTACTTTTTTTCGGCTTTTGTCTACGGTTTTATGAAATTAAATCGCCGCGGTTTAGTTTGCGGTATATTTATTATAATGAAAAGGAATAGCGGATAAAGAACAACAAAGCGAGATCCCTGCCGAATTTGCCGACAGGATTTCCGCTTTGTTTGATTTTTTTAAATTTTTTAAAATTTTTTAAAATTAAACGCCCGGCAAAAACCGGGCGTTTCAGTTTTTTCTATCCGTACAAAAAAGTGTTTAGGCGGATTCGCGACAGGAACTTGAACTACCGAAATATTTTTGCTATTATATGTTTCGGAGCAAAATGCGCTGCACAATATTCTGCATTACAAATTGCTCAAGAATAACACTCAACAGAGGTGCTGTTATGAACAACCAAATCGATTACGATAATAACTCGCAGGAGCTGCTTCGGCAGTTTATAAAGCAGCTTAACGAAGGCGGTATGGACAAGGATCCGACCATAGCCTCGCAGGATTTAAAATATATTCGCGGACTTCAAAGGGCGCGGCTGGCGCGTCACGGCGTTAAGCTTCAAAAAACCTACGGACAAGCCAAGAAAGACATCGAGGGCATTGCGTGGAAGCTGGACACCGACACCAGCTATGTTACACGAATCCCGTTTAAGCGCCTGCAAGCCGGCACCGAATATATCTCTGACCGCGCAAAAAAATCGTTAACAAAACCAAGACTATGTACGGCTACACCGTTTGGCTTAAAGGTCAGAAAAAACCGCAAAAGGCATATTCCTGCCCAAACTGCGGCGCGGCCGGCACCATCCGTCAGCTTAACGAAGGCTGCCCGTTCTGCGGCACTAGGTTTTTGATGCACGACTTGTACCCCAAAATCACAGGCTGCTATACTCTTGAAACTCCCGACCGAGTGATCACTCCGTTCCCGATGATGATACTCGGCGCCATTGCGGCGGGCGGAATATCCGTGTACAATAATATGATCGGCAGCGCGGGAAAGCCGCTTACCGAAATCGTTGTTTCGGTGCTGATAGCGGCAGGTGTGGGCGTTATTGGCGGAATTACGCTATTCATCGCAGCTGTTCTGGGAATTGCCCTTGTCAGAGTGCTGCGCAACCTGTCAAAGATAAAGAGCTACAGCAGAACGAAAAAGGATCTGCCGCACTTTATGCGCAGATATGATCCCGATTTTTCGATGGATTATTTTATCGGCAAGCTGCTCAGCCTTACAAGCACGCTGATTTATTCGGAAAAAGCCGATAATCTGTCGATTTATGAGGGCGAGTCTCCCGCGGAGAGTCTGCCCGACGTGGTTGACGCGGAGTGGCTGGGCTATCTTGCGCTGAACAAATCGTATGAGCAAGACGGGCTGCTGTATCTTGACATGGATATTCACATGAACTGTATGCACTTTAATAACGGCAGATTTTCCGGCAAAAACCATATGTTAAACCTGCTGCTGAGCAAGCGCGCGGAGGCTAAGACCGACTACGATTTCAACGTTCAGGCGGTGAACTGCAATAGCTGCGGCGCAAGCTTTGACGCCCTTCGCGAAAAGCACTGCCCCCACTGTGACACACCCTTCCGTATGACCGAATACGACTGGACGGTTAAGAGGTTTGTGAGCCTTTAAGGATATAGGCAACAACGAAATAATATATAGCTAAAGCTTCACCCTCGTATCTTGCGCACTGCAATTTACGAGGGTGATTTTTGTTTTATGTATTCTTTCTTTTCGTAATGCTCCGGAAAAATGGACCTCTATTCATTTTTGATCATTACAAAAAGATTATTTAAGGCGGATTTGCGTCAGGGAGTTGAACTCCCGAAATCATTTGGATTCTTTGGCGGTTTTCAATGAAGCAATTAAAATCCTTTTGATCTCCAAGCAATCGTTAATGAGCGATTGCGCGAGTTTTTCGTCCAGATAATCAGACAGCAGCAGAAGTTTTAGCCAATACTCTGTTTCGGCGGTTTCTTTAAGCGCGATCTGCATTTTTGAGATAAAATCCGCCTGACTGACGCCATAGGCGGCTTCGTTTGCATTTGCTCCGATGGAGGTACCGCTTCGTATGATTTGTTTGGAGATAACGCTTTCCTTTTTCTCATTGGAAAGGTATTGATAAAGTTTAACAATACGTGCAGCAAACTTTAACGATTTTTCAAGCAATGGATTTTCTTTCATAATATGTTTAAATTATTTAAGAATATTTTCGGCGAATGGATACTAATTCCGTTTGAGAGTCCCGGATTAGCGATTGTTTATCGTATGCACTGAATAACGGTATTTCATTTGAGCTTACCGATATGGATCCAATCACAGTCACCTATATGATCGGCGATGCCGACGGCGACGAAGACGTTACGATCGTTGACGCAACGCTGATACAAAGAAAGCTTGTCAATATCCCCGTATTTTCATTTAACGAGAAAGCCGCTGATGTTGACGGCGATGGATTGAATATTACTGACGCGACAAGGATTCAGCGTTTTCCGGTTGGCTTCTATGATCCATACAATATAGGCAAAACGGTCAGCTATCATATGTATGAATTGGAAAGCTATTCAGAATAAAGATCCGTCGGACTTTTAAAGCCCGACTTGGTATTAAAGCGCAGCAGTTGAGCGACTGCTGCGCTTTTGTAATGCAATGGAGACGGTAAAACGAGAGATGTCTGATTAACCTCAGCAAGTAAACCGTATTCCGAGAAAAAATAACGCAGGATTGCGAAAAACGATCCGCTTCCTTGTGCGTTTTGTCATTCCGCAGATCAAATATTATCGCAAATATTTTTCTCTTTACTTTTTATTTGGAATAGCGTATAATTTATTAAACCATTGCAGAAAGGACGATTGATCATGAAAAGAACTACAGCCATTATACTTGCGTCTATCATATTGATGTTCGCTTTTTCGGGCTGCACAAGCAATCAAACAGGTAAAACCGCAAATGATACGATAACGTCTGATCTGTATTTTACCAAGCAGGAGATACGTAGGTCTCCCGACTGGGTGACGAAGCTGGATGCGGCAAAGGAGTGTGAACAGCTGATTGTTGTCGCGGGAGTGGATAAGACGACAGCCTATGTCACAATGCACGAGAAGAACAATAACGGTGAATGGGAGCAGATTATCGCTACCCCCGGCTTTATCGGTCTTGACGGCTTAGGTAAAGCGAACATCAACGACTGCTATACTCCTGTTGGTACCTTCACCATTGATAAAGCGTTCGGACTCGCCGATAATCCGGGCTGTCAAATGGAGTACACTAAGGTGGATGAAAACTATTATTGGTCGGGAGATTCAAAAAACCACTTTAATGAGCTGGTCAATATCAAGGACATCCCCGATCTTGATACCGAGAACAGCGAGCATATTGCCGATTTCGACTATGCCTATCAGTATGTGCTGAATATGGGCTATAACTCAGAGTGCGAGGTAGAAAAGGGCTTTGCTTTCTTTTTGCACTGCTTCCGTATCAACCGCACCTATACCGGCGGATGTGTCGGCGTACCTGAAAATATCATGAGATTCATCATGCAGCATATCAAGCCCGGATGCAAGATCACCATAGATTCACTCGACAATATGGGTGGCGATCTTGATGAGTCTATGATATAAATAATCAAGTCAAAAAGGAGTTATTGCTTATGATTTCAATCAAAGGACCCGGGCTGAAAATATTTACGGCGATTCTTGCCGTCATCGCTCTTGGCTTTGGTATCTATTCAACTTTTTTCCGGTCGGCTGGATTTGTTGACAGTACAGCCACCATTATCTCTATTGAGGAGGATCCCGACTATATTCCCGACGCCGACAAGCCCAATGATGTGCAGTATATCGTGAAAGCGAAATACACGGTCGACGGCAAGGAATACACTACGACGCTGAACTCCTATGATCCCGCCTACAAGGTCGGCGGCGAGGTTGCAATCAAGTACGACCCCAACGATCCCTCCAAAACTACCTCAGGCTTTGGTATCGGTATCGCCATTATGATCATCGGCGCTGTGCTTTTAGCTGTCGTCATCTTCCTGACCGTTAAGAAAAAGGTATCTGTCAAGAATCTAAAGGAAACGAACGGAGAGCTTTCCTACGCTCCTTCGGTCAAGGGAGAGGAACGCGAGCTGTACTTCCTGACAGATATCGGCACAATAAAGGGCGGTCATCATCTGGAGGATAAAAACCGCCGTGTGCTGTATGAAGCAAAGATGACGAAGTTCAGTCCTATGAGCGCATTTGAGTTCGACTTCATCGACCATGAAAACAATAAAACGGTTAAGCACCTTGTCGGCCATACCGAGGAGATGGACTGGAATTCTATTCTCGTTGACAATAACCACACCTTTACCATCGACGGTCAGGATGTGTGGAAGCACCTCAGAGCGGTCGGCGTCACCATCGACTCCCGCTTCGGACAGGCGCAGGGCGTCATGCCGAGCTATACCATACGCAAGGACGGCGAGGAGCTGGCGTATGCCGAGAACACAAGTCAGTATGTTCATGAGGAGGACGCCGAAGAGCACAAGGTCGCAAGCAAGCTCCCCGTACAGGGCTTTTACCGCGTTCATACCCATGAGAAGAACCTCGATCTGCTGTTCATGGTCTTAGTAGCGATGGCACGTTCGGGAGCTACCGACGAGAGGGGCGGCAGCCGCAGGATGCTGTTCAACACGATAACCGACAAATAATCTTTACAACAATATCAAGAAGAACGGCGTCGAGGCTGACGCCGTCGTGTCCCGTATCATGGAGAACGAAACTATAAATGATACGGAAGCACCGACTACAGCTATACCTACTACGTCAATTTCACGGCGCAGGACGGTCAGGCTGTCGAAGCAAGATTAGGCGGCGCACCGAGGTTTACCAACGTAGGCGATCGGGTGCGTATAAAGTACCTGCCCGAGAAGCCGAGGTGCGCTATTATTATCAAATAATCCATATAACAGCTTATATATCGGCATATAGAGTCAAAAGGGATGAACGCATAACAAATAGCAGATAAACTCGTGTCGAAGGAGAAAAAGAGTGAAAAATAAGAAAAAGCTGTTACTATGCTGATCGTCGCTTTGATCGTAACGCTGAATCTTGTAGGGTAAAGCAATACTTAAATACGAGGAGTTGCATTATGAAAAAAAGCTTGATTAAAATTATCGGCATTATTTTGACTATATCTATCGCCGTGACGTCGGCAGCAGCGCTGTCGGGATGCTCGTCAAATGATGCAGGCAAAGCGACAGCGGACAGCGCATCCGTGTCTGAGAACGTCAAAGGGATCGCCTCACCGGTGCTCGTCAAGACCGTGACAGAGTATAGCAGGAATTTTGAAACACAGGAGTGGGAAAAGGCGAGAGTTATTGACTATACATACGAGAACGGTTATCCTACCGTTGTGACAACGGTCGAAGCTGACGGTGCCGCTCAAAATATGACAGAAAACAAATATACCTTTGACGGCGACCTCCCGGCGACCAGAACTTATTCAAACGGCAACTACACCTTTACCATCGAATATAACAACGGAAAGACCTATCAAATGACGGCAAAGAGCAAGGATGGATCGAGCTCGCAGGCGGATTACTATCAGTATGCGAACGACGACGGGTACTTTACCTTCCTCCTGCATGAAGAACATTTAGGCGCCTCTGAGGGGGACGGCGAGGTGAGCGGAGATAAGGAAGAAACGGATTCTATAACCGTTGTCAGCAAGGACGGACTGCTTGTCAAAACCACCAACACGGGTATGTATGCCAACTGGAATACAGGAGAAAAAAAGGAATGGCAGCGCTTCAACGGTACCTATACCGTTGAATACGACGCCGACGGGATCGCAGCGCTCACCTCAGGAGTTTTCAGAGCCGGTCCGTCGGGGCTCCAAAACAAGTTTGCTGTTACAAAGGAGAACGGCAGGGTTACGGAAGCGATCGTTTTGATCCCCAACAACGAGACCGGCGGCTATGATGAATTCTCAAAGTTCACCTTTGAATATGCAGATACAGAGATTTCCGACAGCCGTTATGCCATGATGATAAACAGCTTTCTCTTAGGCGAAGAGAATAGTTATTATCGGTACCTTTGGTATTGATAGATTCTATCCGCTCGCTTTAAGCGGATTAACGGCGAAATGATGAAAGTGAACAAAAAGAACTACACCGTGATTAAGAAACAAATGAAGGGAAGATAAAATCATGCTGCTGTCTATTTTGTTTTTTGTGCTCAGTATCGTGCCGTCTGTACTGATCTTTATTTGGCTTCGGAACAGACAAAAGGATCATATCCTTTACAGAAAGAAATGTACTTATTCATTTGTCAGCGGATTGATCAGCGTGCTGCCGATCATTCTCCTGTCCGCAATACTATATATCCTGATCCGGGTATTGAACGCTGTATTGCTGAAGGATATCAATGTACTTGTGTATCAGGCAATCTACAAATTTATCGTTCTGGCGTTCGCCGAGGAGATCATCAAGTATTTCGCCTTCCGATTCGTACTGAAAAGAAATCCCTACGCTTATTCTTGGGCGGATATCGTCGCGTTTATGGTGATCATCGGCACGGGATTCGGTCTTATTGAGGACATTCCTTACGCCATCGGCGCTTCTCCGATCATCATGCTGGTGCGCGGCTTTACGATGGGACACGTTGGCTACGGCTTCATCATGGGCTGGTTCTACGGTAAGCGGCTCCACACCGGTAAGAAGCGCTACGGCGCGATCGCCATCCTGCTGCCGTGGCTGATTCACGGACTGTATGATTTTTCACTGACGCCGGAGCTTTTGGAAGTAAACGATAATTTAGCGATCATAGGCGTGTCGCTCGCGCTGCTGGATATCGTTCTGCTGATATTGATGATCCGCTTTTTCATCCGGGCAAAAAAGCAGGAGCGTTATACGCTGCCGCTGTTGACATTTGAGCAAGCACAGCACGAGGAACCGACTTTATAGCATTGTTGGCATAGCTTTACTATGTTCATCGTTAAGCGCCGAAGCAATATCAAAAAAAGAAAAACGAAGCTTTCACCGCAGCATATCTCTCCAATTTCAAACAATATATTTCAGTCTAATCGGAGGTGCCGGCAAATGAAAACTGAAAGAGAAAAAATGACAAACGCCGAGCCGTTTTTGACGACCGATCCTCAGCTCATGGAGGATAAGAAAAACGCGCGGCTCTTATGCTCGCGTTTCAATCATTCCCCCGAGGATGAAGCGCTCAGGAAATCTCTGCTCAAAGAGCTGCTGGGAGGCTGCGGAGAAGAGATCGCGGTAAAACCGCC
>JBGUOX010000144.1:0-19101 GCA_045129995.1 Ruminococcus sp. | reverse complement strand
AGTATCTCCTCAAAGCCGGGGTACAGCTCGGTGATCTTTTTGCGCACCTGCTGAACCGTGACTTCGTTGAATTTGGTGTGGGTAATGAAAATGCGGTGCTTGTCTATGTCATCTCTGCCGCTCAGCTTGTCGGAAACATAGTTGAGGATTACCTTGTCGATGTTGCCGCGGTATTTTTTGCCGGCTTTCATTTTGCCGTCGAGCACCTCGATCAGCGGCTTGAGCTTAAGCAGATTCGCGCCCAGGGCGGCAACGGACGAACATCTGCCTCCCTTGTGAAGGTAGTCGATGCTGTCTACGACAAAGCTTGCCTCCACCTTGTCGGTCATCGCGTCGCAGGCTTCCTTGATTTCCGCTGCCGACTTGCCCTGCTGAGCAAGCTCCGCGCCGTGGAGCACTACCAAGCCCGAGCCTGTGGAAAGATTGCGCGTGTCCACAACATACACGCCGTCCGTTTGGGAGGCGGCGTTCAGCGCGTTTTGATAAGCGCTTGAAAAGTCGCTGCTGATATTGAAATGAACCACTTCATAGCCTTCGTCGCGCCATTTTTTGAATATGGTCATATAGTCGTCTACGTTGGGCGCCGAGGTGGAGGGCAGCTTGCCGGTCTCTTTGACATAGTCATATATGTTCTCGGGCGTGATCTCCAGACCGTCCTTTTGCGTTTTGTCGCCTGTTACGACATAAAGCGGCAAAATATCAATATCATACTTGGCGAGCAGCTCCGGCGAAAGGTCGCAGGTGCTGTCGGAAATGATCTTAATTTTCATCATAAAACCCCTTTTCAGACAATGGAATGGATATTTGCTGATTTCATCATATCATTTCCTTGACGATAATGCAAGGGAATATGCGGATTTTATAGCAAGATACAGGCTCTTTTTTGCAATTTACCGTTTTTTGCTTTCCTTTTTGCGCTAAAAATGATACAATTAGGGCAGAAAGCGAGGAAGGCAGTTTATGTTTAAAATAACCCTTAAAACGGTTCCGCCTGCCGAGGAGGAGGAAATCATCGTAAAATGCCACGAGGTAAGCGACGAGGTGCTGTCGGTGCTTGAAAAGCTTAAAAGCGACGAGGCGCTGATACTCGGCATACGCGACGGCGAGGTTTTCCGCATACCGGTAAAAGATGTATTCTACGCGGAATCTGTGGATAATAAAACGTATTTGTATTTGCGGCAAAATGTATATGAAACAAAGCTGAAGCTCTATGAGATCGAGGAGCGCTTCCGCGCCACAAAGCTGTTTCGCTGCTCAAAGTCGATGATCGTCAATATCGCGAAGATACGGTCGGTGGCGCCTTCGGTCAACGGAAGGCTGGAGGCAAAGCTGCAAAACGGCGAGGTCGTGCTGATCTCGCGACAGTTCGTGTCGGCGTTCAAACAAAAAATCGGAATGTGAGGTGCCGTTATGAAGGATAAAATAAAAGATATTTTAAGGCTTGCGGTTTCGCATTTTTTCATCATTACCGTGTGCGTGATGTTTGTGGTAAGCGCGGCAAACCTTTTGTTTTACAAGGATTTCAACTATTCCATCGACGGAACCTTTCCGTGGGTGATGATGCTGACAGGCTTGCTCGGCGCGCTGCCTACGCTGCTTTATTACTTTCCGAAAGAGCCGACCAGAAAGCAGTTTTATATCCGCGTGGCTTTGCATTATCTGCTGATAAACGCCGTGATCCTCGGCGAAGGCAGGCTGCTGGGATGGTTTTCAACCGTTCCTCAAATGCTGATAATCGCGGCTATGATTTTGGCGGTGTACGGTCTTGTTTGGCTGTTCAGCAGCATCGCGGAAAAAACACAGGCGGATAATATCAACAAGGCGCTTCAGCACTTTAACGGGGATGACAACACGCAGGACAGCTCTTTGTAATGCAGCTTGCCTGCCGAAAAACGCAGCTTGGCGTCAGGCGGCTTTTCATCTTCGGCTGTTTGTGATATGATGGTTTTGTCAGGAGGGGATCGGAATGGCAAATATAATTGAAGTAAACCGATTGATCAAGAATTATAAAGAGGTCGAGGCGGTGCGCGACATCAGCTTCACCGTGGAGGAAGGCTCGTTTTTTGCGTTCCTCGGAATAAACGGCGCGGGAAAAAGCACTACTATCAATATTCTTTGCACGGTGCTTGAAAAAACCTCGGGCGACGTCAAAATCGGAGGCTTTGACCTTGACCGCGATCCGTACAAGACCAAGGATCTTATCGGCATCGTGTTCCAGGGCAGCGTGCTGGATAAACAGCTTACGGTACGTGAAAACCTTGCTTCGCGCGCGGCGTACTACGGCCTTGGCAGGTCGGAGATCAAAGCGCGTATCGCGCAGCTTTCCGAAACCTTTGAGCTTCAGGATATACTCAACCGGCGCTTCGAGCGTCTCAGCGGCGGTCAAAAGCGCCGAGTGGACATCGCGCGGGCTTTGATCAACCATCCGAAGATATTGTTTTTGGACGAGCCAACAACAGGTCTTGACCCGATGACGCGCGTCAAGGTTTGGGAGGTTATCCATAAGCTGCGCCGCGAAACAGGGCTGACGGTGTTCCTTACAACTCACTATATGGAGGAAACCGCGCTGTGCGACAAGGTGGTTATCATCGACTCAGGAAAGATCGCCGCGGTCGGCACTCCGCACGAGTTAAAGCAGCAATACGCAGGCAGTCGCCTGCTGTGGTATACTCCGCAAAGCGACGAAGCGGAAATGCTGTTAAAGGAAGAAGGCGTTGACGCAGAATACCGCATCGACTGCTATCACATCGCGCTTGATAGCAGCGAACAGGCAACGGCGCTGCTTAAAAAATATGACGCCGTGAAAGACTATGAGTTTATCAAGGGAAATATGGACGATGTGTTCCTTGCGGTGACGGGAAAAAGGTTGGGTGATTAAAATGACGTTCGCAAAAAGCTTTCGCGCCTTCAGGGGAATGACTGTCCGCAATATGAAGGTTTACAGCAAGGACAAAATCGCGCTTTTGCTGTCGATGCTGACGCAAATCATTGTGCTGTCGCTGTTTTTGCTGTTTTTGAAAAGTAATTATATAGATATGATAAATAATTCTTTAGGAGAAGTAAAAGACCTTCTGGAGAAAAAAGACATCGAAGCGATCGTTAACGCGTGGCTGGTGTCAGGCGTTGTCGGCACCTCGGCGGTTACCGCGTCGCTCAACGCGCTGTCGGTTATGGTTCACGACAAGATGGACAGGATCGATTACGACTACACCGCCGCGGCGGTCAAGGGAAGCACCGTGGTGCTTTCTTACTTCACGGGCGCGATGCTCTGCGCCTTTGCCATCAGCGCTGTTTTGCTCACGGCAGGGTTTGTTTTCCTGTTCGTCGGCGGCGTGTTCCTTTACAGCATTACCGACATAATGCTGATTTACGCCATCGTGCTGCTCGGCTCGGTGTCGGCGACAATGGTGCTGATGACCTTTATCTCCTTCTTCAAAAAGGATTCCACGCTTTCGGCGTTCGGCATTCTTGTTTCCGTCGCAATCGGCTTTGTGGTCGGCGCGTATATGCCTGTAGGGCAGTTCAGCGAAAAAGTCCAGACGGTCGTCAATTTGGTTCCCGGCTCGCAAGTCACCGCGCTGCTGCGCAGGTCGCTGATGATGCCCGCGATCGACAACGCCGACAGCATTCTCAACGGAGCAGACAACCACGCCTTTGCCGACTCGATGAAGGATGTTTTTTCGATGAAGCTGCACATCTTCGGCGGCAGCTTTGACGCCGGAAATATGGTTTTGTATTCGTTTGCGGCAATCGCGTTTTTTACCGTTGTCAACATCGTGATGTTCCGTTTTTCCTCACGCAGAAAGGATTAGCTATCATCCCGCCCTCAAAAAGGCGGGATGTTTTTTTTTGCACCAAAGGTTACAGTTTTGTCATCAATCCATTGCCAAACTATCTGCATAGTGGTATAATAAAATCAAACAAAATCAAAACAAAAGCTAAGAAAGGAAGATCGCAATGGTTCAGTCAATGACAGGCTTCGGGCGGTGCGAAACCGAAATCAACGGACGCGCCGTAACCGTTGAGATAAAAAGCGTGAATCACCGTTATTTTGAGTTTTCGTGCAGGATCACGCGCGGCTACAGCTTTCTGGAGGATAAGCTGAAATCGTTTGTCAATTCCAAAGTATCGCGTGGAAAAATCGATATGTTTGTTTCCATCGGCGCGGCTGATGACACGCCAAGCGAGGTTTCGGTGAATCACAGCCTGGTTGCGGGGTATCTTGCCGCAATGCAGGAAATAGCCGATACCTACCACATCGAAAACGACGCGGCGGTTGTTTCGCTCTCGCGTTTTCCGGATGTTTTCACCGTAAACAAGGCGTCGGTGGATGAGGAACAGCTTACGGCGGACGTTCTTTCCGTTGCGGAGCAGGCGCTTAACTCTTTCCTTGCTATGCGCAGGACAGAAGGAGAAAAAATGAAAGCCGACATCCTCGGCAGAGCGCATACGATTTTGTCCATCGTTGACGAAATCGAGGAACGCTCTCCAAAGACCGTCATGGAATACGAGGAACGCCTGCTCGAGCGCATTCGCCAAACGCTGGAAAACCTCAGCGTTGAGGTGGACGAACAGCGCGTTTTGACCGAGGTCGCGGTATTTGCCGACAAGGTGGCGGTCGCGGAGGAGACCGTGCGGCTGCGCAGCCATTTTGAACAGCTGTCAAGGTTCTTGGAAAGAAATGAGCCCGTCGGCAGAAAAATCGACTTTATCATCCAGGAGATGAACCGCGAGGCGAATACAATCGGCTCAAAGGTTCAGGACGCGCAGCTTGCTCACAAGGTCGTCGACATCAAAAGCGAAATCGAGAAGATCCGCGAGCAGGTGCAAAACATCGAATAACGCCGGTTAAAAAAGGGGACAATATGAAACTAATGAATATCGGCTTCGGCAATCTCGTCAGCAGCGACAAGCTGGTGGCGGTGGCGGCGCCCGACGCGGCTCCGATCAAGCGCATTGTGCAGGAAGCCAAGGCAAACGGTTTGCTGATCGACGCGACCTGCGGACGAAAATGCAAATCCGTATTGATTTGCGAAAGCAATCATGTGGTGCTGTCCGCGGTGTCTTGCGAAACGATCCAGAACCGCGCCGGGGAAAGTGAGGAAAAGGATGAGTAAAAAAGGAGTTCTGGTGCTGTATTCCGGCTGCTCCGGCGTCGGAAAGGGCACGATAATGAAGCAGCTTCTCGCGAAAGACGATTCCGTTCGCCTTTCGGTGTCAAATACCACGCGCGCGCCTCGCGAGGGAGAGATCGACGGAGTTCACTACAACTTCGTCACGCGCGAGGAGTTTTTGGCGCTGGCGGACGAGGACGGCTATATCGAGCACGCCGTCTACTGCGACAATCATTACGGCACTCCCAAAAAGCAGGTTGAGGAAATGCTTGAGCAGGGCTACAACGTGTTCCTTGAGATCGAGGTGCAGGGCGGCTTGCAGGTTATGGAGCAGTATCCGGACATTCTCAGCATTTTTGTGATGCCGCCGTCGCTTGAGGAGCTTGAGCGCCGTCTGCGCGGAAGAGGCACCGAAACCGAAGAAAGCATCCAAAAGCGTATGGCTCAGGCGATCGAGGAAATGAAGTATAAGGATCGCTACCGCTATCGCGTTGTCAACGACACCGTTGACCGCGCCGCCGATGAAGTGCTGGCGCTTTTATACGAACACAAAAAATAAATCCCGCTCTGCGGAGTACAATATAACAGAGGAGAATAAATTATGCATAAGGTAAATGTTGACGAATTATTTGAAGGCAAGCAAAGCAAATACGCGCTGGTAGTCGGTGTGTCAAAGCGCGCAAGAGAGATCACCCAGCAATTCGAGGACGAGGGCACCGTTACCGAGGAAAAGCCCGTTTTGATGGCGATCGAGCAAATCAGGAACCACGAGATCAATTTGATGGAACCCGACGAGGATGAGCTTTAATACAGTCGCGAAAATCGCGGTAGAAAAAGCGAATTTTTCATTTGACCGGGAATTTGATTATCTTGTTCCCGAACACTTGGCGCAGGACTGCTCGCCCGGCAAGCGTGTGCTTGTGCCCTTCGGCAGAGGCAACAGCCGCCGTCAGGGTATCGTTACGCAAATGCTCCGGCAAGAGGACGCAGACGGCTTGAAGCCCGTTCTTTCGGTGCTCGACCGCGAGCCGGTCGTTAGCGAAAAAATGCTTAGAGTCGCGCGGTTTATGAAGGAGCATTACTTTTGCACCCTGTACGACGCTGTCAAAACCATGCTGCCGGCAGGCATCAATTACCGCGTGACGACAGTTTACGGCGTTCGCGGCGACGCGGATGATCTGCCGCTGAACGAAGATCAGCGCCGCGTTTGCGATTATTTGCGAAAAAAACGCAAGTCGGTTCGGCTGGAAAAGCTGATGGATGATTTCGGCTTTGCCGACAGCAGACCGCTTGACGAGCTGGTGCGCGTTGGCGCGCTGTACAAAAGCGACGAGGCTTTTCGGCGCGTAAGCGACGCGGTGATGAAGATGGCGGTGCTCTCGCCCGGCGTGGATCCGGAGCAGGTCAAGCTCAGCCCCAAGCAGCGCGAGGTGGTGGAGCTGCTCGAACTGACCGGCGCGGTCTCCGTCAAGGAGATCCGTTACTTTACCGGAGTTTCGGCTTCGGTGATCGACGCGCTTTTCCAAAAGGGGATCATCGTTTTTTTTGATGAAGAGGTTTTCCGCACAGGCGATCTGCACGCGGATGAAACCGTGCCTGCCATCGCTTTGTCAGACGAACAGCAGCAGGCGTGCGACCGTCTGCTTGACGAGTACCGCGACGATAAGGCGCACGTCAGCTTGCTTTACGGCGTGACCGGTTCGGGAAAAACCAGCGTTTTCCTAAAGCTGATCGAGCGCGTCATCGGCGACGGCAAGGGCATTATTGTTATGGTGCCGGAAATTTCGCTTACGCCGCAGTTTGTGGCGCAGTTCGCGCGGCGCTTCGGCGACAAGATCGCCGTGTTTCACAGCGCGCTGTCGCTTGGCGAACGGCTAGATGAGTATAAGCGCGTCAAAAAAGGCGCGGCGCAAATCGTCATCGGCACGCGAAGCGCTGTTTTTGCGCCGTTTGAAAACTTGGGACTTGTCATTATGGACGAGGAGCAGGAGTACAGCTATAAGTCGGAAAGCGCGCCGCGTTATCACGCGCGCGAGATCGCTATGTTCCGCTGCGCTCAAAGCAGCGCTCTGCTTGTTCTCAGCTCGGCGACGCCCAGCGTGGAAACATTTTATCACGCGCAAACCGGGCGTTATTCGCTGAACACCCTTTCCAGCCGCTACGGTTCGGCGGTGCTGCCCGAGGTAGTTGTCGCCGATATGAACAACGAAGTACAAAACGGCAACACAACGGGTTTTTCCGATGTGCTGCTGCAAAACATCGCATATAATCTGGAGCACGGCAAGCAGTCTATCCTGCTTCTTAACCGGCGCGGTCACCATTCGTTCGTGACCTGCAATGCCTGCGGCGAGCCGCTGACCTGTCCGCACTGCTCCATTTCACTGACATACCACAGCCGCAACAACCGCCTGATGTGTCACTACTGCGGCTATTCCGTACCCTTCAAAAACGAGTGCCCGGTCTGTCACGCCAAGTCTCTGCGGCTCGGCGGCACAGGCACGCAAAAGGCGGAGCAGGACGTCGCTTCCATTTTTCCAAACGCGCGCGTGCTGCGTATGGACACCGACGCCACCGCGTCCAAGGCGAGCTATGAAAAAATGATCTCGGCTTTTTCGCGCGGCGATTACGACATACTTGTCGGTACCCAGATGGTGGCAAAGGGACTTGATTTTCCCAATGTCACGCTGGTTGGAGTGCTTAACACCGACCAAATGCTGTATGCCGACGACTACCGCAGCTATGAGCGTTCATTTTCGCTTTTGACTCAGGTGGTAGGCAGAAGCGGCAGGGGAGAAAGCAAGGGTATGGCGGTGATCCAAACCTTTACGCCCGACAATCTGATTTTGTCAATGGCGGCTAAGCAGGACTACCAAACCTTTTACAACGCCGAGATCACCATGCGGCAGACGATGCTTTATCCGCCCTTCGCGGATATTTGTCTGGTGGGCTTTGTCGGCGAAAACCAGGCGCTGACCTTGCGCGCGGCAAATGTGTTTTTGGATCTGTTCAGCAAAGCCGCACGCGCCGGGTACGCAGATCTGCCGATCCGTATTTTGGGACCGTCGCCGGCGCTGGTGGTCAAGGTCAGCAATAAATTCCGTTACAAACTGATTATAAAATGCAGAAACAACCGGCGTTTTCGTTCGCTTCTCGCTGCCGTCTTGCAAAGCTTCGGCAATGAACGTGAGTTTGCAAAGGTCACCGCGTATGCGGATATGAACGCGCTGGTGTGCTAATATGAATAAGGATGATGAAGTATGGCTATCAGAAACATTGTGAAAGACGGCGATGAGATTCTGACAAAAAAGTGCAGACCGGTCACTAAGTTTGACCGCAAGCTTCATATTTTGCTTGATGATATGGCGGAAACAATGCACCGCGCCAACGGCGTGGGACTTGCCGCGCCTCAGGTGGGTATCCTCCGCCGCGTTGTCGTGATCGACGTCAGTCCCGAACAGGACAACGTGCTGGAGCTTGTCAATCCCCAGATCATCGCCTACAGTGGCACTCAGGAGGGCAACGAAGGCTGCCTGTCCTTTCCGGGACAGTGGGGCATCGTCAAGCGCCCTAACTATGTAAAGGTGCGCGCGCAGGATCGCTTTGGCGAGGAGTTTGAAATTGAGGGCAAGGAGCTGCTCGCGCGAGCCTTCTGTCACGAGATCGATCACCTTAACGGCGTAGTTTTCAAGGAAGTTGCCGAGCGTATGCTCACCCGTCAGGAGATCGAAAATATGAACGCCTGATCAAAGCGTGACATTTGAGCCGAAGAAAAAACCCGAAGCAAAGCTGATTCCCTAAACTGAGGAGAAGGTAATATGAGGATCGTTTATATGGGCACGCCGGATTTTGCCGTGCCCGCGTTAGAAAAGCTGGCGGCAGCGTATGACGTTGCGGCTGTGTTTACCCAGCCCGACAAGCCTGTGGGACGAAAGCAGGTAATGACTCCGCCCGACGTAAAGGTTTGCGCTCAGCGCCTGAATATTCCCGTTTGCCAGCCAAGCTCAATGAAAACGCCGGAGGCGGCGGAGCTTTTGAAAAGCTTTGAACCCGATGTGGTGGTGGTTGCGGCTTACGGACAAATTTTGCCAAAGGCGGTGCTTGAGGTGCCGCGTCTCGGATGTGTGAATATCCACGGCTCGCTGCTGCCTAAATACCGCGGCGCCGCGCCGATCCAGCAAGCCGTGCTCAACGGCGACAAGGTGACGGGCGTGACTACCATGCTCATGGACGAAGGGCTTGACACCGGCGATATTTTGCTTACAAAGGAAACTGAGATCGGCGAAAACGAAACCTCCGCAGAGCTGTTTGACCGCCTTTCGGCTTTGGGCGGAGAGCTGATCCTTGAAACGCTTAACGCGCTGGAAAACGGCACGGTGACACCTAAAAAGCAGGACGAAGCCCTTGCGACGCATACGTCAAAAATAGACAAATCGCTTTGCCCGATCGACTTTTCAAGGTCTGCGCAAAAAATACACGATCAAATTCGGGGACTGTATTCGTGGCCGGTCGCCACAGCCGAAATAGGCGGCAAGCGCGTAAAGATACACAAGGCGCGTATGGCGCAGGGCAGCGGCAAGCCGGGCGAGATCCTCAGCGTGAAGCCGCTGGTGATAGCCTGCGGCGAGGGCGCTTTGGAAATCCTGGAGCTGCAGCCCGAGGGCAAAAAGAAAATGACCGCCGAGGCGTTTGCCGCAGGCCATCAGCTTAAAAAGGGCGAACTGCTCAATTAATTCTTTTGGAGAAATTTATGTTCTATTTTGATTACACTTATATTCTGTTTATGCTGCCCTGCATAATCATTTCGCTGATTTGTCAGGTGCGCGTAAAAACAGCCTTTTCAAAGTATTCGCAAATCCCCAATTCGCGCCGTATGACCGGCGCTCAGGCGGCGGAATATGTGCTAAGGCAAAACGGCGTTACGGGCGTAACGATCGAGCACGTCGCCGGAAATCTTACCGACCACTACGATCCGCGCACGAATGTTATCCGCCTGTCCGATTCAGTCTATAATTCCGCAAGCGTCGCGGCTGTCGGCGTTGCCGCGCACGAGGCGGGACACGCGGTTCAAACGGCAAAAAACTATTTTCCAAACAAGCTGCGCGGCGCAATTTTGCCCGCGGCAAGGATCGGCTCGGCGTTCAGCTGGATATTGATCGCCATCGGCTTTATGTTTGCCTACCGCACAGATTCGCCCTTCGGTATGTATATGCTCTACGGCGGCATAATCCTGTTTTCGGCTTCGGTGCTCTTTACGGTGGTTACCCTGCCGGTGGAGTTTGACGCTTCACGCCGCGCGTTAAAGTGCTTTCGCGACACGGGGCTTCTGCAGGGCGATGAATATGCCGGCGCAAAAAGCGTGCTGACCGCTGCCGCAATGACCTATGTCGCCTCGGCGCTGACAGCTATTATGCAACTGCTTCGTCTGCTGCTGATCGTGCGCAGGCGTGACTAAAAGGTGGGGAATACCATGCCAAGTCCGCGGCAAATCGCATTTCAAATACTGCTTAAGGTGGAGCAGGACGGCGCCTATTCCAATTTGGCGCTCAATCATGCCATTCGCGAAAACAGGCTTTCCGCTGTTGACAGCTCCTTTGTTTCCGCGCTTGTTTACGGCGTTTTAGAGCGCGCCGTAACGCTCGATTATATCATTAAGCAGTATTCTAAAATTTCTTTAAGGAAAATTGAAACAAAAACAAAAATCATTCTTCGTATGGGCATATACCAGCTGCTTTTTATGGACAAGGTGCCCGACAGCGCCGCTGTCAACGAAAGCGTCAACCTTGCCAAAAAGCAGCGTATGCAGCAGTCGGCAGGCTTTATCAACGGCATTTTGCGCAGCATCACGCGCGCCGAAACGCCGTACCGCCTGCCCGAAAAAGAAAAGGATGCAATATATCACTACAGCATAAAATACGCGGTGCCGCAGTCGCTGGTACGGCTGTGGATCGGCGCCTACGGAGAATCGAACGCAGAAAAGCTGATGGCTTCTCTCAGCGGCAGACCACGGCTTTTTGTGCGCGTCAACACGCTCAAAACCGACAAGGCGGCGCTGAAAGCCGCTTTGGAAGCGCAGGGCGTTCTTTGCGAGAATGTGCCTGTTCTGCCAAACGCCTTGTGCCTGACGCACACCGGAGCGGTGGAACGATTATCCGCCTATAAGGACGGTCTGTTCCATGTGCAGGATCTGTCGTCGCAGCTTTGCGTCGATTTTCTGAATCCGAAGCCGCGCGATGTAATGCTTGACATATGCGCCGCGCCGGGCGGCAAGTCGTTTACGGCGGCGCAGTATATGCAGAACCGCGGCAAGCTTTATGCCTTTGATTTGTTTGACCATAAGCTTAAGCTTATGCGCGACGGCGCAAAACGCCTGGGTATTACCGTTTTGCTGGCTTCCAAGCGCGACGGCGCCGAGGGAGCGGCGCTGCCGCTTGCCGACAAAATACTTTGCGACGTGCCGTGCAGCGGACTGGGTATCCTTTCGCGCAAGCCCGAGATCAGGGCAAAGGAGGATCTGATCCCATCCGATCTGCCGTCTCTGCAATACAAAATTCTTTGCCGCAGCGCACAGTATCTTGCGAACGGCGGCACGCTGGTGTATTCGACCTGCACGCTGAATCCTGCCGAAAACGGTGAAAATACCCGTCGGTTCTTAAAAGAACATCCCGATTTTCAGGGCGTTCCGCTTCAACTGCCTAAGGGCGTTTCGCGGGCGATCGATGAAAACGACTGGGAGCTGACGCTTATGCCGCACACCGCCGGCACGGACGGATTTTACATAGCGGCGTTTACCAAAAAATAACAAGGGACGTGTAGCTTTGGCAACCCTTATCGACATTAAATCCCTGTATCCCGAGGAACTGCTGACCTTTGTTCTGGACAGCGGTTTTCCAAAGTTCCGCGCGGCGCAGATCACGGACTGGCTGCGCAAGGGTGTGGACAATTTTGACGAAATGCGCAACCTTCCGTCGGATTTGAAAACACATCTGAAAACAAGTTGTTACATTTCTGTTGCAAATATTGAAAAAAAACAGGTTTCAAGGTATGATAAAACAGTAAAATATCTTTTTTCGTTTCCCGACGGCGAATGTGTGGAATCGGTTTTGATGCGTTATCATCACGGCGTTTCCATTTGCATTTCAACTCAGGTGGGCTGCAAGATGGGCTGCACCTTCTGCGCCACGGGAAAAAGCGGCTTTTCACGAAGCCTTACCGCGTCCGAAATGCTTGCGCAGATCGAGGCGGCGCAGCGTGACGAAAACCTGCGCATATCCAATGTAGTGCTGATGGGTATGGGAGAACCGCTGGATAATTTTGACAACGTTGTGCGCTTTTTGCGCTTAGCCGGCAGCGAGCAGGGCTTGAATATCGGAATGCGCCATATCACCCTGTCTACCTGCGGAATAGTGCCGAAGATTGACGAGCTTGCAAAGCTTAGGCTGCAAATCAATTTGGCGGTGTCGCTGCACGCGCCTAACGATGAGATCCGCGCGCGCACAATGCCGATAGCAAAGGTTTATCCGATTGATGAGCTTCTGCGCTCGTGCCGCGGCTATTTTGAAGCCACAGGAAGGCGCGTTACCTTTGAGTATGCCCTGATCCGCGGCGTCAACGACTCCGACGCGCAGGCGCACGAGCTTGGCGAAAGGCTTAAGCCGCTGCACTGTCACGTCAACCTGATCCCCGTCAACGCGGTGGAGGGTTCGGGATATTATAAAAGCAATTTACAAAGACAACAGTCTTTTGCAAATATACTTGCCGGTTATGGAGTAACGGCAACCGTCAGACGGACGCTGGGAAGCGACATCGACGCTTCCTGCGGCCAGCTGAGAAGAAAATCTTTATTAGAAGGAGGAAAATAACTTGGAAGTTTTCAGCAAAAGCGATGTGGGGCTCGTCCGTACACAAAATCAGGACGATTTCCGCTTCGGAGTTATTTCTCCAAGCTGCGTATGGGCAGTAGTTTGCGATGGTATGGGCGGCGCCAACGGCGGCAATATCGCCAGCGCAACGGCTGTTGAATATATCAGCACAAGGATCACCGAGCTTTATAAGGAAGATATGACCAAGGATCAGATTGGAGAGCTTATGGCGGCGATCGTCGATGAGGCAAATTCCCGCATTTTTGAAAAGGCTTCCCGCGACGCCGATCTTGCCGGGATGGGTACCACCTGTGAGTTTGTGTTTGTCAAGGACACGACCGTTCACGTGGTGCACGTCGGCGACAGCCGAACCTACGCTATCCGCGGCGGAAAAATCAAACAGCTCACCGAGGATCATTCGGTGGTGCAGGAAATGGTGCGGCGCGGCGAGCTGACCTATGACGAGGCTCAGCACCATCCGAATAAGAACTTTATCACACGCGCGTTGGGCATCAAGCCGTCCGTAAGGCTTGACTACATCGAAGCGAATTTCATTTACGGCGACGTTCTGCTGATTTGCAGCGACGGACTTTCCAATCATGTCACCACCGGCGATATGGTTAAGATCTGTCACGAAAACCGGGGCGACGCCTTGATCAACAAGCTTATCGACTGTGCAAAAGACGGCGGCGGAACCGACAATATCACCGCCACCGTGATTTACTGATAAGGAGTGGCGCAAATGGATAAATACTTGGGCAAGCGGCTGGACGGCCGCTATGAGATCCACGAATTGATCGGCGTCGGCGGTATGGCAAACGTCTATCGCTGCACAGACACTCTTGATGACCGCGAGGTCGCAATTAAGATTTTGAAGGATGAATTTCTTAATAACGAGGAGTTTATCCGTCGCTTTAAAAACGAGTCCAAGGCGATCGCCATGCTGTCGCACCCCAACATCGTAAAGGTTTACGACGTAAGCTTCGGCGATATGATCCAATACATCGTTATGGAATACATCGACGGCATCACCCTCAAGGAGTATATCGACCGTCAGGGCGTCATCGAATGGAAGGACACGCTGCATTTGACCACACAGGTGCTCAGAGCTTTGCAGCACGCGCACGAAAGCGGCATCGTTCACCGCGACATCAAGCCGCAGAATATTATGCTGCTTCAGGACGGCACCATCAAGGTGACAGACTTCGGCATCGCGCGTTTTTCCGACAAGGCAACACGCACCATGACCGATCAGGCGATCGGCTCGGTTCATTACATCGCGCCCGAACAGGCGCGCGGCGATGTTACCGACGGCAAAACCGACATCTATTCCGTCGGCGTTATGCTGTACGAAATGCTGACCGGCAAGCTTCCGTTTGAAGGCGACAGCGCTGTTTCCGTTGCGCTTATGCAGCTTCAGTCAACGCCTAAGCGTCCGCGCGAGGTCAATCCCTCTATTCCGATAGGGCTTGAACAAATCACCCTGCGCGCCATGGAAAAGCAGCCCGAAAAGCGTTATACGTCCGCTGCTGAAATGCTGAGCGATATTGACCGCTTCAGACTAAATCCTTCGATCGTCTTTGACTACGGCACATCCTTCACGGATGAACAGCCTACAAAATATGTGAACGAAGCTGCGCGCAAGACAGAAGCGGCGCGTTATGCGGCTGAGGAGAACCGTAAGCCGCTGAAAAAGCCGGTCAAAAAACAGCCTGAGCCTGAGCCCGTTCCCGACGAGGACGATGAGATCCGCGAGCACAGCAATTTCTTCCACGCGGCAAAGGGCATTTTGATCTCCGCGTTGGCTGTCGGCTTGATTTTTGTTGTGATCGGACTGTTACAGGGCTATTTTTCCACACGCAGCAAGGATGTGGATGTTCCCGATTATGTCGGAAAAATCTTTGCTGAGGTAGATAAAGAAAACGCCGCCATGGAAACGCCCTTCCGCTTTGAGGTGAAAAGCCGCTACGACGAAAGTCAGTCGCAGGGCGCCGTCCTTTCACAGGATCCGCCTACCGGAACAATGAAGGTCAAGGCAGGCTCTACCATCACTCTTTATGTAAACAACGACAGCGATGAAGTGACCGTTCCGTTCGTCAAGCAAAAAACAAAAGAGGAAGCGGAAAAGGATATTAATGAGCACAGCCTTACCGCCGAGCTGGTGTTTGTTGAAAACGACAAGCTTCCCAAGGACAGCATCATCACCACCTTCCCGGCGGCAGGCTCCAAAACCACAATCGGTTCAAAGGTGTATGTTTTCATCGCCAACGGCGTTCCCACCGAAAACGTAGAGATCCCGTCTATCCTGGGACTTCCTTTGGATGAAGCGCAGGCAAAGCTAAGCGAGCTTGGATTTGCCGTTGAGGTCGTGTATGACGACGAAAGCAAAGAAAAGCGCGATACGGTAATAAGCTCCTCGCCGCTGCCGCACGGCATCGTTGCCAAGGGCGTTGCGATAACACTGAATGTCAGCAGCGGAAACGGCATAAAGAGCAAAATCAAAATGAACGTTTCGCTTCCGTCAACCGTTACCGAAACGGTGCGTATGAGCGTGTTTGTTGACGGCAATGAAGACACCGCCAAATCGCGCGACATCGTTCCTTCTTCCGCGCCAAATGTGGAGCTGGAATTTGAGGGCAACGGTACCCAGACCGTTGAGATTTATTTGAACGGTCAGCTGTATGTCAAGTATACGCTTGACTTCTCTGCCGGTGAGATCACCAACATTGAGCAGCACGATTATGTAGTGCCGACCGAGCCTCAGACCGAGCCGTATACCGAGCCGTATACCGAGCCGTACACCGATTCCGAGCCTTATACCGAGCCGTATACCGAGCCCCTTTATAACAGCGACGAGGGCAATAACACATATTACGATGACGGACAATAATATGAATGAACTTACAGGACTTTTGATGAAGTCTATCGGCGGATTTTACTACGTCCGCTGCGGTCAAAACGAATATGAGTGCAAGGCAAGGGGGAGCTTCCGCAAAAAGGGAAGCTCTCCCATTGTAGGCGATAGGGTAAGAATCACCGTTCCGAACGACGGCTTTTGCGCTATTGAGGAGATCCTTCCGCGCAAAAACAAGCTGCGCCGTCCCGCGCTGTGCAATATCGATACGCTTGTGATCGTCTGTTCCACAGTCGATCCGCAGCCGAACTTTGCCGTGATAGACAAAATGACAGCGGCGGCTGTGAACAACCGAATGGAGCCGGTCATTGTGGTGTCGAAAAGCGATTTGCAAAACGGCGACGAAATAGCGCGGATTTACCGTCACGCCGGTTTGAAGGTCTTTTGCTGCGACCCGGACAATCCATCCGAAACCGAACGGCTGCTTGCTTTTTTGCAGGGAAAGGTCACTGCCTTCATTGGCAACAGCGGCGTTGGAAAATCCACCCTGCTCAACCGCCTGTTTCCTTCGCTCAGCCTGCAAACAGGGCAAATCAGCGAAAAGCTGGGCAGAGGACGGCACACCACCCGCGTTGTTGAGCTGTTTGAAATAAACGGCTGCTTTGTGGCGGACACTCCGGGCTTTTCAACGGTTGATCTGCAGCGTTATGAAATGATCGACAAGGAAGAGCTGCAATACTGCTTCCCTGAATTTGAAAGCTATCTGGGAGAATGCCAATTCACCTCGTGCTCTCATGTGTGCGAGAAGGGCTGTCGCATTTTGCAGGCGCTTGCAGACGGCGACATCGAAAAAACGCGCCACGAAAGCTATGTGGCGATGTACAACGAAGTAAAGGACATAAAGCATTGGCAGCTAAAATAAACGAAAAAACGCGCTGCGTTGTTATCGCCGGCGCACCAAATCCCGACGTTGGGTTTATAGCGCAAACGGTCACGCCGCAGGACTACGTGATTTGCGCCGACCGCGGCTTTGACGCCGCAAGACGGGCAGGCATAACGCCCGATTGTCTGATAGGCGATTTTGATTCCTGCGAAGGCGCACTGCCGAAAAACATTGAAACGGTGCGGCTGAAACCCGAAAAGGATTTTTCCGATACGTTTCACGCGGTTGAAACAGCGCTTTCGCGCGGCTTTCGCTCCGTTGTGCTTCTTGCGGCAACAGGCGGACGGCTCGACCATACCTGCGCAAATCTCAGCGTGCTGGCATATCTGCACGAAAACGGGGCAGAGGGGATAATTCTTTCAAAGAATGAAAAAATCCTCCTGCTTTCGGAGGGCGAGCACGTTTTTAAAGGGCTTGACGGCAAGACCTTTTCGGTGTTCCCGTTTGGATGTCCCAAGGTCACGCTCAGCTATCAGGGAGCGAAATATCCGCTTTCATACGGTGTATTGGAGTATTCCCGGGCAATGGGATTATCAAATGTTTTTACAGATGACGAAGCCGAAATCACGGTTCACAGCGGCAAGGCGCTGCTGTTTATCAACCAAAACGTCTGATGTATGCAACCTTTTTTATCTCTTGCGCGTATTATTATTAGAATTGAATCTTAAACAGGAGGAGATCTCAATGACACGCAACAGAACCTTATTAAAAATCACCGCACTGCTGATTTGTATTGCATTGGCGTTCGGCTGCACCTCATTTTCCGCTTATGCGGCTGAGGAAAACGGCACGGCGCAAAGCACATGGGAGCTTTCCGTTCCGCAGATCCGCATCACCACAGCGCAGGGCAACGGCGTCACTCTTCAAAAAGAGGACGATTATCAGGACGCGAGCATCACGATCACCGGAACTGACGGAAGCGTGTTGACAGACAACTGTACCGTCAAGGTCAGAGGCAACACAACCGCGCTTTCGTGGGTGGAAAAGAAGTCGTATAACTTTAAATTTGCCAAGAAAAAAGATGTGCTTGGAATGGGCAAGGGAAAAAAGTGGGCGCTGGTCGCCAACACCTTTGACCCCACGCTCCTGCGCAATATCACCGCCTTTGGGATCGCGCGCGAGCTTAACATTCCGTACACCTCCGAATACCGTGTTGTTGAGCTTTGGATGGACAATTCATTCCGCGGCTGCTATCTTCTGTTCGAGCCTGTTCAGGAGGGAACCGACAGGGTGAATATCAACATCGACAACGGCAAGGACTTTTTGATGGAATACGAAGCAAGGCGCGAGGAGGAAGATAAGAGCTACTTCACCGTAGAAAACCTTCGCTTTCTTATTTCCGAGCCCGAGGAGCCGGACGATGAGGAACTCGAGTATATTCAGACCACCATGGAATCAGTTATCTCCACCATGAAAAACGGCAGCCGCGAGGATATTGAGGCGGTGGTTGACATTGACTCTTTTGCGAAATTCTATCTGCTGAATGAGTATATGAAAACCTACGACTTGGATATGAGCTCTGTTTACTTCTATTATAAGAACGGCAAGCTCTATGCCGGACCGCCGTGGGACTATGATCTTTCATCCGGCAACGCCGCGCCCGATACCTACTACCGCGCAAGTGCGACGCTTTCACCGCAGGACGCGTTTGTCAATACGCGCATTATCTACAAGGTGCTGTGCAAAAACACATGGTTTTATGAGCGTGTGCGCGCCGTTTACCGCGAGCACTACACGTTTATGTCGCAAATCGCTGCCGACGGCGGTTTTCTCGACACGATGAGAACGCAATACACCGATGTGATCAACCGCAACTACGGCGAAGCGGGTTGGCGTGTAAGCAGGCACTGGATAAACATTCAGCGTATTCCGGAATCGACATATGGCAAGAATTATACATATCTCAAGGATTGGTGCGCTGCGCGCAATGAATGGATGACCGAATATTACCGTCCGCTTGACGACGCGTTTATCTATGGCGACGCTAACGGCGACGGCGTGATCAATGTAAACGACGTCACCGAAATGCAGCGGGTTTTGGCTGAATTTGAAGTTGAGAAAGCCCCGGAGGTTCGCTTCCGCACAGATTTCTTTTCAACCGGCTACACAATCAGCAATGCAACGGCGCTTCAAAGACATTTGGGTGAAATTGCGCCGATCCCTTATCTGGGAGAAACGCGCTTTTATCAGACGCTGAAATAATCAAAATGAATAGCGAGAAATATAAAAAACCTGCCACATCGTGCAATGTCATTAAGCTAGCACTCAAAAAGATATACCTCGTACTCAAACATGGGTACGGGGTATTTTTTTGAAATATTTTTGAAAAAA